>NZ_JAPDFL010000001.1:395000-695000 GCF_025949695.1 Pararhodobacter zhoushanensis | reverse complement strand
CACCTTGCGGGGGGTCGGCGTGCCGCCACCGGGACGGGCAGGGCCACCACGGTCGGCTTGCGGTGCGGAACGCTGGTCCTGCGCAGGGGCAGCAGTTTGCTGCTGCGCCGGGGCCGGAGCGGCCTTTGCAGCGGCAGCATCGGCCGCCGCTTGGGCAGCTTCAGCGACCTTGCGGGCCTCTTCGTCTTCCTTGGCCTTGCGCGCGGCTTCGCGTTCGCGCTCTTCGCGCTCTTTCTCTTCGATCTCGGCGCGGCGGCGCTCGCGATCTTCCTCGCGCTGGCGCTCATCCGCCAGACGCTGTGCGGCCTCTTCGACCTCACGCGATTTGGCAGCGCGCACAGCGGCCAGACGACGCTCAAGCTCGGCTTCGGAAATCCCGGCCGGACGGCGGGATGTGCCCCCGGTCGCAGAGGCCTTGGCGAGGGCAACATCGGAGGTCGAGGAGCCCGTGCCACCAGGCTTGGGCACCACAACGCGCTTGCGTTTGGTCTCCACCACAACCGCCTTGGTCCGGCCGTGGCTGAAGCTTTGCTTCACCTGGCCGGGGGTCGAACCGCCACGCAGCCCAAGGGGTTTTTTGCCGTCAGTATCGCTCATGCGTCTCGTCAATCCTCTCCGATGGCATCGGACCATCGTTCTGCCCGCGTATGCACGCGAGTTTCGCCGCTTCCTCTACTACACGTGCAGACAGACCACCAGCGGCAAGCGCGGCATGTATCACATGTTCCCGGCCGAAAGCCAAACCGATTTCCCCAGCGCTCAGACAGGTCACATGCCTGTTCTTTCCCGCCGGGGGTCGCAGCTTTGCTTTCCCCCGTTCCGAGCCATCGGCGGCCTGCACGAGCACCGCCGCTTCACCCGACATCAGCCAGTCGCGGGTCTTTTCATACCCCGCCACTGCCTGCCCTGCCTTGCGCGCCAGAGCGATCAATTCGATCACCCGGCGGGTCAGCAGGTCGTGGACCATATCGTCCAGACCGTCAGACACCGTTACCGGCATCTTGGCCGCCCGTGCGAACAGGCGGCGTTTGACCGCCTGTCCAAGGACTGCCCTGTCAGCCGCGACATAAATGCCCCGGCCCGGCAGCTTCCCCTCGATATCGGGCACCACCTGTGATTCTGGACCGATCACGAAGCGGATCAACCCGCCTTTGGGTTGCACCTCTCCGGTGACGATACAGCGTCGTTCGGGCCCGTCCTGGTCCTTATCGCGACCGCCCCGCGTCATGGGCAGGTCTCCTTATGCGTCTTCCTCGCCCTCGACCGCGTCTTCGTCTGACTCGGTTTCGAGATCTGCCGGATCGACCCATCCCAGAAGGACACGCGCCGTCATGATCAGGGTCTGGGCTTCTTCGAGGCTCATCTCGAAAGGTTCGAGAATGCCGTTATCCTTGATGCGCTGCCCGTTATCGGTGGTCCAGCCACCGGCCAGCTCCCAATCCGCGCAGGTGGCGAAATCGTCCAGCGTCTTGATGCCGTCCTTCGCCAGTGCTTCGAGCATTTGGGGTGTCAGGCCGTCAAAGTCAATGAGGCTGTCTTCTGCACCCATGCTGCGCGCCGCGTCCAGAGCCGCCTGATTGGCCGCTTCGATCTTGTCGCGGGCGCGGGCCTGAAGCTCGGAGGCAGTGTCTTCGTCGAAGCCGTCAATCGACACCAGTTCGTCGATTTCGACATAGGCGACTTCTTCCAGCGTGGTGAAGCCTTCGGCCACCAAGAGCTGCGCCATCATCTCGTCGACGTCCAGCGAGTCCATGAACAGCTTGGTGCGCTCGGCGAATTCCGCCTGACGGCGGGCTGATTCGTCCGATTCGGTCATGATGTCGATGTCGAGACCGGTCAGCTGGCTGGCCAGACGCACGTTCTGACCACGACGACCGATGGCCAGCGACAGCTGCTCATCGGGCACCACGACTTCGATGCGGCTGGCGTCTTCGTCGATGACGACCTTGGACACTTCAGCCGGCTGCAGCGCGTTGACCAGGAAGGTCGCCTGATCCTCGTTCCACGGAATGATGTCGATCTTTTCGCCCTGCAGCTCGTTCACCACGGCCTGCACGCGCGAACCGCGCATACCGACGCAAGCGCCGACCGGGTCGATCGAGCTGTCATAGCTGATCACGGCGATCTTGGCGCGCGAGCCCGGGTCACGGGCAACGGCCTTGATCTCGATGATGCCGTCATAGATTTCGGGCACTTCCATCTTGAACAGCGCGGCCATGAAATCAGGCGCGGTGCGCGACAGGAAGACCTGCGGGCCACGGGCCTCACGGCGCACATCCTTGATGAAGCAGCGGATACGATCGTTCGGGCGATAGCTTTCGCGGCCGATCTTCTCATTCCGGCGCAGGATGCCTTCACCACGGCCGATATCGACGATGATGTTGCCATACTCTTCGCGCTTGACGGTGCCGTTGATGATGGTCCCGGCGCGGTCCTTGAATTCGTCATACTGGCGGTCACGCTCGGCTTCGCGGACCTTCTGCAGGATCACCTGCTTGGCCGATTGCGCGGCGATGCGGCCCAGCTCGACCGGGGGCACCTCTTCCTTGACCTCATCGCCGATCTGCGGATCGGCGAGATAGGCTTTCGCCTCTTTCAGCGTCAGTTCCGAGTGGTGATTCTCGAACGCCCCATCCTCGACCACCGTGCGCACACGGGTGAACTGCGCGCGGCCCGTCTTGCGGTCGATGTGGACGCGGATGTCCATATCAGCGCCGTAGCGCGACTTGGCGGCGCGGGCGAGGCTGTCTTCCATCGCCTGCACGACCAGTTCGGGGTCGATCAGTTTTTCACGCGCGACCGCTTCGGCGGTTTGCAGCAGTTCAAGCTGGTTGGCACTGGTAATCGCCATGGATCACTCCTCCTCGGAAGCGCTGTCGGTTTCGATGGTGTCGAAGTCGGATTCGATAATCGCGCCGCTGCTCTTGCGGGCACGCAGGGTTTCTTCGATCAGCTCGTCGGTCAGAACCAGCTTGGCATCTGACAGCCAGTCGAATTGCAGGCCGATGGTGACCGGCGCGCCCTGATCTTCGATCTCGAGCAGCACCTCGGTGCCTTCGGTGCCTTGCAGCGTGCCTTTGAAGCGGCGGCGACCGTCGATCAGCTCGTTGGTCTCGATCCGGGCTTCATAGCCTTCCCAGGTATCGAAATCCTTGAGACGGGTCAGCGGGCGGTCGATGCCGGGGCTCGACACTTCCAGCACATAAGGATCTTCAAGCGGATCATCGACGTCCAGCACGGCCGAGACCATGGTGGTCACCTCGCCCAGTTCGTCGATCTCGATCCCGCCATCGGGCCGGTCGGCCATGATCTGCAGCGTGCGGGTCTTGCCCGACATCAGCCGCAGGCGCACCAGTTCAAACCCGGCGGCCTCGACCGCAGGTTTGACGATCTCGGCCAGCCGCTGGTCGATCGCCGTACGCGCCACCAGATCGCCAACCGATCCTGTGCTGTCGTCTTGTTCGCTCATCGCGACGCTCCAGAAATAAAAAAACGGGCCAAGCGGCCCGCGAAATTTCTCGGTGGGCTGTGAGTTTGGACCTCACAGCGCCGCTGTTGAACGGGGATATACGCCGACATCCCCTCAACTTCAAGAGATATGTCGCGGCGCGGCATTTCCCCCGCTGGTTTCCGCCGTTAGGGTCGCGCAGCCATGACCCTGTCCCGCCGCCACTTCCTTGCCCTCGGTGCCGCTGCGCTGCTGCCCGCCCGCGCGGCGCGCGCTGTCACCAGCCGCCCTGATTCGCTTTACCACTGGAACAGCGGCGGGCCGTTTTTCGGCGGGTTTTCCGGTATCGAGCTCAGCAGCGACCGCCGCCGCGCCCTGCTGCTCAGCGACCGGGGGTTCGTTGTCCGCGTCCGGCTGCTGCGCGATGACGCGGGCGTGATCACCGGCATCGAAAAGATCGAACACTTTGTGCTGAACGGCACGGCGGGCAGCGCCCTGCGTGGCCACCGCGCCGATTCCGAAGGGCTGGACCAACGCCCGGACGGCACGCTGCATGTGTCGTTCGAAGGCTCGCCCAGCCGCATCCTGCAGTACCGCGACGAAACAGGGCCGGCCGAGGCCCTGCCCCGCGCGAACAGCTGGCAGCGCCTGCCCTCGAATGAGGGGCTTGAAGGGATAGCGGTGGATCAGTCCGGCGCGGTGTTCGCCGTGCCCGAAGCGCCGCTCGATGGCACCTTCCCGCTCTACCGTCTGACCAATCAGTGGGAAATCGTCGGCTTTTTGCCCGACCGCGACGGGTTTCGTCCCGTGGGGCTGGATTTCGGCCCCGACGGCAACCTGTACCTGCTGGAACGCAAATTCCGCCTTGCCTTTTTCGCCAGCCGCATCAGTCGCTTGCGACCCGGTGCCTGGGGCCAGCCCGAAACGCTGGTGGAAACCTCGATGGGCGCGCTCGACAATCACGAAGGCATCAGCGTCACGCAGGATGCCAGCGGGCAGCTTTGGGCGACGACTGTATCCGACGACAACCAGAACATGCTGCAACGGACCGAAATCGCCGAATACCGCTTGCCCTAATCGCGCAGCAGCCCGGCCGATTTCAACCCGTCCATGACCGAGACCAGCTCGCTGGTGATCCCCGGCTCGGACAGCGCATGCCCGGCCATCGGCACCATACGCAAGGTGCTGCCGGTCCATTTGCGGTGCAGACCCCAGGCGGTGACCGGCGGGCAGATCATGTCCAGCTGACCCTGCACGATAGTGCCACGCACCCCGCTCATCCGCCACAGATCCGCCAACAGCTGGCCATCGCGCTCAAAGAAACAGGCGTTGGTGAAGTAATGGTTCTCCAACCGGGCGAAGGCGCGGGCATAGTCGACCGGCGTCTCGAAAAAGCCGCGCGTCTCGACCGTCGCCAAAGCGTTTTCCCAATCCGACCAAAGCCGGGCAAAGCGCGATTCCTGCGCGAAAACGCCGGAAAACAGACGCTTGTGATACGCACCGATCAGATTGTCGCGCTCGTCCACGGGAATGGCATCGACGAACCGTGACCACAGTTCCGGGTAAAACCGCCCGGCACCGCCGCCATAAAACCAGTCCAGTTCGGCCTGCGTCCCGGTGAAGACGCCGCGCAGAACCAGCCACGCAGCGCGCGAGGGATGCGCCTGCGCATAGGCCAGCGCCAGCGTGGCACCCCAGCTGCCACCAAAGACGATCCAGCGACCGATGCCCAGCGCCTGACGGATCACCTCGATATCGGCGATCAGATGCTGGGTTGTATTGGCCTCGACACTGGCATGCGGGCGCGAGCGTCCGCAGCCGCGCTGGTCGAACAGCACGATGCGATAATGCGCAGGGTCGAAAAACCGCCGCATCATCGGGCTGGAGCCGCCACCGGGGCCGCCATGCAACACCACCACAGGCACGCCCGCCGGATTGCCGGATTCCTCGATATAGACGCTGTGCCCCTGCCCTACGTCCAGAACCCGCCGCTCATAGGGTTCAATCGGCGGGTAGAGAAACGCGGCTGCGCTCTTTTGCTCGTGGGACTTGTCCATCATCCGGTCTATATCTTGCCCTCGATCCCCATTCCACGGGATGCGAGGACAAAAGACAAGTCGGAGCGCAGAATGACAAGCACCATCGACCCCGCCGAAGTCGCGAAATTCGAGGCCATGGCCGCCGATTGGTGGGACCCGCAGGGGAAGTTCAAGCCGCTGCACCAGCTCAACCCCTGCCGGCTGGACTATATCACCACGCAAATCGCCGCCGAATTCGACCGCGACCTGCGCGCGCCCAAGCCGTTCGACGGGCTGCGGCTGCTCGATATCGGCTGCGGCGGCGGGCTGCTGTCGGAACCGATGGCGCGGCTTGGGGCTGACGTGATCGGCGCGGATGCCGCTGCGGGCAACATCCCGGTGGCGCAGGTGCATGCCGAGCAGTCGGGGCTGACCATCGACTACCGCCACACGACGGCCGAAGCGCTGGCCGAGGCGGGCGAGCGCTTCGACGTGGTGCTGAACATGGAAGTGGTCGAGCATGTGTCCGACCCGCTGGCCTATCTGACGGCCTGCCATGACCTGCTGAAAACCGGAGGGCTGATGATCTGCTCGACCCTGAACCGCAACCCGAAAAGCTATGCAATGGCGATCTTCGGGGCAGAAGTGGTCATGCGCTGGCTGCCGCGCGGGACGCATGACTGGTCCAAGTTCATCACCCCGGACGAGCTTTACACCCTGATCCGCCAAGCGGGCCTCGACCCGGTCGATCGCAAGGGCATGGTGTTCAACCCCGTCCTGTGGCGCTGGTCGCTGTCTGATCGTGATCTGAGCGTCAACTATGTGACGGCCTCGGTGCGCAAGGACTGAGTGCACGCAAAGACCAACGGGGGGCTCCCGCCCGTCGCGGCAGGATCACAGATCCTGCCCCTCCCGTTGGGCCAGGCGCGCCGCGAGCGCGGCGCGCGTCAGGGGGCCTTCTGCCCCCTCTTCGGCTAACGCCGAATTCACCCCCGAGGATATTTGGAGACAGAAAATGAACGGCGCCTCCTCCTGTGCCATTTTCTGTCGTTAAATATCCACGGGGGATCCCAAAGGGGGCGCGTGCGTCCCCTTTGGCGGGGTGTGGGGCTGGCCCCACGCGGTGCGAGCCCCCTCGATGGGGGCGAGCGCCGCAGCCGCCTGACGTCTCCTATAAAGGACTCGGGTCAGATCTTCAGGAATGGCTGCAAAAGCCGCGGGATCAGCCCGTTGAAGCGCAGGGGCGCATCCGTGACGGCGAGGCAAATGCACGGTTCACCAGGGGCGGCGACGGGCGTGTGTTCGAGATCCTCATCGGCGATCTCGACATCGCCGGGACCGAAATGATCGGTCGCATCGTCAAAGGCACCCGACAGGACGAGCGTCAGTTCAGTCCCGGTATGCCCGTGATCCGGCACTGCGGTTCCGGCGGGGATATACAGCAGCCGGGCGCTTGCGCCTTTTGCCGTTGGCAGGATCGCCTGGCGCACACCGCCGCCCACCGGACGCCAGCGCACTGACCCGGCATCCCCGCCAATGTATTCTCGCAACGGTGCCGGGAAAACGCCGGCCGACGGCGCGGGTTTTTCGCGTTCGGGGGTCGCACCGCCAAGCAGGGCCAGTGTTGCCGCAAAGCTGGAATCGCTCATCGCCACCGCTTCGCAGCTTTCGAGCACCGCGCCGCCGACGGCATCCTGTGCCTCGAGCCGGGCGCGGCATTCGTCGCACAGCGACACATGCGTGGCGACCAGCAGGCTGAAAGCCTCGGGCAGCGAACCGGTCGAGTAGCCGGTCAGCAGGGAATCAGAGAGGTGATGACGGATCATCGGAGATATCCTCAGGTCATGGTCTGGCGCAGTTTTTCCAGCGCCAGGCGGATACGGGACTTGATCGTGCCCAAAGGCAGGCCGGTAATCCTGGCGATCTCGCCGTGGCTGAGATCGCCAAAATAAGCGCGTTCGATCAAGGCGCGTTGATTGTCGGGCAGCGCGGCAAGCGCCGCGCTCAGGCGTTCAGTGTCTTGTTGCAACACCATCGCGTCCAGCTGGTCGGGCTCGGGTTCGGGCCCCCAAGGCAGATCCTGCGGTTCAGGCCGCCGGTCCCGCCGCAGGATGTCGATCCGCCGGTTGCGCGCGATGGTGAAGATCCAGGTCGCGACCGACGCGCGGGTCGGGTCGAACTGCCCGGCCTTGCGCCAGACGGTTGCCATCACGTCCTGCGCGCAATCCTCGGCCAGGGTCGGCGTCGCACCTGACTTGATCAGGAACGCCTTCACCCGCGGCGCAAACCGCGCAAACAGCGACGCAAAGGCCTGCTGATCGGCATTGCGCGCCACGGCCAGCATCCATGTTACCGCTTTGGCATTATCGTCTTCCGCCGTCACGTCATGCTGCCCTTTGTCCTCATGCCGTTCAGCCCGCCCCATCAGGGCAGCTATCGGCAGGGGTAGTGTCCCCGGAATGGCGAGTTCTTGCAACATGGACCGGATACGAAGCCTGCGGGCAAGCGGATCAAGCGGTCCGAAACTTTTTGTCATCCAACCCCGTTCCGGCAGCGTAACCGTTGAAACCTGCAGGAGATCCCGATGCCGTTCGAGTCTATCCCCGTTGCCCCCAAGCGCATCGCCGTCATCGGAGCCGGGATCTCTGGCATGGCCGCCGCCTGGCTGCTGGCCCCCGGTCACCGCGTAACCCTGATCGAGGCTGCGCCGCGCCTGGGTGGCCACGCGCGCACCGTGATGGCGGGCAAGCGGGGCGATCAACCGGTGGACACCGGGTTCATCGTGTTCAACCACGCCAATTACCCCAACCTGACCGCGATGTTCGAGGCGCTGGAGGTTCCGACGGCCCCTGCCTCGATGGGCTTTGGGGCGTCCTTCGACCAAGGCGCCTGCGAATACGCGCTGGACACGCTGGATACGATCTTCGCCTCGCGCCGCAACATCGCGGATCCGCGCTTTCTGCGGATGCTGCGCGACATTCTGCGCTTCAACGCCAGGGCCGATACCGCCGTCACCGACCCTGACATGAGCATCGGCGCGCTGATGGATACGCTGGGCATGGGGACATGGTTCCGCGAGCGCTATATCCAGCCGTTCTCGGGTGCGATCTGGTCCACGCCCAAGGAAAAGATCATGGATTTCCCCGCCCGCGCCATGGTCGATTTCTTCCGCAACCACGCCCTGCTGTCAGCCACGGGCCAACACCAGTGGTACACCGTCAAAGGTGGGTCGATCGAATACGTCACCCGGCTTGAGCGCGATTTGCGGGTGCGCGGCGTCGATATCCGCACCAGTGCCCCCACCGCCGCCGTGCGCCGCACCCCCAACGGGGCCGAAGTGCGCCTTGAGGGCGGCACCTGGGAAAGTTTTGACGAGGTGATCTTCGCCACCCATTCCGACACCACGCTGGCGCTCTTGTCGGATGCGACGCAAACCGAGCGCGTCGCGCTGTCCGCCATCGGCTATCAGGACAATCATGCGGTGCTGCACCGCGATGCCGCGATCATGCCTAAACGGCGCAAGGTCTGGTCGGCCTGGACTTATACCGAACACTCGCCGCAGGACCGTGAGCGTATCAGCCTGTCCTACTGGATGAACGCCCTGCAGCCGATCCCGGCTGAGGATGAGATGTTCGTCACCCTCAACAGCAACCGGCCGATCCGCGACGAGTTGACCTACGACAGCCACACCTTCCGCCATCCGGTCTATGACCGCGCTGCCTTTGCCGCGCAGGATGTGTTGCGGGTGCTCAATGGCCATCACAACACATGGTTCTGCGGCGCATGGATGAAGAACGGCTTCCATGAGGACGGCTTTGCCAGCGCCGTGGACGTGGTGACCAAGCTGGGAGCAACCCGCGAAAGGGCCGCCGCGTGACAGCCGTCGAACATATCGCCGGGCGCACCTTTCACGGGCGCAGCGACACGCTGAGCAACCGATTCAGCTATGGCGTCGACTATCTGCTGCTGAACGCGGAAAAGCCGCAGCCCGCGCCGTGGCTTTTCGCCCGCAACCGCGCGGGGCTGCTGTCCCTGCATGACAGCGACCATGGCGGCGCGCCGCGCAAGGGCGTGGCGCTGCCTGGGTGCGGGACGTATTGGCGGCAGCCGGTGCGCCGTCGCCCGAGCGGATCGACCTGCTGGCGCAGCCGCGTGTGCTGGGGCATGTGTTCAACCCGGTCAGCTTCTGGCTGTGCCATGACGCGCAGAACGCGCTGATCTGCGTGATTGCCGAGGTGAGCAATACCTTCGGCGACCGCCATTCCTATCTGTGCCACCGCGACGGCTTCGCACCGATCCGCGCCGAGGACACGCTGCTGGCGCACAAGATCTTCCACGTCTCGCCCTTTCAGCCGGTCGAGGGCGATTACCAGTTCCGTTTTGACATCCGCCCCGACGCCATCGCCATCCGCATCGCCTATGGCCATGCCAAGGGCGGGCTGATCGCCACGCTGACCGGCCCGCGCAAACCGGCAACGGCGCGTGGGCTGATCGCGGCGATGCTGCGCCGCCCCTTGGGGTCGCGACGGGTGCTGGCCCTGATCCACTGGCAGGCGCTGAAACTGTGGTGGAAAGGCGCGGTCTATCGGCCCCGCCCGCAGCCGCCGTCCCACGACGTTTCGCGATAGGAGATCGCAATGCTCGATGTGTTAACCATCCTCGCCCTGTTGGGAGTGCTCTGGTATCTGGCCAGCCGTTTCATCGGCTTCACCGCCCAGCGCCCTGAGGATTACGCAGGACAGCAGCCGCAGATCGACATCCGCCGCCACCTGAACGGCCCGATCCTGTGCGAAGGTGTGATCTATGGGCCCACAGGCCGCGTGACCTCACGCTTTGTGGCGGATATGCACGGGCGCTGGACCGGAAACCGCGGCGTGCTGGAAGAACAGTTCCGCTATGCCAGCGGGCAAGTACAGAACCGCCGCTGGACGCTGGCGATGGGCAATGACGGGACGGTCGTGGCCGATGCCGACGATATCGTCGAGCCGGGCCACGGGCGGCAAGAGGGTGCCGGGCTGCAGCTGAAGTACCGCATCCGCCTGCCGGAACACGCCGGAGGCTGGGTGCTGGATGTGACCGACTGGATGTATCTGATGGACAACGGCACGATCATCAACCGCAGTCAGTTCCGCAAGTTCGGCATCAAGGTCGCCGAACTGGTCGCCACCCTGCGACCGGCACTGACATGAGCCTGCAAGGCCAGACATGGTGGCTGGTCGGTGCGTCCGAAGGTCTGGGCCGCGCTCTGGCCGAAGCGATGTCGATCGAGGGCGCAACGCTGATCCTCTCCGCGCGCAACAGCGCACGGCTTGTGGATCTGGCAGAAACATTGCCGGATGCACGGGCGCTGGCGGTGGATGTGACCGACGATGCCTCGGTCACGGGGGCTGCGGCTGAAGTCGGCACCGTGGACGGCGTTATTTTCCTGGCCGGCACCTACTGGCCGATGCGGGCGCAGGAATGGGACACGGGTAAAGCGCTGGCAATGATCGACGTGAACCTGCTGGGCGCGATGCGGGTGGTCGGCGCTGTGCTGCCCGGCATGCTGGCCCGCAACAGCGGACGGCTGGTGCTCACCGGCTCGCTGGCCGGGTTCCGGGGGCTGCCGGGAAGCATCGGCTACGGCGCGTCCAAAGCAGGGCTGATGAACCTCGCGCAATCGTTGCAGGTGGACTTGCAGGCAACCGGTGTGCGGGTGCAACTGATCAACCCGGGCTTTATCCGCACGCGGCTGACCGCCAAGAACAGCTTCGCGATGCCCTTTATCCAGGATCCCGAACAGGCTGCTGCCGAGATGATGCGCGCCCTGAACAGCGGGCGACCGATGACGTCGTTCCCCAGGGTCTTCTCGTGGCTGTTCCGTGCCGGGCGGCTTTTCCCCACAGCGCTGTGGAACCGGATTTTCGCCCAGCGCTGACCGCCCTCTTGCACGTGCCCGCCATCGGCGCGATTGTCGGGAAAAAAGGAATGGCCATGACTCCCGAAATCAGCCTCAAGAAAGTCGTCCACATCATCTTTCAAGCCCGCGAAACCGGCCGGACGGGCGAGCTGCACGCCTTTATCGACGCGATGAACGAGGACGAGAAGGCGCATCTGGTCGCCATCGCCTGGATCGGCCGCGGCGCGTTCGAGCCCGAGGAATACGAGCAGGCGCTGGAAACCGCCTTTACCGAGGCGACGACGCCAACGGCGGATTACCTGATGGGGATGCCCCACCTGTCCGAAAACCTCGAATCAGGGCTGGAAGCGCTGGATATCGACGTCACGGATGTGGAAGAGGATTTCTTCGACCGCTAGGTGCCGCCCTGTTGCGAGCTCGGACAGGGGGCGCTGCCCCCTGCGCGCTGCGCGCTACCCCCGGGATATTTGAAGAGCAAAGAGCCGCGTTAACAAAAGGTTAAGGCCGCATCATCTGTCTAAAAATATCCTCGGGGGTGAATTTGGCGTCAGCCAAAGAGGGGGCTGAAGGCCCCCTCTCTTTTTGTCCTCAGCGCGCGTAAGGGTCGGTCAGCGCGGGCAGGATGCGGCCCGAGCAATCGCCAAAGCCGATGGAATACCCGTCGCCGTGGCAGGTGCCCTTCAACGTCAGCGTGTCGCCATCCTCAAGGAAGCTGCGCGTCTCGCCGCCATCCAGCGTGATCGGCTCCTTGCCGCTCCAGCTCAGTTCCAGCATCGAACCGCGGCTGTCCTTGGTCGTCCCCGAAATGGTGCCCGAACCCAGCAGGTCGCCCACCCGCATCGGGCAGCCCGACGTCGTGTGATGCGCCAGTTGCTGCGCCGCCGAGTAATACATCTGCGTATAGTTGGTCCGCGCGATTTCCGTCGCGGTCCCGCCCTGAGGCGCGAGTTCGACGCGCAGGTCGATGTTGTAGAGCATCGGCCGCGGCTCTTCCAAATAAGCCAGCAGCGGCTTTTCACGCTCGGGGGTCGTGGCACGGAAGGGTGCCAGCGCGGCTTTGGTGACGATCCACGGCGAGATGGTCGTCGCCGTTGCCTTGGCCTGGAACGGCCCCAGCGGGACATATTCCCACGCCTGAATATCGCGCGCCGACCAGTCGTTCAGCAGCACGTAGCCAAAGATCATATCGTCAGCCTCGGCCACGGTGACCGGTCCGGTCGAGGGTTTGCCGACGATCGCCCCCATCTCCAGCTCCAGATCGAAGCGACGGCAGGGCTGGAAGACAGGCGCCTCCTGATCGGGGCTTTTCAGCTGGCCCCAGGGACGGCGCACACCGGTGCCCGAGACAACCACCGACGACGCGCGGCCATTGTACCCGATCGGAATGTGCAACCAGTTGACGGGCAGCGCATTGTCGTTACCGCGGAAGATGGAACCCACGTTCTGCGCGTGGTTCCGGCCTGCGTAGAAATCGGTGTATTCGGTCACAGCGAAGGGCATGTGCATCGTCACACCCGAGAGCGGGTGCTGATAAGGCTCGACCTGATCCTGCGTGTCTGCGCCCTGCGCCAGATGGCCCATCAGTTGGCTGCGCAGCTTGTCCCAGATCACCGCTCCGGCGTCCATCAGCGGGTTCCAGACGGCCGAGGCAAGCAGCGGCGTGTCCGCCAGCCGCAACAAACCCGCTTTCTCCATCGCCGCGACGTCGAGCACCTTGTCGCCAATCGCCACGCCACAGCGCGGTTGCGTGCCAGAGGTCGAGAAGACGCCATAGGGCAGGTTGTTCAGCGGAAAAGGGCAGCTGGGGTCGTTGGCGGTGTCGACCCAGGAACGGATGAGAGTCATTGTGAGTCCTGCGTTAGGAAGGTCAGCGTAGGGTGGGGTTGAACCCCACCTTACAGAGCCGCGCGCAGGGATGCACCCTGCAGGCGTCTTGGCTCCGGTCTATTTGATACCGGGCGTGCCGTCGAATTTCTTCTCGAGCGAGGTCCAGCAGTCAAGGTAATCGTCCTGCAGCGGGGCCTCTTTGGCAGCCCATTCGGTCAGTTGCTGCGGAAAGCGCGTCTCGAACATGAAGGACATGGTGTTGTCCAGCAGATGCGGTTTCAGGTCCGCATTCGACGCGCCCTCGAACGCATCACGGTCCGGCCCATGCGGCAGCATGCAGTTGTGCAGGCTCAACCCGCCGGGCTGGAACCCGTGCGGCTTGGCGTCGTACTGGCCATAGATGTTGCCCATCAGCTCGGACATGATGTTCTTGTGATACCACGGCGGGCGGAAGCTGTGCTCGGCCACCAGCCAGCGCTCGCGGAACAGCACGAAATCGATATTCGCCGTGCCTTCCTGCCCCGAAGGCGCGGTCAGCACCGTAAAGATCGACGGATCGGGGTGGTCGAACAGGATCGCGCCAACCGGCGAATAGGTGCGCAAGTCATATTTCACCGGGCAATAATTGCCGTGCCACGCCACCACATCCAACGGCGAGTGGCCGATGAAGGTCTCATGGAACTGGCCGCACCACTTGATGACCACGCGGCTTTTCACCTCGCGATCCTCGAACGCCGCCACCGGCGTCTTGAAGTCGCGCGGGTTGGCCATGCAGTTCGCACCGATCGGCCCGCGTGAGGGCAGGTCGAATTTCTGGCCGTAGTTCTCGCAGACAAAGCCGCGGCAGGGACCGTCCAGCACCTCGACCCGGTAGACCAGACCGCGCGGCAGGATGGCGATTTCCTTGGGCTCAAGGTCGATCACCCCCATCTCGGTACAGAACCGCAGACGACCCTCTTGCGGCACCACCAGCAGCTCACTGTCGGCTGAGTAGAAATACTCGTCCTGCATCGAGGCTGTCACCAGATACACATGGCTCGCCATGCCGACCTGCGTGTTCACATCGCCTGCCGTGGTGACGGTCCGCATCCCGGTGATCCAGGTATAGCTGTCGCCCGAGCCCGGCATCGGCACCGGGTCCCAACGGTACTGGCCCAGACTTATCACATCGGGCATCACATGCGGCGCGGTTTTCCAGCCTGCCACGTCGATCTTGGTGAATCGCGAGGTATGCTTGACCGAAGGCCGGATACGGTAACACCAGCTGCGCTCGTTCTGGCCACGCGGCGCGGTGAAGGCAGTGCCGGAAAGCTGCTCGGCATAAAGCCCGTAGTTGCATTTTTGCGGGCTGTTCTGGCCTTGTGGCAAGGCGTCGGGCAGGGCCTCGGTCTCGAAATCATTGCCGAAGCCGGGCATGTAGCCCTCATGAACGCCGGCCACGCTGGGGGCGCGGATCATGCCTTTGGGCAGGCTGAGGTCGGTCATGGCCGTCTCCTGTTCGCGGATTTGGATCATTTCTGATGTCCATTATTTCATTGCAGGTGCAACAATGCAAGCCCCGTGACAGGCGTCGATTGATTTCATCCCGGCTTTGTGGTCGGCTTAAAGCGACCGCCGGAGCGATTTATGACCGACACGCCTGATTTCGACCTGAATGATTTCCTGCCCTACCGGCTGAACGCCGCCGCCAGCCGCATCAGCCGCGCCTTTGCCGACCGCTACCGCGAGGAGTTCGGCATCTCGATCCCCGAATGGCGCGTGCTGGCGCATCTGCACCAGTCGGGCGATGTCTCGGTCCGCGATATCGAGGCGCGGGTGGATATGGAGAAATCCAAGGTCAGCCGGGCTGCGTCCCGGCTCGAGGCGGCAGGCTATATCACCAAGGCGGTGAACACCGTGGACCGTCGCCTGCTGGTGCTGCGCCTGACGCCCGAAGGCAAGGCGCTGGTGGCGCGGGTGCTGCCGGTGGCGATGGCGTTTCAGGCCGAGATGCGCGCGCGCCTCGGGCCGCTGGTCGAGGGGTTGGAGGCCGGGCTGAACGCCCTGCTGGACACCAAGGGATGATCCGCGCCCTGACGCTGATCCTGTTGTGCCAGCTGGCCGGCGAGGCGGCGGCGCGCGCGCTGGGTCTGCCCGTGCCGGGGCCGGTGCTGGGCATGGCGCTGCTCTGGGCGCTGATGTCGGCCTCGGCGCCGCTGGCCGCGATGGTCCGGCCGGTGGGCGAAGGCATCCTGCGCCACCTGTCGTTGCTGTTTGTCCCGGCCGGCGTCGGGGTGATCGGCCATCTCGACCGGCTGGGGTCTCAGGCGCTGGCACTGGGGCTGGCAATCGTGGTGTCCACGGCGCTGGCCATAGCGGCCGGGGCGCTGGCCTTCACGCTGGTCGCCCGGCTGACAGGCAGCCGCGATGCGTGAATTCGCCGAGATCTGGTCCTATCTGGCGCAAGGCCCGCTGCTCTGGCTGACTCTGACGCTGGTTGCCTATGTCATCGCCGATCTCATTGCCGAACAGGCCGGACGAAAGCCGATCGCCAACCCGGTGCTGATCGCCGTGCTGCTGCTTGGGCTGATGCTCTGGGCAACCGGCACGCCCTATGCGGTGTATTTCGAGGGCGCGCAGTTCGTCCACTTCCTGCTCGGCCCGGCGACGGTGGCGCTGGCCGTGCCGATGCATGCGCAGGGCGCGCGGCTGAGACGCGCCATTCTGCCGGTGCTGGCGGGGGTGTCGGTCGGATCGGTCGTCGCCGTCACCTCGGCCCTCGTTATCGCCAAGGCGATGGGGGTGGACATGGAAACCCTCGCCTCTCTCGCCCCCAAAAGCACCACCGCCCCCGTCGCCATCGGCATTGCGCAATCGCTCGGGGGCTCGCCGACGCTGACGGCGGTGCTGGTCATCCTGACCGGCATCACCGGCGCGCTGATCGCGACGCCGCTGCTGAACGCCCTGCGCCTGACGGACTGGCGCGCGCGGGGGCTGGCGGTGGGCACGGCAGCGCATGGCATCGGCACGGCGCGCGCATTTCAGGTGCATCCGACAGCGGGGGCCTTTGCCGGGATCGGCATGGGCCTGAACGCGATCCTGACCGCGCTGATCGCGCCCGCCGTCTTGCGGCTGTTCCTCTGAACGGCAGCCGGGCAGGGGGGCCAGCCCCCCGCCGCGCCCAAGGGCGCGCCCCCCCGGGGATATTTAGAGACAGATGAGGGCGCTTAATGGTTTGTTAACCACGCGCCTCTTTGCTCTCTCAATATCCTGGGGGGTGAATGCGCGTCAGCGCAGAGGGGGGCAAGGCCCCCTTTTCCTGCCCGCGCCGCTATGGCACACCGCTGGGAACTGGAGCGCCCGCCATGCCCGACTACCCCACTCTTGCCGCCACGATCCGTGCCCTGACCCAGGGTGAGACCGATGCCGTCTCGCTCATGGCCACCGTCGCCTGCGAGGTGCATCATTCGGATGACCGGTTCAACTGGACCGGGTTCTACCGCGTCACCGCCCCCGAATTGCTCAAGATCGGGCCGTATCAGGGCGGTCACGGCTGTCTGGTGATCCCCTTCGCCAAAGGCGTTTGCGGTGCCGCTGCGCGCACGGGGCAAGTCCAGCTTGTGCCTGATGTCGACGCCTTCCCCGGGCATATCGCCTGCGCCTCGTCCACGCGGTCCGAGCTGGTGCTGCCGGTCTTCGACGGCAGTGGCGCGGTGATCGGCGTGTTCGACATCGACAGCGATCTGCCCGCTGCCTTCACCGAGCAGGATGCCGAGGCCTTGGCCGCCATCCTGAGCGAAACCTTTGCAGGGGTCTGACATGGTTCATCTGTGGGTCCGCGCCGAGCAGCGGCAGAACGAAGAGCGCGTTGGTCTGACGCCAGCGGGTGCCGCGGCGCTGATCGCCAAGGGCTTTCAGATCACCGTCGAGGAAAGCCCGGTGCGCGCCCTGCCCCTGCAGCCCTATCTCGACGCCGGCTGTACCCGCGCTGCCTATGCCAGCTGGCCCGATGCGCCGCCGGATGCGATCATCTTTGGCCTCAAGGAACTGCCCGAGGATGGCACACCCCTGCCCCATCGCCACATCCTCTTCGGCCATGCCTACAAGGGCCAGCCCGACGGCCCTGCCCTGCTGGCGCGGTTCAGGGCCGGGGGTGGCAGGCTCTATGATCTGGAATCATTGGTCGACGAGCGCGGGCGCCGGGTCGCCGCCTTCGGCTACTGGGCCGGGTTCGCCGGGGCCGGGGTCAGCGTCAAGGCCTGGGCGGCGCAGGATACCGGCAATATCTGCCCCCCGGTCGCGCGCTATGCCGACAAGAACGCGATGATCGCCGCCCTTTCACAAGAGCTGGACGGCCGCCGCCCGACTGCGCTGATCATCGGCGCGCTGGGCCGCGTCGGCACCGGAGCTGCCGATCTGTGCGAGGCGCTGGGCCTGCGCGTCACCCGCTGGGACATGGCCGAGACCGCCAGCGGCGGGCCCTTCCCCGAGGTTCTGGCGCATGATCTGTTCTTCAACTGCATCCTTGCCCGCCCCGGCTGCCCCGTCTTCGTGCCCGCCGATGCCGGCACCCTGGACCGCCAGCTGCGCGTCATCGGCGATATCGCCTGTGACCCGGGCAGCGCCTATAACCCCGTTCCGGTCTATGACCGCGCCACCAGCTGGGAGGCCCCGGTGGTCCGCGTGCATGACGCGCTACCGCTCGATGTGATGGCGATCGACAACCTGCCGTCGCTGCTGCCGATCGAAGCCTCGGAAGACTTCGCCGCCCAGCTGCTGCCGCATCTTCTGACGCTGGACGATCTGGAGCACGGTGTCTGGGGCCGCGCGCAGGCCGAGTACGCGCGCTTCACACGTTAAAAAACAACCCTACGGGGTTGTCCTTTGCCCGGATCGCAGGCATTCAGGACGGCTCGGCGCATTTTCGCCGGGCGTTACGCTGGATTGTTCCCATGTCAGCCCCCTCGACCATTCCCGTTCAAACCGGCTTCCTGCCGAATGCCCGCGCCGTTCTGGTGCTGGGCCTGCCGCTGATCGGCAGCCATGTCGCACAATTCGCGCTGCATGTGACCGATACGATCATGCTTGGCTGGTACACCGTGACCGCCCTTGCCGCCGGCGCGCTGGGGGCGACGGTGTTCTTTGTGCTGTTCACGCTGGGCATGGGCTTTGCGCAGGCGGTGATGCCGATGGTCGCGTCGTCAGCGGCCTCGGGGCAGGATACCGAGGTGCGGCGCGTGACCCGCATGGGCATGTGGCTGTCGCTGTTCTATTCGGCGCTGGCGCTGCCGTTGTTCATCTTCTCGACCCCGCTGCTGGCAGCGCTGGGGCAAGACCCCGATGTGGCCGAGCAGGGCGGCAGCTATCTGGCCATCGTCGGTTTCGGTCTGGCACCCGCGCTGGTGGCGATGGTGCTGAAAAGCTACCTCGCCGCGCTGGGGCGCACGCAGGTGGTGTTCTGGGCCACGATCATCGGCGTTCTGGTCAACATCGGCGTCAACTGGCTGCTGATCTTCGGCAATCTGGGTTTCCCTGAAATGGGGGTTCGCGGGGCTGCCGTGGCCTCGGTGCTGGTTCAGATCGTCACCATGGGCGTGCTGCTGGCCTATGCGGTCACCCGCCCGTCGCTGAAGCATTATCAGCTGCTGGTGCGCTTCTGGCGGCCCGACTGGCAGGCGCTGCGGCAGGTGAACGCGCTGGGACTGCCCATCGGCCTGGCCATGCTGGCCGAGACCGGGCTTTTCGCCGCGTCGGCGGTGATGATGGGCTGGCTGGGCAAGAACAGTCTGGCCGCGCATTCCATCGCGCTGGAGATCACGGCGATGTTCTTCATGGTCCATCTGGGCCTGTCGAACGCGGCGACGGTGATGGTCGGGCGCGCCCGCGGGCGCGGCGATGAGGCGGCGTTGCGCTCTGCCGCAAAGGCGTCGGTCATCCTGTCGCTGGGCTTTGCCACGCTGACCATGCTGATCTACTGGGTCTTCGCCGAGCACATGGTCGGTCTGTTCCTGAAACCGGATGAGCCGCAACGCGCCGTTATCGTACCGCTGGGCGTGACCCTGCTGATGGTCGCCGCGCTGTTCCAGCTGGCGGATTCGGGGCAGGTGGTGGCGATGGGCCTCTTGCGCGGGATTCAGGACACGCGGCAGCCGATGGTCATCGCGACGGTGGCCTATTGGCTGGTCGGTCTGCCCGCCGGGTATGCGTTGGGCTTCCTGACCGATCTGGGCGGCGTTGGCATCTGGCTGGGTCTGGTGGCCGGGTTGACCACGGCGGCGCTGGCGCTGCACGCGCGGTTCTGGCGCGCGATCTGATCACGCAGCCAGCTGATCTGGCCCAGCAGTTCGGAAACCGGCTGGCAGCGCAGGATGTCGCGGATCATGTGCACATCGGCCCACAGCCCCCGCCACAGGCCCTGCTTGCTGGCTTTCGAGGGGCTGGCCACCCCCGGCCAGCCCACCACCGCCACACGGTGGCCCTGCGCCCTGAGCGCGTGGTTCAGAAACACCTCGAAGCCAAATCGCGGCAGGCCCGGCAGCGCCGGGGCGAGGGTTTTGAGCAATGGGACGGACAGCACCCGCTCACCGCTGATGTAATCGACCCCCAGCCAGCGCCATGTGCGCGGCGCGTTGCCGCGCAGCGAGATCGTCGCCTCGGCCACACCGCGCAACACGGGACTGGCCAGGGCGGTGATGTCGCGCGCTGTGAGGCCCGTCAGGTCGGCATCCAGCACCAGCACATGCTCGCCCTCAAGCCGGGCGATGCCCGCCGCCAGCGCCGCCGTCTTGCCGCCGTTGGGCGTGAGGCGCAGCACCTCGGCCCCGGCGCGCTCGGCCACACGCGCGGTGTCGTCGGTCGAGCCGTCATCGACCACCAACAGCCGGTCGATCAGGGGGTGGTCCTGTAGCGCGGCCAGTACCGCAGGCAGGCGCGCGCCCTCGTTCCATGCAGCGATAAGGCAGGTCAGGCGCGGGTTCATGCGGGCCTCTGCGCGCGGCGGAACCACCAGGTCAACGCCACGACCGACAGCAGCGCGCCGACCAGCACGAGCCGCGCCAGCCACGCATCGGCGCGGTCCCAGGAATCGCCCAGCGCCCAGCCCAAAGCGACAAGCGCGGCGCTTTTCGGCAGCGTCGCCATGAGGTTCACCGCCAGAAAGCGCAGGAACGGATAGCGCGCGGCCCCGGCCGCCGCCAGCACGGCGAAACCCATCGCATGCGTCAGCTTGCCGATCACCAACAGCCGCCCGCCGCCTGCATGGATCTGGTCGATCAACGCGGCCTGACGGTCGCGCGACAGGCCCAGCCTTTCGCGCCAGCGCTGCGGCACGCGCGGCCCACCGTAGCGACCCACGCCATAGAGCACCGCGTCGCCGACCACGTCGGCGATCACCACGCACAGAAACACCGCCTGCACGACCATCACACCGCGCCCGGCCAGCCAGCCGCCCAGCACCGAGACAATCGGCCCCTCGAGCAGCGCCAAAGGGGCAAGGATCGCCAGTCCGTAATCGCTGACCAGCGTCATCAGGGTATCCTGGCTGATCATTCCGCTGCCGTGACCTCGCCCATCGCCGTGCCACGCCACTCGAACCCGCGTCGGGCGAAGGTGGCCAGCCACAGCGCCGGAAGCATCAGGTCGCGCAGTGGCAAAGCCACCAGATCGCGCCAGCTGCCCGGCCAGCCTGCGCGGCGTATCAGCAGGATCTCGGCCAGATACCAGACGCCCAGATAGCCCAGCGCCACCACGGGGCCGCCAGCGACCAGCGCCAGCACCGTCGGCAGCGCCGCACCATTCGCCAGCTCGAACGCGAACAGCGCCGGGAAACCGTCACGCCGCACACGGCTCCAGCGCAGCTGCCGGTCCCAGACCGCGCGCAGGCTGCGCTGCCCGACCGGCTGCGAAAACGGCATCGGCGTCAGCGTCACCCGCAGGCCCAGCGAGCGCACCATCTTGGTCGCGGTCGCATCCTCGGCCAGATACGCGCCCAGCGCGGCAAAGCCCCCTGCCCGGTCTATCAGCGCGCGGTTGACCAGCATCGTCTTGCCTTGGGTGAACCCGTTGCCCAGACTGTCGATGGCCAGCTGCAACCGCGCCTGATTGGCGTTGAGCACGGCGCATTCCAGATGCCCGCCCCAGCCCTGCGGCCGCGTGCCCACGGCGGGAGACGAAACCAGCCCGGTCCGCGGACCCCAGGCGGCGACGACGGTGCGCAGATAGTCCGCAGGCAGCAACAGATTGGCGTCGGCCATGCAGATCCAGTCACCTGTGGCTGCCTGCCAGCCCTTCCACAGATTGTTCAGCTTGGGATTGGCGGTGATCGCATCGTAGCCGATCAGCAGCTGCGCCGGGACGCGCGGGTTCGCCGCGATCAGCGCGCGCAGCACCGGCACGGCGGCGTCATCGGCACTTTGCGCACAGAAGATCACCTCATAGTCCGGGTAGTCCTGCGCGAAGGAACTCGCCAGCGTCTCGGCATCAAAGGCATCCAGCCCATGCACCGGGCGCAACAGCGTGACGCGCGGCTCTCCGATGCTGCGGGGCGCCGGGCGCGCGGGGGTGATCTCGCCGCAGCGTCAGCAGCACGGTGAGCAGATGCACGATCAGCAGCCCGGCGGCGGTAAGGGAGAGAGCCAGCAGCATGACTTACGCCTCGACCATATCGGGCACGGCGGGCTGCGAAGACGCCACGGGCACCGGAGCCGTCACCAGTTTCAGCGTGCCGTCGAAGGTCTCGATCAGCCCGGTCGCGCTGTCGACCCAGTCGCCGCAATTGGCATAGGTCAACCCGTGGTCCCGGTGCAGGCCCGCAATGTGGAAATGTCCGCAGATCACCCCGTCCAACCCCTCTGCCCGTGCCAGATCGACCAGTTTGCGCTCATGCTTGCGGCCTACATGCATCAGCGTGTTGAGCCAGGCCAGAAGCGCCTCGATCGAGCTTTTCGCCTCGCCGGGTGATTGCCGCGACAGGCGCTGCAGGCCCCGGTCCAGCAAGCGTAGCATATGATCGATGCGGCTGCCGAGTCGCGTGAAGGCATGGGCGCGAAAGATCCGCGCATCGACCTTGTCGCCGTGAATCACCAGATAACGCTTGCCGTCCGCCGCATGATGAACGTGCTGATCCTGCGCGGCGACCCGTGGCTGGGTGCCCGCCGGGGCACGCTCCGGGTAGGGATCGTGGTTGCCGCGCAGATAGATCAGCTGCGCCCCTTCGGCCTGCCGGGCGTTCAGGTGGTCGATGACAGCCTGATCATCGGCGCTCCAGTGCGGCAACAGCGGCTGCCACTGGTCCAGCACATCACCGACAAGCACATAGGTCTCGGCCCGGTGCGCACGCAGGAAACCCAGCGCCCGTGCGGGTTGCGCGCCCAGCGCCCCAAGATGCAGGTCTGACACGAACAAGGTTCGACAAACGCGCGGCGAAAAATTCGAGGAGTGGCGATCAGACATCGGAAACCTGCGAAACGCTTCGGTAACTCGAGCATTGCCAAGCCTACGCCACAACCGGGTGACATTTCGATGTCGTTTCTGCAACGCAGCGGATTTCCGCTGTCACAATCCCGAAACGTCCCGGCCCGAAACGTCCCGGGTTGTGCCTGAAACACCAAAGGCCCGGGCAATAACGCCCGGGCCTTTGAGGAAAGTGGTGAGCCGGATAGGGATCGAACCTATGGCCAACTGATTAAAAGTCAGTTGCTCTACCGCTGAGCTACCGGCCCACATTGCGAGGCTAAGTAGAAAGAACTCGCGCCGGGGTCAAGGCGTAAGATGTCATTTTTTTTCGCGACCTTGTCGGCACGAGCGATGCGACGCGGCGTCGCTTCGGTCTTAACCCCAGCACACTCAGCCCGCAGTCAACATATAGCCCTCTCCGCGCACCGTTTGCAGATAGCGCGGGCGGCGAGGATCCAGCTCTATTTTGCGGCGCAATCGCGTGATCTGAACGTCCACCGCCCGCTCTTGCGCGATTTCTCCGCCCAGACCGCGATCCCGACCCAGCTGATCGACCAGCGCTTCGCGGCTGACCACCTGACCGTGCCGCGCGGCAAGGATGCGCATCAGGGCTGATTCGGTCTGCGTCAGGCGCACCGGCTCTTGCCCGTCGCGCAAGTCGCCGGTCTCGATCTCATAGCGCAACCGGCCCAGCATCAGCATCTGCGGCGCGTCAGCCCCGGCTTCGGGCCGGGGGCGCGGCGCAGAATCGCGTTGATGCGAAGCACCAGCTCGCGGGGCTCGAACGGCTTGGCGATATAGTCATCCGCCCCGGCCTCGAATCCGGTGATGCGATCCTTGGCCTCGCCGCGCGCAGTCAGCAGGATCACCGGTGTCGCCATCGCACCGCGCAGCCATTGCGTCAGCGCCACACCGTCCTCACCCGGCATCATCACATCCAGAACGATGAGATCAAAGGCCAGCCCGCTCAGCAGTCGCCGCGCCTGCGCGGCATCGCGCGCGGCGGTGACCATGAAACCCTGCTTGACCAGATAGCGCTTGAGCAACTCGCGGATACGTTCGTCATCATCGACGATCAGCAAATGGGCGGGGGTGTCGCTCATGATCTGCCATCCTGCATCGCCTGATACTGGGCGCGGATTGACTCGTCCATCATCGCCTCCAGCACCTGACGGAACCCGGCGACGGCCTGCGGCCCGGCGGCGCGATACGCCGCACGCATCCGGGCGCGCTGCGCCTCGGACAGCTGGCGCTCCAGCTCCGCCCCGGCGGCAGTCAGATAGAGATTGCGTTCACGTCTGTCCTCGCGGCCCACACGGGATTCCACCAGCCCGTCCTCGATCAGCGTGCGCAGCACCCGGTTCAGCGATTGCTTGGTCACCCCCAGCACCGAAAGCAGGTTATTCACCGTCGTCCCGCGCGACCGGTTGATGAAGTGCAAGGCCCGGTGATGCGCGCGACCATAGGACAGATCGGCAAGGATACGGTCGGGATCAGCGGTGAATCCGCGGTAGGCAAAGAACATCGCCTCGATGCCTTTGCGCAGCTGCTCGTCGGTCAGGAAAAGCAGGTTCTCGCCACCCGTCGTCCCGCCCGTCATACCGTCGGCCATCATCTCTGTTTACCCCCGCAACCGACCCGGAACCGGGCCAGGTTCGTTTTATGTCAGCGTTATTGACTTTCCAAGAATCAATTGTTAGCAAATCGACCAGTTTGCGCAATATAATGTCCTTACCGGTCCTTTGTCGCGCAATTTTCGGAAACGCGCAGCAGGGGAGAGAGCCATGGCCGGCGCCTATGATGACAGAGATGGCTACATCTGGATGGACGGCACCCTTGTGCCATGGCGCGATGCCAAAGTGCATATCCTCACCCATGCGATGCACTATGCCTCGTCGGTCTTCGAGGGCGAGCGTTGCTATAACGGCAAGATCTTCAAAAGCCGCGAACACTCGGCCCGGCTGATCGAATCCGGCCGGCTGCTGGATATGACCGTGCCCTATTCGGTCGATCAGATCGAAGAGGCCAAGTACGCCATGCTCAAGGCGAATGGCTGGACCGACGCCTATGTGCGCGCGGTCGCCTGGCGCGGCGCGGGCGAAGATATGGGCGTCTCGGCCGCGCGCAACCCGGTACGCATGGCGGTCGCGGGCTGGGAATGGGGCGCGTATTATGGCGACGCGAAATGGCAGGGTGCCAAGCTCGACATCGCCAAGTGGAAACGCCCCTCGCCGGAAACCATCCCGACGGCGGCCAAGGCGGCCGGGCTCTACATGATCTGCACCATGTCCAAACACGCGGCAGAAGCCAAAGGCTGCTCGGATGCGCTGTTCATGGACTATCGCGGCTATGTGGCCGAGGCGACCGGGGCGAATGTGTTCTTCGTCAAGGACGGCGTGGTCCACACGCCGCTGGCTGACGCCTTCCTCAACGGCATCACCCGCCAGACGGTCATCGCCATGCTCAAGGACATGGGCCTGAGCGTCGAAGAACGCCACATCATGCCCGACGAACTTGGCACCTTCTCGGAATGCTGGCTGACCGGCACCGCCGCCGAGGTCACGCCGGTGGGCCAGATCGGTGACTACCATTTCCAGGTCGGCGACCTGACCCGCAAGGTGTCGGACACCTACGAGGCGCTGGTCCGTAGCTGACCCGTTGGTGGTGGGGGGCCAGCCCCCACACCCCCGCCGAAGGGTGAGGAGCGAAAAGCCAATCGTCCAGTGGACGATTGGCCGCGACGCAAGACGCGCCCCCTTCGGAAACCCCCGTGGATATTTGAAGACAGAAAATGAAACAGGGTCAATGAACCCTTAACTCGCCCTATTTTCTGTCCTTAAATATCCTCGGGGGTGAATTCGGCGTCAGCCGAAGAGGGGGTCCGAGGACCCCCTTTACCCGCGCGAAGCGCTCATAGGCGTGCGGCGTCAGCCGCTCCGTGAGATCACAGGACCGTTGCGATCGCCTTGGCGACACGGGGGATGCTGTGTTCGGTCAGCCCCGCCATGTTCAGCCGCCCACCGCCGACGATATAAACCCCGAATTCCTCGCGCAGCCGGGTGATCTGCGCCTCGGAGCCGCCCAGGATCGAGAACATCCCGCGTTGATCGGCCAGAAACCCGAACCGGTCCGAGCCGCAGGCATCGCGCAGCGCCGTGGCGAGCAGGCGGCGCAGGCGGTTCATCCGGTCGCGCATCTCGGTCAGTTCATCGTCCCACTGCGCCCGCAGCGCCGGGTCAGACAGGATCTCGGTCACCACCCGCGCGCCATGGTCCGGCGGGAAGCTGATCGACTGGCGGTTCAGCACTTCCAGCGTGCCCTGCACCAGAGCGCGCTCTCCCTCGGGACAGATCACCAGACAGCAGCCCGCGCGGTCGCGGTAGAGGCCAAAGTTCTTCGAGGCTGACGACACGACGATCATCCGCGCCATCTGCGCCGCCAGCGCGCGAAGACCTGCGGCGTCCTCGTCCAGCCCGTCGCCAAAGCCCTGATACGCGATGTCGATGAACGGCATCACGCCCTTGGCCTTGCAGAACGCCGCCACAGCCGCCCAGTCCTCCGCCGACAGATCCGCCCCGGTGGGGTTGTGGCAGCACCCGTGCAGCAGGAGCACATCGCCGGGCTGCGCCGCCTCAAGATCCGCCCACATGCCCGCACGGTCAATGCTGCCGGTCTCGGCGTCATAATAGCGATAGGTCTTGAACGCAGTACCGGCGGCCTTGGCCAGCGCGTAGTGGTTTGGCCATGTCGGCGTCGAGATCCAGATCGTCGAGCCCGGGCTGGCCGCGTGGATCAGGTCCATCCCCAGCTTCACCCCCGCCGTGCCGCCCGTCGTTGTGCTGCCCGCCAGCCGCGTCGCTGGCACCGCATCGCCCAGGACCAGCCCGGCCACCGCTGCGCGAAACGCCGGATCCCCCGACAGCGTCGTGTAGCTCTTGGTGTCCTGCTCGTCGACCAGCCGCTGCTCGGCGGCCTTGACCGCGCGCATCACTGGTGTCGCCCCTTGAGGGTCTTTATAGACCCCCAGCCCCAGATCGACTTTCTCGGCCCGCGGATCCTCGCGGTACATCGTCATCACATGCAGGATCGGATCGGCGGCGGGGGCAGGCAGGCTCTGGAACATGTCAGCTCTTTCAGAGAAGCGGTTGCAGAAACACATGGTCGCTTTCCAGCACGGTCGAGCGCACCTCGGTGCTGACCGGCGAAAAGCCCATGCGTTGGTATTGCGCCAGCGCGCGGGGGTGGTCCAGCGTGCAGGTGTTGACGGTCATCTTGCGCGTACCGGGCAGCGACCAGCCGGTCAGCACCGCGGTTTTCAGCAGCCATGTGCCCTGCCCCGTGCCAACCGCTTCGGGCACCAGCCCGAAATAGGCCAGTTCGCAAACGCCCGCCTCGCGGCTGTCGAGCATGAAAAAGCCCTGCGGCCACCCCTTGCCCATCAGCGTGTAGATCGCCACAGCCGGGTCTTGAATCCACGCCTGCAGCGCGTCACGCGGCATCTTGTGCTTGTCGGTCCAGGCATAATCGCGCCCGACCGCGTCATAAAGCGACAGAAACCACCACCATGGCGGGTCGATGGCGCGGATCAGCGCGCCGTCATGGGCGACGGGCTGGTGCGGCCAGTCGTAGTCTGGCCGCTTGTCCATCTCCAGCCAGGTCACCCGGTAGTCGATGCTGTCGCCAGCCTTGCAGTCAATCATCTCAACCCTTCTCGACCTTGAGGTCAGGATACATGCCCCATTCGCTCCACGAGCCATCATAGAGCGCGTGGTTGCGATGACCGACGATCTCCAGCGCCAGACTGAGGATCGCCGCCGTCACGCCCGAGCCGCAGGTGGTGATCACCGGGCGGTCCAGATCAATCCCGGCAGCGACCAGCGCGGCGCGCAGGGCGGCGGGGTCTTTCATCGTGCCATCGGGGTTTTGCAACTCGGGGAACGGCAGGTTCTTTGAGTTGGGGATATGGCCCGCGCGCAGACCGGCGCGCGGTTCTTCCACCTCGCCGCGGAACCGCTCGGCGGCGCGCGCGTCGAGGATCTGCCAGTCGCCCAGCTTGGACGCCGAAGCCACCTGAGAGACATCCTTGACCAGATTGGCCATGCGGGTGACGGTGATATGGCGGTCGCGCACCATGGTCGGCATGTCCTCGGTCGGGCGGCCCTCGGCCTTCCACTTGGGCAGACCGCCGTCCAGTACGGCTACGTCCATCTTGCCCATCAGCCGGAACGTCCACCACACCCGCGGGGCCGACCGCACGCCGACGGAATCGTAGATCACCACCTGATGCCCGTCGCCGATGCCCATCGCGCGCATGCGGCTGACGAATTTTTCGGGCGGTGGTGCCATATGCGGAAGCGACGAACGCTGGTCGGAAATCTCGTCGATATCAAAGAACCGCGCGCCGGGGATGTGTTCGGCGTCATACTCGGCCCGGCCATCGCGCCCGGTGCCCGGCATGTGCCACGACCCGTCGATGATCCGCAGATCGGGGTCTTCCATATGCGCCGCCAGCCAATCGGTGGACACCAGCGTGCGGGGATCATCAATCGCCATGCGGTCACTTCCTTGCAAGAACTCGCACAACGGATAGCGTTTGCGGGGTAGGTCAGGCAAGGGCATTGACCGGCCTTTGTGGCGCAGCGTCAGCCTTCGCGGCCATAGAAGCCCAGGCGTTCTTCGGGCGAAAAAACCACGCCGGGGCGCGGATAATACGAAAAAACGGTGATCACGCGGTCTGTGCTGCCCTCGACCGGGGTGACACAATGCGGTGTGTTGCGGCCCTTGAACACGTTCAACGTGCCGGCCGACAGGCGCAGGGTCTGCATCAACGGGTCTTCGCCGCGCAGCAGTCGGGCGACGCCGTCGTGGTTGGGGTTGTCGTCGCTGCGCAGGTCGGTGTGATAGAGGAATTCGCCACCCCCTTCAGGCGCCTGCAGCAGGATCGTGGTGGTGAAATCCGAGCGGTCGAAGTGCCAGTTCAGCCGCTCGCCGGTACGGTAGGTCATCACGTTGACCCGGGCCAGCGGGTCCAGCATCGGGAACAGCGCGGGCAGGTCCATCGCAGCGGCCAGAAACACCTGAAACGGTGCCCATTCATAGATCCACACCGGCACCGATTGCGGCATCTGGTCGGCGCAAAGCGTGTGGCTGGCGGTTTCGACCTTGCACAGGGCAGGGTGGTCGTCAGGCAGGCCGGGCACCGTGGGTTTGAAATAGATGTTGTGGCTGCGCTTGTGGGTGAAGGCCTGCGGCATCAGCGGCGTGATCTCGGCCATGGCGCGGGTCAGCGCGGCTTGGGTGACCAGTCCCGGCAGGCTGAACATCCCGTCGGCTGCCAGCTGCGCGCGGCAGTGACCGACCAGCGCGTGCCACGCGGGCGATCCGGGGCGGTCGAGAGGGTAGCGGTCAAGATCGAGGATATCGCGCATGGGGTAGGCCTTTCTTGGTCTGGCCCGATGATTTGCCGCAATCCGCTTGCCTGCAACGGCAGAAATTGTGACCCTGCCTTAGCTGATCTAAGGCAAAGCCATGAACCTGCCCCCACTCAACGCCCTGCGCGCCTTCGAGGCGGCGGCCCGCAACGGCGGCTATGTCGCGGCGGCGGGCGAGTTGGGCGTCACCCCCGCCGCCGTCAGCCAGCAGGTGCGGCGGCTGGAAGACCACCTTGGCCGCCGCCTGTTCACCCGTCACAACAACCGCATCACGCTGACCGATGCCGGACAGGCGATCTATGCCGAAACCGCCCGCGCGCTGGGGGATCTGGCGCAGATGGCCGAGCGGGCGCAGGGCGGGCGGGTGCAGGGACGGCTGGTGGTCAGTTGCCTGCCCTCGCTGGCCGAGGCCTGGCTGCTGCCCCGCCTGCAGCCGGACGGCCCGCTGATCGACCTGCGGCTCGAGGCGGACCCGGTCGCCTTCGCCCGTGACGGCATCGACCTGCGGCTCAGCTATGGAGATGCGCTTTATCCCGATCTGGTCACGCAGCCGCTTTTCCGCGATGCCGTACTGCCGCTGGCCGCGCCCGCGTTGGCTGCGCACTGGCCCGACCTGCCCGATGACCGGCTGATCCACACCGACTGGGGCGCGGGTTTTGCCTCGCATCCCACCTGGCGCGACTGGCTGACAGCGCACGCGCCTGACCGCCCACCGCCTGCGCCCGGATCAGGCCACCGCATCGGCGGCTCGTTTCTGGCGCTGGATATGGCGCGGCGCGGCCTTGGCGTCGCGCTGGGTCAGCGCGCGCTGGCCGCGCCAATGATTGCCGCCGGTGATCTGATCGCCCTGTCGCCGCATTCCCTGCCGCTGGGCCATGCCTATGTCGCCATCCACCCCCACGCCAAATCGCGCAAACCGGCGCTCAAACGGATGCTGGCGCTGCTGATCCAGCCGCGCTAGGGAAGGCTTCATGCGAAAGACCCTGACCGAAATCTACGACAGCCGCATCGCCGACGGCTCGATCCACCCCGACGCCGCCCAGCGCGCCCTGCTTCCCGCGCTGGAAGAGCGCCGGGTGTTTCTGGAAACGCCGGTGAAGAAGTCCTTGCTGGGCGGTTTGTTCAAGAAAGCGCCTGAGGGCCCCAAGGGCCTGTACCTGTGGGGCGGAGTCGGGCGCGGCAAATCCATGGTGATGGATCTGTTCGAGAAATCGGTCGACATTCAGGCCAAGCGCCGCGTGCATTTCCATGCCTTCATGCAGGAAATCCACCACGGCATGCATGAAGCCCGCAAAACCGGCGTCGATGACGCGCTGGCCCCGGTGGCGCAGCGGGTGGCGTCCGAGGTGCGGTTGCTGGCCTTCGACGAGATGCAGATCACCGACATCACCGATGCGATGATCGTGGGCCGCTTGTTCCAGATGCTGATGGCAGAGGGCGTGGTGATCGTCACCACCTCGAACCGCCCGCCCGAGGATCTGTACAAGAACGGGCTGAACCGCGCGCTGTTCCTGCCGTTCATCGAGCTGCTGCGCGAAAAGATGGACGTGGTCGCGCTGAAAAGCGAGACCGATTACCGCCAGCATCGGCTGACCGGCCAGCAGGTCTATTTCCACCCCGCCGGGGCCGAGGCCCGCACCGCGATCAACGCGCTGTGGGACGAGCTGACCGGCCATGCCGAGGGCACGCCGCTGGTGTTCGAGGTGCAGGGCCGCAAGGTCGATGTGCCAAAGCACCACAACGCGGTTGCGCGTGCCGGCTTCTGGGATCTGTGCGGGCGGCCCTTGGGGCCTGCGGATTATCTGGCGCTGGCCAGCCGGGTACGGGTGCTGATCCTTGAGGATATCCCACAGCTGTCAGCCTCGAATTACAACGAGGCCAAGCGCTTCGTCACGCTGATCGACGCGCTCTATGAGGCCAAGGTCCGCCTGATCGCCAGCGCGGCGGATGAGCCCGAGCAGCTTTACGGCGAGGGTGCCGGATCGTTTGAGTTCGAGCGCACGGCCAGCCGCCTGCGCGAGATGCAGGCGGCCGACTGGGGCAGCGAGGGTTAAGGCGCGACCGCTTTCATCTCACGCTCGATCCGGGCGAACTGCTTGGCCCGGGTTTCGCTTTGCGTGCGGGGGCGCTGCTGCAATGTCTTGCTGGCGGCGCTGGGTTGTTCGCTGCGCTCGAAGGCTGCGAATTTCGCCAACCGTGACGACGACGCGCCACGGTCATGGTCGAGGGGATGCTTGGACATGGAAACCTCCTGTTGCGACCTGTTCAGAGCGTAAGCCTAGCGCCTTCGCGCCGACAGGTCACGCCGCAGGTGCAAAGGCTACTCGCTGCACCCGCAAAGCGGTCAGGCGGGCACGGCGGCGGCGGTGGCCGCTGGCTTCGTCAGATGCGCGGCGACAATCGGCGCAAGCGCGGTGTGCTGAAAATCAGGGAACATCCGCTGGAACCTGGTGCCGTCGATCCGATGCGGTGTTTCGTGCAGATACCGCATTTCCGACATCTCCCGCGCAAAACCCCAGACCGGCGAGGCGATCTTGAGCGCCCACCACGGAAACCGGCCCACGCGGGTGGGGTGCCCGGTCACACCCTGCAGCGTCTGCGCAAGGTCGCGGTAGGAAAACGTCAGGCCCGGAAAGCCGATGTCCGCGAACGCGCTCAGCTCGGCCCGCTTCTCGGCCAGCAGCACCATGGCGCGCGACAGGTCGGTCAGGTTGGCATAGGCGCGGGGTGCGTCCGGGTTGCCGGTGGCAGTGACCTTGCCTTTGGCCGCGCCTTTGAGCACCACCAGATTGAACAGCGTCTGCGGGTTCTCGGCGTCCAGAAAATCGCCCGCCCGCAGGATGGTCGTGCGCACCCCGTCACTGGCCGCCGCGCGATACGCCTTTTCCATGTCGATGCGGATCTGGCCTTTGCGCGATGCCGCGCGGTGCGGCGTATCCTCGCGCCACGGGCCTTGCTGGTCGCCGTAGACATAGACGGTGCCGGGCATCAGCACCGTCGCGCCCGAGGCGCGCGCCGCGTCAATCACCATCCGGGTGATGCGCGGGATCTCGACCGGCCAGTTGCGGTACATCGGCGGGTTCAGGGCGTTGAAGATCACATCCACGCCCTGCGCAGCCTGCGTCAGATCGGTGCTGCGGTCATACAGGCGCACGGTCCAGCCCGCTTGCGTGAAGGCCTGAACAGCGCGCCGGCCAATGCCGCCCGAGGCGCCTGCGATAAGAATGGTTCCGGTCATGGGGTGCTCCTGATCCTGATGATGGGGTCACGTTGCGCCATTCACCGCCGTTTATAAATTGCGGAAATTCGGCGATCTGGTATTCATATTTGCATGGATACGCTCGACTGGTCGCTCATCCGCTCGTTCCTTGCTGTGGTCGAAACCGGCTCGCTGTCAGCTGCCGCGCGCAAGACCGGGCAAAGCCAGCCCACGCTTGGCCGCCATGTCCGCGCGCTTGAAGATGCGGTCGGGGCGGAGTTGTTCCGCCGCATTCCCAGCGGGCTGGAGCCCAGCGCCGCCGGGGTCGCGCTGATCGCCCCGGCCCGCGCCATGGCCGAGGCCGCCGCCCGCCTGTCGCTCGCCGCTGAAGGGGGCAGCGCCTCGCTGGAGGGGGCGGTGCGGATCACCGCCTCGCATATGGTGTCACACTACCTGCTGCCGCCGATACTGGCGCGGATCCGACAGGCCGAGCCAAAGATCACGCTGGATCTGGTGCCCTCGGACAGCACCGAAAACCTGCTGTTCCGCGAGGCCGACATTGCCCTGCGCATGTACCCGCCGACCCAGCTGGATCTGGTGTCGCGAAAGCTGACCGACCTGCCGATGGCGATGTATGCGGCGACATCCTATCTGGACCGTGTCGGACGACCCGAAACGCTGGAACAGGCCATGACCCTCGATTTCGTCGGGTTTGATCGTAGCGAGTCAATGACCAAGGTGCTCAATGACCTCGGCTCCGGCATCACGCGCGACTCGTTCACTGTGCGCTGTGATCACCAGCCCGCGCTGTGGGAACTGGTACGCGCGGGGTGCGGTGTCAGCGTCGCGCAACTGCGGATCGCGGACAACGACCCGACCGTCGAGCGGGTCAGGGCGTTGGATGCAATCCCGCTGCCGCCGCTGGGCCTGTGGATCGCCGCGCCCGGCGCGATCCGCACCACGCCGCGCATCCGCCGCGTCTGGGATCTGCTGGTCGCGGCGCTGGTGCCAAACGCCGGTGTCAGCCGCGGATAAGCGTCAGCGCGCCGCCCCAGAACACCAGCATGTCCAGCACATACCCGATGCGCGCCGTTTCGGTTGTGCAGAAAGCGGGCTTGTCCACCGCCGCACGGACCGGCGCATAGATCTGCTCCAGACCCTGATCGTCCAGCCCGATCTGGTCCATCACGGCCTCCATCGCTGCCGACATCAGCAAGAACGGCGCGGCCGTGTCATAGGGCCCCGGACAGTTCGACGCGGCAACCTGCGCCTGCACCAGCATCCGCAACAGATGCTCGGCCTCGCCTGCGGGCAAGGCGGGGATGACGGCGGGGCGGATGGTCGCCTCTTGCGCCCTTGCGACCGGAGCCAGACCGGCGGACAGGATCACGACGGCAAGCAATGTTCTGAACACAGGGTGCGACCTTTGCGGCAAGGGTTCGCGCGACAATAGCACACCCGCGCCCCTGCCCCTGCACACGAAAACCGGCGCAAGCTTGACCGCACGGCAGAGGCGCGCTACGCCGCTCACGCATCCGTCAATCAGGAGTTCCCCGTGGCCAATCCTTCCCTCCTCATCCTCGCCGGCGACGGCATCGGTCCCGAAGTCATGGCCGAGGTGAAGAAGATCATCGCCTGGATGGGCGACAAGCGCGGCGTCACCTTTGACGTCAGCGAGGATCTCGTCGGGGGCTGCGCCTATGACGTGCACGGCACGCCGCTGGCCGATGCCACGATGGAAAAGGCCCAAGCGGTCGACGCCGTTCTGCTGGGTGCTGTCGGTGGCCCGCAGTATGACGAGCTGCCCTTTGCGGTGAAGCCCGAGCGCGGGCTGCTGCGTCTGCGCAAGGAAATGGACCTGTTCGCCAACCTGCGCCCGGCGCAGTGCTTTGACGCGCTGGCCGATTTCAGCAGCCTGAAGAAAGACGTCGTTGCCGGTCTGGACATCATGATCGTGCGCGAACTGACCTCGGGTGTCTATTTCGGCGAACCGCGCGGCATCTTCACCGAAGGCAACGAGCGCGTCGGCATCAACACCCAACGCTACACCGAATCTGAGATCGCCCGCGTGGCGCGTTCGGCGTTCGAACTGGCCCGCAAGCGTGGCAACAAGGTCTGCTCGATGGAGAAGGCCAACGTGATGGAATCCGGCGTGTTGTGGCGTCAGGTCGTGACCGAGATCCACGACAAGGAATACCCCGACGTCGCGCTGTCGCACATGTATGCCGACAACGGCGCCATGCAGCTGGTGCGCAATCCCAAGCAGTTCGACGTCATCGTCACCGACAACCTGTTCGGCGATCTGCTGTCTGACGCGGCGGCGATGCTGACCGGCAGCCTTGGCATGCTGCCTTCGGCCAGCCTGGGCGCACCGATGGCCAATGGCCGCCCGAAAGCACTGTACGAGCCGGTGCACGGCTCGGCTCCCGACATCGCCGGTCAGGCCAAGGCGAACCCGATCGCCTGTATCCTCAGCTTTGCCATGGCGCTGCGCTATTCCTTCGACATGGGCGACGAAGCCGCCCGCGTCGAAGCGGCGGTCGAGAAGGTTCTGGCCGACGGCGTGCGCACCGGCGACCTGATGGGGCCTGAGGGCGGCACCCCGGTGACCACCTCGGAAATGGGCGCAGCGATCATCGCGGCGATGGACGCCAGCCTCTGAGCGCCTGCAGCATTCGTGAACGGCCCGGCCTTTGTGCCGGGCCGTTTGCGTTTGGGCCTAATCCGTTTGGGGTAAGCGAGACCGGACCACCCGTGCCAGAGAGGGGCTTTAGACCACAGGAGCCTTCTCATGCGATTTGCCAAACCCTTTTTGATCCTTGTCCTGGTCCTGACCGCGCCTGCCGCCTGGGCGCAGCAGTCGCGTCCTTTGCCAATGTGCAGGACGCCGTCGACGCCATGGTCGCCGCGGTCGCGGCACGTGACGCCTATGCGATTGCCGGGCTCTATGCCGAAGACGCCATCGTTCTCAGCCCCAACCGCGAGGCCACGGCCGGGCGCACCGCGATCCGTGACGGCTGGGTCCGCAGCTTTGCCGCCGGGTATTCCGCCCTGCGCGTGGGCCGCGTGCGGACCGAGCGTGGCACGGACCGGGCCGCCAGCGTGTTCGTCTGGGAGGCCACGATTGCCCCGCAGGGCAGCGCCGCGCAGACGTTGCGGGGGCGCAGCATCCTGTATCTCAAGCAGGTCGAGGGCGGCTGGCTGATTTCGGCCGATATGTGGCAGCAAGCACCCGCTTGAGCGCCGCCATCAGTGACCCCCGTTCGCAGCGGCGGCGATGGTCAGCAGGCGATCCCGGTGCGGCCTGAAACGGCCCGGGCGCGGGGGCCAAATACCGACAGATGCGGAAGCTGTTTGACTGATGCGCCATGTGACAAGCTTGCCGTCTTCAGCCGAAACCGACAGCGATCTAAGCGGAGCGTTTGACGCTCGGCTTGGGTCGGCATTTCAAGACATATCACATGCTTGTTTACTACGCATTTCCGCACATTAAGACGTGGATTTGGGCATATGTGTAACGGATTGATGACAGAGGTGGTGAAGCTTACCTGCTGCTTTGTGAACGAAGACGCTCACAGACACACACAGACAGAAATGTAAGAGAAACTGAAATGACCCACTTTGCTACCACCGCCGCCGTCGCCGCTTTTGTCGCTCTGAGCGCTGTTGCTGCCAATGCAGCCGACCTGCGCAACGACTCCGTCCGCGCTGGCGACGTTTACTCGGCACGGGAACTGGCGACTGCCGGCCTGACCGAGTCCGATGTCATCGAGTTCACCGCCCGCGAGCAAGTCCAGGTCCGCGCTGGTAACGTGTACACGTCGCGCGAACTGAAAGCTTCCGGCCTTGATGCCAACGACACCGTGACCGTCAGCAACTTCGCTGGCAACGGCCAGGTCGAGACGCGCAACAACCAGAACGCCTGGCGCGCTGACCGCTAACGCCTGACTTCCTGACGACTACCGGCATCGCTAGCCGATCCTTCACGACGCGCGCCCTCCCCGGCGCGCGTCGAAATACATTCAGGGTCAGCGCCCATCCCGCGCCAGGCCCGCAGCCCCTGCTGTCAGGGGCGCTCGATCGCGATGGCTGTTCCTTCGCCGCCGCCGATGCAGATGGCCGCGATTCCACGCTTCAGCCCCCGGTTTTCCAGCGCGTGCAACAGCGTGACGATGATCCGCGCGCCCGAGGCACCGATGGGATGCCCCAGCGCACACGCGCCGCCATTCACGTTGATGATGTCGCGGTCGATCCCCAGCTCTTGCATGAAGGCCATGGGAACGACGGCGAAGGCCTCATTCACCTCCCACAGGTCAACATCCGCAACGCTCCAGCCCAGCTGATCCAGCAGCTTGCGCGCCGCCGGAACAGGGGCGGTGCTGAACCATGCCGGGGCCTGCGCATGGCTGGCGTGGCCGCGAAGGATGGCGCGGATCGGCGCACCGTGGGTCTCTGCGGCATCGCGTGAGGCCAGCACCAGCGCCGCCGCGCCATCCGAGATCGACGATGAATTGGCCGCCGTGACCGTGCCGTCCTTGCGAAAGGCCGGTTTCAGGGTCGGGATCTTTGCCGGCTGCGCCTTTCCGGGCTGCTCGTCCTGGGTGATCGTCACCTCACCTTTGCGGGTGTGGATGGTCACGGCGGCGATTTCCCCGTCAAAGGCACCATTGGCTTGGGCCGACAACGCATTGGTCAGCGAGCCCAGCGCGTAATCATCCTGCGCCTCGCGCGAGAAATGATACGTGTCGGCGCAATCCTCGGCGAAGGTGCCCATCAGACGGCCCTTGTCATAGGCGTCTTCCAGTCCGTCCAGGAACATATGGTCGATAACCTGACCATGCCCCAGCCGCGCGCCAGCGCGCATCTTGGGCAAAAGGTAGGGCGATTCCGTCATGCTCTCCATGCCGCCAGCGACCATGATACCGGTCTGGCCCAACGCGATCTGGTCATGCGCCACCATCACCGCCTTCATGCCCGAGCCGCACATCTTGTTCAGCGTGGTTGCCGGTACGTCCTCACCCAGACCGGCCTTGAAGCCCGCCTGCCGCGCGGGGGCCTGACCCTGTCCGGCGGGCAGCACGCAGCCCATCAGCAATTCTTCCACACGGTCCGGCGGGGTGCCGGCGCTTTCCAGCGCGGCCGCAATCGCCACGCCGCCCAGCTCAGCCGCGGTTACCCCCGAAAACACGCCCTGAAACCCGCCCATGGGGGTTCTGGCGGCGCCGATGATCACGACTTCTGACATATCCCGCTCCCTCCGCTGTGAACCATTTGGCAAGACTTAACGCCTAGCATCCCAAAGGAACAGGATGGAATAAAGGGAGACAGGCGTGGATATCCGGTTAAGCCGCTCGCCGCAGGGCCTGATCATCGCGGTCGATGACGTGCGCATCGACGCCGCTGTTGCCATCGAATTCAAAGAAGCCGTGCGCAGCGCGACAGAGGAAAGTGGCACGCCCGTGATCCTCGATCTGTCAAAGGTCACCTTTCTGGACAGCAGCGGGCTGGGCGCGATCGTCGCGGTGATGAAGCTGCTCGCGCCGGATCGGCGGCTGGAACTGGCGGGGCTGACGCCCTCGGTCGCCAAGGTCTTTCGCCTGACCCGCATGGACACCGTCTTTACCATCCACCCGCAACCGCCCGGCACCTTGCAGGAAGCTGGCTGACCGTTGCCATGGGGATCGGGGGCATGCCCAATCGCGTCATTTCCTTCTTTCAGGTGACCGGCGCCGCACGCGCCAGCCCCGACACGGGCGGCTTTGGCGCCGAGAGACTGGCAGCCAAGCCCCTCTTTTCCCGCCATATGAACGCCGGTGTTTACGAAACCCGCGCCGCACTGGGGGATCTGGTGCAGGCGCTGGGATCGGCGGGACTGGACGCAGAAACGATCGACAACACCGAGCTGATCCTGGCTGAAGTGCTCAACAACATCGCCGAGCATGCCTATGTCGACGGTGAAGGCCCCGTTGCCGTGCAGGTGATGTGTCATCGCAACGGATTGGTGTGTGAGGTGTCAGACCATGGGCGCGCCCTGATGTCCGGGGCCCTGCCGGACCCGGCGCTTCCCAAGATCGACCCGCCTGATCATCTGCCAGAAGGGGGATTCGGCTGGCACATCATCCGCAGTCTGGCCTGTGATCTCAGCTATCGGCGCGACGGGGGGTCGAACCGGCTGATCTTCCGCGTGCCCTGCGCCTGATGCGGGGCTGGCGCTGACTCAGTTCAGATCAACCTGAAGCGGATAATAGCCGTTCTCGAAATCACCGAACAGATCGGGCAAATCGGGATGGTCCACAGGCTCGCCCGTGTCATCGGCCTCGAGGTTCTGCTCGGACACATAGGCGACGTAGTAGCTGTTATCGTTCTCGGCCAGCAGGTGGTAGAACGGCTGGTCCTTGCTGGGACGGCTGTCTTCTGGGATGGCGTCGTACCAGTCCTGCGTGTTGGCAAATATGGCGTCGACATCAAAAACCACCCCGCGAAACGGGTGTTTGCGGTGGCGGACCACTTGGCCAAGACTGAATTTTGCCTGCGTCTGCAGCATGAACGCTCCTGTCATCGCTGTTTTCTAGCGTGACTCGCGGGCAAACGTCCATAACAAGCGTCATGATCGTACGGAAACAGTCTGTGAAACGTGTCCCAACAGTGACCAGATTGGGGCGAAAATGTGTCACGGCCGGCGGCGCACCACGGGGATTTGCAAAGTGCACCGGGTTGTTACTGCAAGGTCGTTTCAAATCTTTGCGAAATCGGTTACCAATAAAAAAAGACGAAAAAACGACCGAGGCAGTTTGATGACCAGTGTTCTCCGCCTGATGGCGGTGGCCTTTCTGGTGGCGTCCTGTGGTGGACGCGACCATTCGCCGCCGCGAAATCTCGACGACGCCTGCGCGCTGGCCAGCGAGCGGCCCGCCTATCTACGCGCCATGCGCGACACCGAGCGCGAATGGAATGTGCCGGTTCCGGTGCAAATGGCGATTATCCACGCTGAAAGCCGATTCGACGGCGGCGCCCGCACCCCGCATCGCTATGCGCTGGGGGTGATTCCCCTGGGACGCCAATCGTCGGCCTATGGCTATAGCCAGGCGCTGGACGGCACCTGGGACGAATATCAGGCCGCGACCCGCAACCGCCGCGCCCAGCGTGACGACATCCGCGATGCGACCGATTTCATCGGCTGGTACGCGGCCGAAGCCCAGCGCGCCAACAGCATTCACCCCGCCAACGCCCGTGAACTGTATCTTGCCTATCATGAGGGTAACACCGGCTATGCGCGTGGCAGCTACCGTAATCAGGCATGGCTGATCGCGGTTGCCGACAACGTCGCCAACCGCGCGGTGATGTATGACCAGCAGCTCAGAACCTGCGGGCGGCGTTAACGGTTCGACACCAGCCCGCGGCGCTGCATCTCGGAATCGAGGTTGAACAGCAGCGATCCCAGCGTGACGCCGGTGCGCAATGTGCCCAGAATAACCGTCGTCTCTTGGCCAGAGTCGTCGGTGACCACCCATTGGCGCAGCTCGGTCGGGTTGGCGCTGAACACCAGCCGGATGTTGCCGTATTCCGGGTGCTCGGGGTCCTGCGCCACGACATTCGTGGTCGGCCCTTCTTCAAAATGCTGCACGACCATGCGCGCACGGCTCAGGTTCACCGTGTCGTCCAGGATCAGATTGAGCGGCGTACGGCTTAGCGGATAGGTCGACGGCCCGGTGTTCGAGCGGGCATCGAAGATGTTCACCGAGCCTGACGCGGCCATCACCAGCGTCTGTTCCGGCGGATCATATTCGAACCGGACGCGACCGGGCCGATGGATCATCAACCGGCCGGTGGACAGCGATCCATCCGGGTTCACCTGCGAGAAATCCGCCTGCGCTGTGCGGAAACTGTTGAAATAACGCGAAATCTCGGCCAGCGGAATCGGATCCGCAAAGGCCGGGGTCGCGGCGGCAAGGGCAGCAAGGCCCATCGTGGCAAGAAGCATGCGGCGTTTCATACCCTTTAGATAGCGCGCCGATGCGGCGGTTACAGCACAGATTTCAGTCACGCCCCCACACAAACGCGCGACGTTCCGGTTGCGGGCGGGCGCTGCCTCGGTTTATGTTATGTTATTACGTAACGATACAGAGACCGACCATGCCCTCTCCTCGCCTTCCCGTCACCGTGCTCTCCGGCTTTCTGGGCGCGGGCAAGACCACGCTGCTTAACCACGTTCTCAACAACCGCGAAGGCCTGCGTGTCGCGGTGATCGTCAATGATATGTCCGAGGTGAACATCGACGCGGATCTGGTCGCCGCCGGCGTCGATCTGCGGCAGGGACAGGAACGGCTGGTCGAGATGTCGAACGGTTGCATCTGCTGCACCCTGCGCGGCGATCTGCTGGCCGAAGTACGCGCCTTGGCCAGCGAGGGGCGCTTTGACTATCTGCTCATCGAATCCACCGGCATCGCCGAACCCCTGCCCGTCGCCGCCACCTTCGCGTTCCGCGATGAGGATGGCGAGGCGCTGGACGACGTGGCGCGGCTGGATACGATGGTGACGGTGGTCGACGCGGTGAACCTGCTGCGCGATTTCGCCAGCCATGACGCGCTGTCCGACCGGGGCGAAACAGCGGGCGACGGGGATGACCGGCAGTTGGTCACGCTGCTGACCGAACAGATGGAGTTCGCGGACGTCATCGTGCTGAACAAGGTCACCGACGCGGGCCCCGAGAGGCTGGACGCGGCGCGCAAGATCATCCGCGCCCTGAACCCTGACGCCAAGCTGATCGAGACGGACCAGTCGCGCGTCCCGGCGCGTGAGATTCTGGCGACCGGGCGCTTCGATTTCGACCGCGCACAGGAGCATCCGCTGTGGGCCAAAGAGCTTTACGGCTTCGCCAACCACACACCCGAGACCGAGGAATACGGCATCCGCAGCTTTGTCTACCGCGCGCGCCGTCCCTTTGATCCGCAGCGCATCCACGACGCGCTGAACGGCCCGCTGCCCGGGGTGATTCTGCGCCAAGGGGCATTTCTGGATCGCCACGCGGCCCGATTGGGTGGCCGAGTTCAGTCTGGCCGGGGCGCTGTCGTCGGTCACGCCGCTGGGGCGCTGGTGGGCCTCGGTCCCCAAGGCGCGCTGGCCGCAGGATCCCCGCATTCTGGATCAGATGCAGACGCATTGGGCCGAGCCCTGGGGCGACCGGCGGCAAGAGCTGGTGTTCATCGGAGCCGAGATGGACGAGGCGGCGATCCGCGCGCGGCTTGATGACTGCCTGACCGGTGACGATTTCGCGCCTGCCGACTGGGCCGCGATGCCCGATCCCTTCCCGCGCTGGGGTCAGTAAGCGATGCGCAACCTGTCCACCGGTCTGCGCCGCCGGGCAGGCTCGATGCGGGCGCATGATGCGCTGCCGCCCGGACTGCGGGCTTGGCTGCAGCAGGCGGCGCTGCCGTGGAGCGCGCGCTCGGCGCTCAGACTCTGGACCCGCGCGCTGGCGCAAACCGGTGATCCCGGTGCGGCGCGGGCGCGGCTGGAGCGTGCCGAGGCCAGCATGCTGGCCCGTGACGCAATGCGGGTCTGGGGGCCGGGGCATCCGGCCTGCACGCCGCGATCAAAATGAAACCGCCCGCGTCTTGGGGGCACGGGCGGTTCCGGTCAGGACAAAGCGGCGATCAGTTCGGCGCTTTGGCCTTGCGCAAATAGGGCAGCGGCACGTCCAGCGCACCGAAGCGGGTCTTTGCGTCCTCGGTCGAGACCGACAGCGCGACGATCACATCGTCGCCCGGCTGCCAGTCGGCGGGCGTGGCGAAAGGCTGGCTGTCGGTCTGGCGGATGGCATCCAGCGCGCGCAGGATCTCGCTGAAGTTGCGGCCCACCGACATCGGATAGATCAGCATCAGGCGGATTTTCTTGTCCGGCCCGATGATGAAGGTGGTGCGCACGGTGGCGGTGTCGTTCGGGGTGCGACCGTTGGGCAGATAGGCCTCAGCCGGCAGCATGTCATACAGCTTGGCGACCGTCAGATCCGGGTCGGCGATGATCGGGAAATCAGGCGCCGTGCCGCCATAGGTCTTGACATCGGCCATCCACTTGTCGTGCTCGGACACGCCGTCGATCGAGATCCCGGCCAGTTTGCAATTGCGCTTGGCGAAGTCGCCCTGCAGCTTGGCCGCGGCAGAGAACTCGGTGGTGCAGACGGGCGTGAAGTCCTTGGGGTGGCTGAACAAAACGGTGTAGCTGTCACCGATATAATCGTGCCAGTTCAGCGTGCCCTTGGTCGAGTCCGCGGTAAAATCCGGTGCGACGTCATTAATGCGAAGGCCCATCAGTGCGCTCCTTTTTGGGATGTCCTGCTACCGACATAGGGGCTTGGACCGCGTGAAAGAAGATGCGTCACCCTGTCTTTGCAGATTCAGCCCTCATTCCGGCAAGACCGCGCCGGTTTTTACCGTTCGTTAACTATTTCACCGTGAAGTAGCGCGATGAAACACTGCGTTTGCGCCCGCCTGTTTATGTTGTGCGTTATGAGTATCCTGGCCGCCGGGGCGGCGGCGGCCGGACCTTGGCCCCGAGAGGTGGGCGGCATCTTTTTGTCGACCACGTCTACCTTGCCCGCAGCGGGCGACTGGCGACCGCTGCAAACCGAAACCTACGCCGAATTCGGGCTGCGCCGACGCGTGACGCTTGGCGGCAGCTTCACGATCACCACGCAACTGGATCAGGCCAATGTCTTTGCCCGCTGGCATCCGCCGGATCTGCCCGGCGGGTTGGTCTGGGGGGTCACGGCGGGGGTTCGCTATGAACCGTGGCGTGCGGTCACCTATCGCCTGATGACCGGCCTTGATCTGGGCCGGGGGTTTGACACCACGCGGGGCAATCTGTGGATGCGCGGCGGGGTGCGGCTGTATCAGGGGACCGGCTATTTTGGCCGGGAGCTGGACACCGACCTGAGCAGCCAGATCGGCTGGCGCGGGGACCGCTGGCTGGCCCTGTTCGGCGTCAGCCACGCCACCACCCGCTATGGCCGCTACACCCGTCTGCGCCCGGCTGTCGGGGTGCGCCTGGGGCCGATGATGCTGGTGGCCGAAGGGGTTGTGCCCCCGGGCGAACGGATCGAAGCGGTCCGCCTGAGCGTCTGGTCGAATTTCTGACCCAGCCGGGACGTGCTGTCGTCCCCCTTGCCCTCAAGTTGGCAGAGTGACAGTCTGCCGCGGAAACTCCCCGCAGGGGTGCTAGGTTTGGAGGCCACAATGCTGGACAAGCGCAATTTCTATATCAATGGCGCCTGGGTTGCGCCAATTGCCGGGCGTGACATCGAGGTGATCGACCCCTCGACCGAAGAGGCCTGCGCGGTCATCTCGCTGGGCGGGGAAGCCGACACCAACGCCGCCGTCGCCGCCGCGCGCGCCGCGCTGCCGGCATTCATGGAGACCCCGCCGGCCGAACGTCTGGAGCTGGTGAAGCGGATCCTTGACGTCTACAAGCGCCGCAACGACGAGATGGGCGAAGCGATCAGCCTTGAGATGGGCGCGCCGATCGACATGGCCAAGACCAGCCAGTCCGGCTCGGGCACCTGGCATATCGAGAACTTCATCCGCGCTTTTGATCAGATCGAGTTCGAGACGCCGCTGAGCGAAAAAGCCACCGAAGACCGCATCATCAAAGAAGCGGTCGGCGTCTGCGCGCTGATCACGCCGTGGAACTGGCCGATGAATCAGGTCACGCTCAAGGTCATCCCGGCGCTGCTGGCGGGTTGCACGATGGTGCTGAAACCCTCGGAAATCGCGCCGCTGTCGTCGATGCTGTTCGCGGAAATCCTTGACGAGGCGGGCGTGCCTGCGGGCGTGTTCAACCTTGTGAACGGTGACGGCCCGGGCGTCGGCACGCAGCTGTCGGGCCACGTTGATGTGGACATGGTCAGCTTCACCGGTTCCACCCGCGCGGGCATCGCCATTTCCAAGAACGCCGCCGAGACGCTGAAACACATCCATCTGGAACTGGGCGGCAAGGGCGCGAACATCATCTTCGCCGACGCCGACGAGAAAGCCGTGCTGCGCGGCGCCCGGCAATGCTTCAACAACACCGGCCAATCGTGCAACGCGCCGACGCGGATGCTGGTGGAACGCTCGATCTATGACAAGGCCGTCGAGATCGCCGCCGCCACCGCCGAGAAAACCAAGGTCGCCACGGCGCATGACAGCGGCAACCATATCGGGCCGGTGGTCAGCGAAGCGCAGTTCGACAAGATCCAGGGCCTGATCCAGAAGGGCATCGACGAGGGTGCGCGTCTGGTTGCCGGGGGCCTTGGCCGCCCGGACGGTCTGAACCGCGGCTACTTTGTGCGCCCGACGGTGTTTGCCGATGTGAACAACGACATGACCATCGCGCGCGAGGAAATCTTTGGCCCGGTGCTGTCGATCATCCCGTTCGAGGATGAAGCCGACGCGCTGCGCATCGCCAATGACACGGTCTACGGATTGACCAACTATGTGCAGTCCGAAGACGGCGCCAAGCGCAACCGTCTGGCCCGCCGCCTGCGCTCGGGCATGGTCGAGATGAACGGCAAATCGCGCGGCCGGGGTTCGCCCTTTGGCGGCATGAAAGCTTCGGGTCGCGGGCGCGAAGGCGGTGTCTGGGGGATCGAAGATTTCCTTGAGGTAAAAGCCGTCTCGGGCTGGTCGAGCGAAGATGCGTAAAACGCTCGCGCTGATCGTTGCTCTGGCTCTGCCGGGTGCTGCGCAGGCGTGGGAAGAACCGGCGCGCGGCACCCCGCTGCGCGCCGACCTGATGGACGCCCTGCGATCCAGCGCCGAGTGGTCGCTGGGTGTCCCGGTCGACTTCGTCGTCTCGGACCTGCGGGTCGAGGGCGACGTCGCCTTCGCCTCGGGCACTGCACAGCGCCCGGGCGGTGCTGCGATCAAGCTCGAGGACACGCCGGCTTACCGGCGGGGCGAAATCGATCCGATGATGGACAACACGACGATGCAAGCCTTGCTTCAACGGTCAGTTCACGCGTGGGTGCCGGTTCACAGCGCCATCGGCGCCACGGATGTGTGGTACGCCACGCAGGACTTCTGCCCGGTCTGGGGGCCCGTTCTGCCCGAAATCTGCGACAACAAGTAAGCGCCGGAGAGCCAAATTGGCCTATAGCTATGACGACCAGAACATCTTCGCCAAGATCCTGCGCGGCGAGATTCCTTGCAAGAAACTGTTGGAAACCGAGCATTCGCTGGCCTTCCACGACATCCGCCCGCAAGCGCCGGACCATGTGCTGGTGATCCCCAAGGGGCCGTATGTGACGTTTGACCACTTCGCACAGGACGCCTCGGTCGCTGAACGCGCGGATTATGTCGCCGCGATCGGCGCGGTGTGCAAAGAGCTGGGCGTGCAGCCGGGCGAGGGCGGCGACGGGTATCGTCTGCTGTCCAACGCCGGCGAGAACGGCGTGCAGGAAGTGCCGCATCTGCATGTGCATATTCTGGCCGGGCGCTGGCTGGGCCGGATGGTCGAACAGCCCAAGTAATGCGGCCCAAGTGATCCGGCGGAGCGGCTGACGCCGCAGGTCTATGAGCGCTGCGCGCGGGGTAAGGGGGCCCTCGGGCCCCCTCTTCGCTTTCAGCGAATTCACCCCCCTGAGGATATTTTCAGACAGAAAATGGGCCCTTACAGGCCGAGGACGGCGGCCATGTCGTATTCGCCGTTCGGTCGGCCCTGCGCCCAGAGCGCCGCTTTCAGCGCGCCGCGGGCAAAGACCGAGCGGTCAGACGCGACATGGCGCAGGGTGATGCGTTCGCCGTCGGTGGCGAACATCACGTCATGCTCACCGATGATGTCACCGCCGCGGATCGCGGTGAAGCCGATGCTGCCCGGCTCGCGCGGGCCGGTGATGCCGTCGCGACCGCGCACGGCGGCATCGCTGAGCGCAACGCCACGGCCGTCGGCGGCGGCCTGACCCAGCATCAGGGCAGTGCCCGAGGGGGCGTCGACCTTGTGGCGGTGGTGGGCTTCGATCACCTCGATGTCGTAGTCGGCATCGAGCGCCTCGGCCACCTTGCGGGTCAGGGCGACGAGCAGGTTGACGCCGAGACTCATGTTGCCCGCGCGCACGATCACGCCGTTTTGCGCCGCTTCACCAAGGGCTGCGATGTCGGCGGCGGTCATGCCGGTGGTGCCGACGATATGGGCGCAACCGGCCGCCATGGCGACGGGGGCCAGCGCGACGGTGGCGGCGGGGGCGGTGAAATCGGCGACGGCCTGCGCATCGCTGAGCGTGGCGGCGGGATCGTCGGACACTGTTATGCCATTGGCCGCACCGCCCAGCATCAGTCCCAGATCCTTGCCGATCCACGGGTGGCCGGGACGCTCCAGAGCGCCCGCCAGACGGGCCTTGTCGGAGGCGTTGATCACCTGCACCAGCATGCGGCCCATCCGGCCTGACACGCCGTTTACCACGATTCCGGGTTTGTTGCTCATGGGGGTCTCCTGTGTTGGGCCCTGCTTATCCTGCGTCACAAGGTTGGAAAACCGCTTTTCGCGCGCCGGAGAATGGCCTAGAGGAGAAGCATGTGCGCAAAACGTTTCTCTCAGGGCTCAGGCCCCTCGCAACGGCAACTCAGGGTTGCCGAGGTGATCCGGCATCGGCTGGCCGAAGTTTTCGCGCGCGGCGAGCTGCACGATCCCGAGCTGTCGCGTGTGTCGATCACCGTGACCGAGGTGACCATCACCACCGATCTGCGTCATGCCATGGTCTATGTCATGCCCTTGGGCGGTGAGGGGGCCGAAGAGGTTCTCGCCGGGCTCAAGCGCCACAAGGCCGAGCTGCGGCATCTGGTAGCGCGCGAGATGGCGTTGAAACATGCGCCCGAACTGAAGTTCGATCTGGATGGCACCTTTGACCGGCTGGAAGAGGCGCGGCGTCTGTTCGACGACCCGCGCGTCAAGGCCGATGTGGCCGCGCCGGACGAGGACGATGACGCGTAGCGCGCTTGCGGCCCTGCTTTTGGGCCTTGCTGCGGCCCCGGCACAGGCGACTTGTCGCGATGTGAGTTTCGAGACGATCCCGATCACCACCTGCACCGTCACCGCCGGCCAGGACCTGCGCCTGTTCCTGACGGATGAGGAGGGGCAGATCTATGGCTCGTTCGGGCGGATCGAGGCGGCCTTGCAGGCCGAGGGCAAGGCGCTGGTCTTTGCGATGAACGCGGGCATGTTCCATGCCGACCGCGCACCCGTGGGCCTGTATGTCGAGGATCACCAGCAGCAGGCGCGCATCGTCACGCGCGAAGGGCCGGGTAATTTCGGCATGTTGCCCAACGGCGTGTTCTGCATCGGTGAGGACCGCTTTTCCGTTCTCGAGAGCCGCGCCTATGCTGACGCGCCGCCCGATTGCCGCTTTGCCACGCAATCCGGCCCGATGATGGTGATCGACGGGGACCTGCACCCAAGGTTCCTGCCGGACTCGGACTCGCTGCATCTGCGCAATGGCGTCGGGGTCAGCGATGACGGGCGGACGGCGTTTTTCGCGATCTCGGATCAGCCGATCAGTTTTCACCAGTTCGCGCGGTTCTTCCGTGACGCGCTGGGGGTGAACTGGGCGCTGTATCTGGATGGCAGTGTATCGCGGCTGTATGCGCCGGAACTGGGCCGCTCGGACTGGGGAATGTCGATGGGGCCGGTCGTAGGTCTTGTCGCCCCCATGGACTGAGGCGGGGTGCGCCCCTATCTCAAGGGGAAGAGGTGCCACATGCTGACCATTCAATTCGATAACACCTACGCCCGTGATCTGGACGGGATGTATCTTCCCTTCGCCGGCGCAAAGGCGCCCGAGCCGTCGCTGTTGTGGCTGAACGAGCCCGTGGCGCAGGCGCTGGGGCTGGACCCAGAGGCGCTGCGCAGTCCCGAGGGGCTGGCGATGCTGACCGGCGGCGCGATGCCCGAGGGGGCCTCGCCGCTGGCGATGGCCTATGCCGGGCATCAGTTCGGCGGGTTCAGCGCGCAGCTGGGCGACGGGCGGGCGATGCTGGTCGGTGAAGTGATCGACCAAGACGGCGCGCGGCGCGACATTCACCTCAAGGGCAGCGGTCGCACGCCGTTTTCGCGTGGCGGCGATGGCAAGGCGGTGTTGGGGCCGGTGCTGCGCGAGGTGCTGATCGGCGAGGCAATGCACGGGCTGGGCATTCCGACCACGCGCGCGCTCAGCGCGGTGGCGACGGGTGAGACTGTCTGGCGCGAAGGCCCGGAAAAAGGCGCGGTGCTGGCGCGGGTGGCCTCCAGCCATTTGCGCGTTGGTACGTTCCAGTTTTTCTATGCGCGGCAAGAGATTGCCCGCCTGCGCCGTCTGGCCGATTACGCGATCCGCCGCCATGATCCCGATCTGATCGACCAGCCTGACCGCTACATCGCCTTTCTGCAGCGGGTCATCGACCGGCAGATGGCGCTGGTGGCGCAATGGCTGGCGGTGGGCTTTGTGCATGGGGTGATGAACACCGACAACATGACGATCTCGGGCGAGACGATCGACTATGGCCCCTGTGCCTTTATCGACGCCTATGATCCGGCGGCGGTGTTTTCCTCGATCGACCATCAGGGCCGCTACGCCTATGCCAACCAGCCCGCGCTGGCGCGGTGGAACCTTGCGCGGCTGGCCGAATCGCTGTTACCGCTGATCGCCGAGAACCCGGAAGACGCGCTGCCCTTGGTTCAGCCGATCATCGAGGCCGCCGAGGGGCGCTTTGCCGTTGAGCGGCGCAAGCGCTTTGCCGCCAAGCTGGGCGTGGCTGAGGCGGACGATGCGCTGATCGACGGGTTTCTGGATATGCTGACGGCGCAGGGCGCGGATTTCACCGGGGCGTTCCGCGCCTTGGCCGATCTGGTGCGCGGCGATGAGGAACCGCTCAGGGCACTGATCGGCCCGGACCCGCGTCTGGATGCGTGGCTGCAGGACTGGGCCGTCAAGCGGACGGCGACGGCAGAGGAAATGGACGCGGTCAACCCGCTCTACATCCCGCGAAATCATCGCGTGGAAGAGGCGCTGGCCGCCGCGAATGCGGGCGATCTGGGGCCGATGCAGCGTTTGTTGACGGTCTTCGCTGATCCGTTCACCGCAAAGCCGGGGTATGAGGATCTGGAAACTCCCGCCCCTGCCGACGCGGGCGAATACGTCACGTATTGCGGGACGTAAGGACCAAAAGTTCACGCGGCGGTGAAACTTTTTTGCCACCGCGTCGTTAGCGTCTCATGGTTCGGATGCTCGCCCTTGTTGCCCTCCTCCTCCCGGCTCAGGTCTGGGCATTCGAACCTGTTGTCGACGCAGCAGAGTTTCGCCGCCTTGTTGTCGGTCAGGAACTGACGCGGCTGGGGATCCGGCTGGAAGTGCGGCCTGACGGGCAGATCACCGGGCGCGGGCTTGGCTCGCCGGTGACGGGCGAATGGCGCTGGCAGGATGGGTATTTCTGCCGCTCGCTCTATTGGGGCGAACGGGATCTGGGCTCCGATTGTCAGGCTGTGCTGCGCGAGGGCGACGAGATGCGCTTCATCACCGAGCGCGGCGCGGGGATTTACGCGGATTTCCGGCTGCGCTGAGAGCGCTCAGCAATCAACCGCTTCAGAAATCGACGGCGATGCCCTTTTTCTCCCAATCCCCATAGCGCACCGGCTCGGGCCCGTTGCGGCCGCCCAGCTCTGTGGGCAGCGGCGCTTCCGCGTCGGCCTTGCGGCGGCGCTCTTCGGCTTCGGCAAGCGCGCGTTTGGCGGCGGGGGGCAGGCTGTCGTCGGTCATGTGCTTTCCTTGCGGCGGGCAAAGGGATAAGGCCAACTTAGCCCCCTGACCCCAGACCGACAAGTGCGAGGACCCGATGCCGCAGCCCCAAGCCGATCCGCGCCAGCTCGCCGCCCTTTTGGTGGCCGGTGTCGTTGAAGGGGGGATGCTGTCAGAGATCCCCTTGCCGCAGGCCGAACCCGCCGTGCGCGCGCGCGCGCAGCGGCTGGCCCTGACCGCGCTGCGCAATTTTGCGCGCACGGAAACGGTGCTGAAACCCTGGCTGCGCCGCGAACCGCAGCCCGAGGTGATGGCGGCGCTGCGCGTCGGCACGGTGGAGATGCTGGAACTGGGCGCACCGCCGCATGGTGTGGTCAATGCGACGGTGAAAGCCCTGCGCGCCAGCCGTGAATTCGGCGCGGCGGCGGGAATGGCGAATGCCGTGCTGCGCCGGGCGTCCGAGTTCGAGGGCTGGGCCGAGTTGCCGCAGCAAAAGCTGCCGGGCTGGCTGCGCCGCCGCTTGCGCGCTGTGTACGGCGAAGAGGGCGTGCAGGCCATCGAGACCGCGCATCAGGCCGGCGCAGCGCTGGATCTGACGGTAAAGCCCGGCGCGTCGGCACCCGAAGGGGCTGAGCCGGTCGGCGGCTCGTGGCGGTTGCCGCTGGGTGGTCAGGTCTCGGCCCTGCCCGGCTTTGCGACGGGCGACTGGTGGGTGCAGGACGCCGCCGCCGCGCTGCCCGCGACGCTGCTGGCCGTGCAGCCGGGCGAAACCGTGCTGGACCTGTGCGCAGCGCCGGGGGGCAAGACGATGCAACTGGCTGCCGCCGGTGCGCAGGTCACCGCTCTGGATCTGTCCGAACCCCGCCTGACCCGCCTGCGCGAAAACCTCGCCCGCACCGGGCTCAGCGCTGAAATCGTCTGCGCCGATGCACTGCACTGGACGCCGCCCGCGCTGGTCGATGCCGTGTTGCTGGATGCGCCGTGCTCGGCCACCGGTACGATCCGCCGCCACCCCGATCTGCCCTTTGTGCGCAAACCGGCGGATGTCGAGGAGTTGACCAAGCTGCAGGCCGACCTGCTCGACCGCGCGCTGGGCTTTCTCAAGCCCGGCGGACGGCTGGTTTATTGCACCTGCTCGCTGCTGCCCGATGAAGGCGAGGCACAGATCGCCGCCGCCCTGACACGCCATCCCGGCCTGCGCACCGACACCCCGGCGCTGCCGCTAGGCCGCGCCACGGCTGAAGGCGGCTGGCGCACGCGCCCCGATGACAAGACCGGGCCAGATGATCAATCCGGCGGCATCGACGGGTTCTACATGGCACTTCTTCGCCACGATCCCGTGTGACCAACCGGCAGACGGGATGACAGCAGCCCGGGCGGGCGCTATGCCGGGCATACCAAGGGTGAGGCACGGGCATGCAGCAAGGCTGGGCAGGACGCAAACGCCGGTGGGGCAATCGCCTCGCCGCTCGCGCTGTCCGCTCGGCTCCGGCGGCGGGGGGCTTCACCTCGATGCCCGAGCCGCGCACCGTCGGCTTTTTCGCCAAGGGCCGGCAACTGGCGCAAGGCAATTTCCTGCTGGCCGGGCATATGCTGGAAACCCACACCCCCTGGGCGGTCGAGCTGCCCTCGGCCGGGTTTGCGGCAGAACTGCACGGCATGGGCTGGCTCGATCATCTGGCGGCGGCAGGCGACCGCCCGGCGCGGCTGGCGGCGCAGGGCTGGATCGGCGACTGGATCACGCAATACGGCAAGGGCAAAGGCCCCGGCTGGCAGCCTGACCTGACCGGGCGGCGCGTGCTGCGCTGGCTGCATCACGCCATCTTCCTGACCGCCGGGCAAGATGCCGATGGAACCCTGCCGTTCTTCGCCGCACTGGGTCGCCAGACCGCGTTTCTGGCCCGGCGCTGGAAAGCCGCAGACCCCGGCCTGCCCCGGTTCGAGGCGCTGACGGGCCTGCTTTACGCCGCCTATGCGCTGATCGGGATGGAGCGGTATCGCGACGAGGTGACAGCCGCACTGGCCCGCGCCTGCGCCGAGGACATCGCCCCCGATGGCGGGCTGGCCAGCCGCAACCCTGAAGACCTGCTCGAAGTTTTCACCCTGCTGACCTGGGCGCTGCAAGCACTTCAGGATGCCGAGGTCCCCATTCCCCCCGCGCTGGAAAGCGCGCTCAGCCGCATCGCGCCATGCCTGCGCGCGCTCAGACACGCCGACGGCGGGCTGGCGCGGTTCCACGGTGGCGGGCGCGGCATGGAGGGACGGCTGGATCATGCGCTCTCGGCGGCCAATGTCCCCGTTCGGCCCAACCATGGCAGTGCGATGGGCTTTGCCCGGCTCGAGGGCGGGCGCAGCACCCTGCTGGTCGATGCCGCCGCACCGCCGGGTGGACTGGCCGCGCATCGCGCGCATGCGTCGATGCTGGCATTCGAGCTGACCTCGAACCGCCGCCCGCTGGTGGTCAGCTCGGGTTCGGGCCTGCCGTTCGGGCCCGAATGGGAAAAGGCCGGACGCGCGACCAATTCGCATTCCACGCTGTCGATCGACGGCTGGTCCTCGGCCCGCTTTGGGCGCGCCTCGCGTCCCGAGGACGGCGGCGCGCCGCTGGTTGAAGGCCCGGGTCTGGTCACAAGACACCGCACGGACGAGCGCGACGGATCGTCGCTGCTGCTCAGCCATGACGGCTATGTGCCGACGCATGGCCTGACCCATGTGCGCACCCTGTCACTGGACCATGACGGGCGCTCGGTGCTGGGTGAGGATACGCTGGCCGCGCTGGAACCGGCGCATCGCAAAACCTTTGAGACGCTGCTCAACAGCACCAGGATGCGCGGTATCGCCTATGCCCTGCGCTTCCATCTGCACCCCGATGCCGACCCCTCGCTCGACATGAACGGCAGCGCCGTATCGGTCGCGCTGCCCTCGGGCGAATTGTGGGTGTTTCGCTTTGACGGGCCGGGGCGGTTGTCGCTGGAACCCTCGGTCTATCTGGAAAAGGGCCGTCTGGCCCCGCGCCCGTGCCAGCAAATCGTCGTTCGGGCCGCGATCCTCGATGAGACGAGCCAGATCAACTGGACACTCGCCAAGGCACAGGATACCCCGCTCGCGATTCGCGACATTGGCCGCGACGATGATCTGGCCTTGCCGCGTGACCTGTTCGCCTTCGACTAAGGACCGCCTCCGATGACCGATCTTGTCTCTCCCAAACGTGCCCTGCTCTCTGTCTCTGACAAGGCCGGGCTGATCGACCTCGGTCGTGCTCTGGCTGCCAAGGGGGTTGAGCTGGTCTCGACCGGCGGCACCGCCAAAGCCCTGCGCGACGCCGGGCTGGCCGTGCGCGACGTGGCCGAGCTGACCGGCTTCCCCGAGATGATGCACGGCCGGGTCAAGACCCTGCACCCGATGGTGCATGGCGGGTTGCTGGCGCTGCGCGACGATGCGGGGCATCTGGCCTCGATGGACGAGCACGGCATCGTGCCGATCGACCTCTTGGTGGTGAACCTTTATCCGTTCGAGGCCACCGTGGCCCGTGGCGGCGATTACGACGACTGCGTCGAAAACATCGACATCGGCGGCCCCGCCATGCTGCGCGCGGCGGCCAAGAACCACGCCTTTGTCACCGTGATCACCGATCCCGAGGATTACGCGCCCCTGCTGGAACAGCTGGAGCAGGGCGGCACCACGCTGCGCTTCCGTCAGGAATGCGCCGCCAGCACCTATGCCCGCACCGCCGCCTATGACGCTGCGGTTTCGGCATGGTTTGCGCAGACGCTGGAAACCCCGTCCCCGCGCCGCCGCGCCTTTGCCGGGACGCTGGCCCAGACCCTGCGCTATGGCGAAAACCCGCACCAGTCGGCGGCGTTCTATACCGATGGCTCGGGCCGTCAGGGTGTTGCCACGGCGGTGCAGCATCAGGGCAAAGAGCTGTCCTACAACAACATCAACGACACCGACGCCGCGTTCGAGCTGGTCGCCGAGTTCGACCCTGCCGACAGCGCCGCCTGCGCGATCATCAAGCACGCCAACCCCTGCGGTGTGGCGCGCGGTGCCACGATGCTCGAGGCCTACAAGGCCGCGTTTGACTGCGACCGTACCAGCGCGTTTGGCGGGATCGTCGCGCTGAACCGCCCGCTGGATGCCGAAACCGCGCAGGAAATCACCGGGATCTTTACCGAAGTGGTCATCGCGCCAGGGGCGAGTGACGAGGCCAAGGCGATCTTCGCCGCCAAGAAGAACCTGCGCCTGCTGACCACCGATGGTCTGCCCGATGCGCGCAGCGGTGGTCTGACCTTCCGTCAGGTTGCCGGTGGCTTTCTGGTGCAGGACAAGGACAACGGCTTTGTCGGTCTGGACGATCTGAAGATCGTCACCAAAAAGGCCCCGAGTGCCGCGCAGATGGAAGACCTGCTGCTGGCGTGGAAAATCGCCAAGCATGTGAAATCCAACGCCATCGTCTACGTCAAGGACGGCGCGACGGTGGGTGTGGGCGCGGGCCAGATGAGCCGGGTCGACAGTGCCCTGATCGCCGCCAAAAAGGCCGAGCGCATGGCCGAAGCCCTGGGCCTGCCGCAGCCGCTGACCATCGGCTCTGCCGTGGCCTCGGACGCGTTCTTCCCCTTCCCTGACGGGTTGATGGAAGCCGCCGCTGCCGGTGCGACCTGCGTGATCCAGCCCGGTGGTTCGATGCGTGACGCCGAAGTGATCGCCGCCGCCGACGAGGCCGGTCTGGCGATGGTCTTCACCGGCATGCGCCACTTCCGGCACTGACATGCGGATCGCCCTGTGGACCACCCTTGCCATTCTGGCGCTGGATCAGGCGCTGAAATGGCTTGTCGTCGCCGGGCTGAATCTGGCCGAGGTCCTGCAGATCGACGTCTGGCCGCCGTACCTGACGCTGACCATGGCGTGGAACCGGGGGGTCAATTTTGGCCTCTTTGCCGATGATTCGGGGGTTCTGCGCTGGGCGCTGGTGCTGCTGCCGGTCATCGTGGCGATCTGGGTCTGGCGCTGGGTGCGCAAGGAAGGCGCGCGCCCGGCCCTGCAATTTGCCGCCGGTTTGCTGATCGGCGGCGCATTGGGCAACGCGATTGACCGCGTAGTCTGGGGCGCTGTGGCCGATTTTCTCAATGTCAGCTGCTGCGGCCTGCGCAACCCCTGGGCCTTTAACGTGGCCGATATCGCCATCTTTCTCGGCGCGTTCGGGCTCATCTTGACGTCAGGAGGCAAAACGCCCCGTGACGATCGCCCGGGCATGGGCTAAACAGGCCCCAGCTCAGACCAATCGGGACCGGGATGACTTTGCTTCGCCTCTGCACCTTTGCCGTGATCGGCCTTCTGGCGGTCTCCGCCTGCTCTCGCAATGGCGAGGTGCCTCGGCTGATGAACACGTCCTCGTCGCAAAACGGCCCGGACGAGTTCTCGATCCTGCCGACGCAGCCTTTGCAGGCCCCGGCAGATTTCAACACGCTGCCGACGCCCACGCCCGGCGGTTCGAACCTGACCGATCCTGACCCGCGCGCCGCGGCTGTGGCCGCTCTGGGCGGCCGGGTCACGGCCGAGCGTTCGGCAGGTGTGCCCAGCGCCGATGCCGGGCTGGTCGCCTATGCCGGTCGTCAGGGCGTAACGCCCGATATCCGCGCCACGCTGGCAGCCGAGGATGAAGAGATCCGCCGGGGCGGTGGTGGCCGTATCCTTGAACGCATGTTCAACACGAACATGTACCGGCGCGCCTATGCGGACCAGATCCTTGACCCGCAGGCAGAGCTGCAGGTCTGGCGCTCGCGCGGCGTGATCACGCCCGGCGCACCGCCCCCGGGCCGCTAAACCGACACACGCTTCACAAACGCGGGACACCCCGTTGCGCCGTCCCGGTCGCGCGGTCATTCTGCGCCGACCCAAGAGCGGAGCGTGTTTTCAATGTTTCATGCCAAGCGTCTGATCGCGGCCAGCTTTATCTGGGCCGCGAGCGCCGTTGCCTCATCCGCAATCGAACCCCAGGAGTTCATGCTGGACAACGGGATGCAGGTCGTGGTGATCGAAGATCACCGCGCCCCGGTTGTTGTCCATATGGTCTGGTACAAGGTCGGGGCCGCCGATGATCCAGCGGGCCATTCCGGCATTGCGCATTATCTTGAGCACCTGATGTTCAAGGCGACGGACAGTCTGGAAGAGGGCGAGTTCGACGCGACCGTGCAGGCCAATGGCGGCACGCATAATGCCTTCACCGGCTGGGACTATACCGCCTATCACCAGCGCGTCGCCGCCGACCGCCTGTCGCTGATGATGGAGATGGAGGCCGACCGCATGGTCAACCTGCGTCTGGACCGCTCGGACTGGCTGCCAGAGCGCGACGTGATCCTGCGTGAACGCGGGCAGACGCTGGAATCCAGCCCCGACCGCGTGTTCAGCGAACAGATGCGCGCGGCACTTTATCAAAACAGCCCCTACGGGCGCCCCATCATCGGCTGGCGCCATGAGATGGAGCAGCTGACCGGCGACATAGCCACCGACTTTTACCGCGTCCACTATGCGCCCAACAACGCCATCCTTGTCGTTGCGGGCGACGTGAACCCGCAAGAAGTTCTGGCGCTGGCGCAGCAATACTACGGGCCGATCCCCGCCGTTCAGGACATGCCCGAACGCTTCCGCCCGCAAGAGCCGCCGCAACTGGCCGAGCGTCGCATGACCATGCACGACGCCCGCGTCGGTCAGCCCTATATGAACCGCCTCTACATCGCGCCCCAACGCCGCTCGGGCGATCAGCGTCAGGCTGCGGCCTATACCATGCTCGCAGCCCTTCTGAGCGGCGGCTCGGCCACGTCGGTTCTGGACCGCGCGCTGACCTATGACGAAAGCATCGCGGTCAGCAGCTGGGCCAGCTACAACGGCAATGCGCTGGACGGCGGCACCTTCAGTCTGGGCATCATGCCGGTCGAAGGCGTCAGCCTGCAGGACGCCGAGGATGCGCTGGACGCCACCGTGGCGCAGTTCATCGAGGACGGCATCGACGCCGAACAGCTGGAACGGGTCCGCATGCAGGTCCGGGCCGAAGCGATCTATCAGCTGGACGATACCGCGCAGCGCGCGAACAGCATCGGGGCCGATCTGGCACTGGGGCTGACGCTGCAGGACAACGAAGACTGGCTGCACGTCCTCGAAGACGTGACGCCTGACGAAATCCTCGCCGCCGCCCGGCATCTGGACCGGCGCGAATCGGTGACCGGCTGGCTGATGGGAGTTGAAGAGTGATGCGTATCCTTGCCGCTTTTACGCTGGCCTTCGGCCTGACCGCGCCGTTCACCGCCAGCGCCATCGACATTCAGGACGTGACCTCGCCGGGCGGTCACACCGCCTGGCTGGTCGAGGAGCACTCGATCCCCTTCGTGTCGCTCGACGTGGTCTTTACCGGCGGTGCCGCGCTGGACCCTGCGGGCCGCGCCGGGGCGGTGCAGCTGATGACCTCGCTGCTGACCGAAGGCGCGGGCGATCTGGACGCGCAAGGCTATGCTTCGGCGCTGGAGTCGCTGGCCGGGTCGATCACCTTTGAGGCCGGGCGCGATTCGGTGTCGATGAACATCCGCGCGCTGACTGAAAACCGCGATGAGGTGATCGAGCTGGCGATGCTCGCCCTGACAGAGGCGCAATTCGGCCAGATGAGCATCGACCGGGTGCGGGGCCAGACTGTCGCCTATCTGGAACGCGCGGCGCGTGACCCCAATACCGTCGCGCAGCAGACGTATCTGCAGCTGGGCTATGCCGGGCACGCGTATGCCACCCCGACCGAAGGCACGCCCGATACCGTCGCCGCGCTGACGGTGGATGACATCCTGAACGCGCACGCTGCGGCCTTCACCGCGGACCGGATGTATGTCGGGGCCTCGGGCGACATCTCGGCGGCTGAGCTGGGTGTGATTGTCGACCGGATCGCGCGCGATCTGCCGGTCTCGGACACGCAGCTGCCCGCGTATCACCGCTTTGATGCCCCCGCCGGCGTTACGGTCGTGGATTTCCCCGGTCCGCAATCGGTGATCCAGTTCGGGCATGGCGGGATCGCGTCGGATGATGATGATTTCATGGCCGCTTTCGCGATGAACGAAATCTTCGGCGGTTCCGGCTTTGGCTCGCGCCTGATGGGCGAGCTGCGCGAGACGCGCGGACTGACCTATGGCATTTACACCTCGCTGGCCTCGTCCAAATTCGGCGACAGCTATGCCGGGCGCTTCTCGACCGGGAACGAGAATGCCGCAGAGGCCATCGAACTGGTGCGCGCGCAGTTCCAGTGGCTGGCCGATGGCGGCATCACGCAGGACGATCTTTCGCGTATCCAGACCTACCTGACCGGCGCCTATCCGCTGCGCTTTGACGGCAATGATTCCATCGCCGGTATCCTCGCCGCCATGCAGTTTCAGGGCTATCCGCTGAACTATGTGAACATCCGCAACGACCTGCTGCGCGCCGTCACGCTGGACGATGTGCAGCGCATGGCGCAACGGCTGGCGCAGCCGGACGCGCTGCATTTCGTCGTCGTCGGGCAGCCTGTCGGGGTTGTGACCACCACCCCGTGACGCTTTTCTGGGGGCAGGGGACATGCTATGCCTAGTGGCATGCATGCAACCCGCCCCCATATAAGCCAAACCCTTCCAGTGATTCGACAACTGGACGACACCGCCGCGAATCGCATCGCGGCGGGTGAGGTCGTTGAACGCCCGGCCTCGGCGGTCAAAGAACTGGTCGAGAATTCGCTGGACGCTGGCGCGACACGGGTGCGCGTCGATTACGCGGGCGGCGGCAAGGTGATGATCCGGGTGACCGATGACGGCCACGGGATGGAGGCCGACAGTCTGCCGCTGGCGATGAGCCGTCACGCGACCTCGAAGATCGACGGCTCGGACCTTCTCGACATCCACACTTTCGGCTTTCGCGGCGAGGCGCTGCCCTCGCTCGGTGCGGTCGGGCGGCTGACCATCACCAGCCGTGCCCCCGGCCAAGAGGGCGCCGAGATCACCGTCACCGGCGGCCAGATCGGCCCGGTCCGCCCCGCCGCACTGAACCGGGGCACGCAGGTTGAGCTGCGCGATCTGTTCTACGCCACGCCCGCCCGGCTGAAATTCCTGCGCACCGACCGGTCCGAGGCGCAGGCGATTGCCGACACCATCCGCAAACTGGCGATGGCCGAGCCCTTCGTCGGCTTCACCCTGTACGACACCGACGGCGCGCGCGAGATCCTGCGCGTCGATGCCGAACAGGGCGAGCTGTTCGATGCCTTGGGCGCGCGGCTGGGCCGTCTGATGGGCCGCGACTTTGTCGACAACGCGATCCGCGTGGACATTGAGCGCGACGGCGTGCGCCTGTCGGGCTTTGCCGCGCTGCCGACCTATTCGCGCGGCTCGTCCGTCGCGCAGCATGTCTTTGTCAACGGTCGCCCGGTGCGGGACAAGCTGCTGATCGGCGCGCTCAAGGCCGCCTATATGGACGTGCTGTCGCGCGACCGGCACCCGGCGGCAGTGCTGTTTATCGACTGCGACCCGCATCTGGTGGACGTCAATGTCCACCCGGCCAAGGCCGAGGTGCGCTTTCGCGATCCGGGGCTGGTGCGCAGCCTGATGGTCAGCGGGCTACGGCATGCGCTGGCCGGGGCAGGGCACCGCGCCTCGGGCACCGTGGCGACCGAGACGCTGAACGCGATGCGGCCTGAGGGGATTGCGGCGGGGTTTGAAGCCCAAGCCCCGCGCATCTACCAGATGGATTTCGCCAGCCGCCCCAGCCTTGGCGCGATGCGTCAGAGCTACGCGGCGCAGGCGCCTGAGGGCTTTGCCCCTGAGGCTTTGGCCGAGGCTCCGACCCCCTTCACCGCCGCCCGCGTCGAGCCGGCGCAAGGCCCGACCGACACGCCGCTGGGCGCCGCCCGCGCACAGCTGCACGAGAATTACATCGTCGCGCAGACCCGCGACGGGATGGTGATCGTGGATCAACACGCCGCGCATGAACGGCTGGTCTATGAGCGGCTGAAAAAGCAGGCCGCTGAGCATGGCATCACCGCGCAGGCGCTGCTGATCCCCGAGATCGTGCCGCTGTCACCTGCCGATGCCCAACGCCTGCTCGACCATGCCGACGCCCTGTCACAACTGGGTCTGACGCTGGAACCCTTCGGCGGCGACGCCATCGCCGTGCGCGAGACCCCCGCCGCGCTGGGAACCTGCGACGCGCGCGGGTTGGTGCTCGATATCCTCGATGAACTCGCCGATCTGGGGCAATCCGCCACGCTGGGATCGCGCATCGACGCGGTGCTCAGCCGCATGGCCTGCCACGGCTCGATCCGCTCGGGCCGACAGATGCGCGCCGAAGAGATGAACGCCCTGCTGCGCGAGATGGAGGCAACGCCGATGTCGGGCCAGTGCAACCACGGGCGGCCGACCTATGTCGAGCTGAAGCTGAGCGACATCGAAAAGCTGTTCGGCCGGCGATGACCCTCGATCTGCAAGACCCAATGACGCTGGCCGCGCTTGGCGGTGGGGTGCTGGCGCTGCTGCTGGTGCTGATCCTGTTCGCTGCGCTCAAGGCCGCGCGGGTGGCAGCGCCGCTGTCCTGGCAGATGAGCCAGCTGGGCCAACGGGTGCAGGCAATCTCGGACGGCCAGCAGCATCTGGCGGGCGGGCTGCACCATGTCTCCGACGCGCAGGCGAAATCACAGGCGCAGATGATGGGACTGATGGAGCAGCGGCTGGCTGATGTCGCGGACAGCATGGGCGAGGCGCTTGAGGGCAGCGCGGTGCGCACGGCGCGCAGTCTGGGCGACCTGCACGCGCGGCTGGAAGCCATCGACAAGGCGCAGGAGAATATCGAGAAGCTGTCCGGTGATGTGCTGTCGTTGCAGGATATCCTATCGAACAAGCAGACCCGCGGTGCCTTTGGCGAGATCCAGCTGCACGATATCGTCGGGCGCGCGCTGCCCTCGGACGCCTTCACCATGCAGGCGACGCTCTCGAACGGCAAACGCGCTGATTGTCTGGTGCATCTGCCCAACCCGCCCGGCCCCATTGCCATCGACGCCAAATTCCCGCTGGAACCCTACGAGGCCCTGCGCAACGCCACGACCGAGGCCGAACGGCAAGAGGCCCGCCGCCAGATGCGCGCCTCGATGCGCAACCACATGAGGGCGATTGCCGAAAAGTATATTATCGAGGGCGAGACCGCCGAGGGCGCGTTGATGTTCCTGCCCTCGGAAGCGGTCTATGCCGAACTGCATTCCAACTTTCCCGATCTGGTGCGCGAGGGCTTCGCGCTGAAGGTCTGGACCGTGTCGCCCACCACCTGCATGGCCACGCTGCACACCATGCGCGCGGTGCTCAAGGACGCCCGCATGCGTGAGCAGGCGGGGGCGATCCGTCGCGAACTGGCCGAGCTGTGCCGCGATCTGGAGCGGCTGGGCGGGCGGGTCGAAAATCTGGACCGGCATTTCGCGCAGGCCGCCAAGGACGTGTCGGAGATCCGCATCTCGGCGGACAAGGCAGGGCGGCGCGCACGGCGGCTGGATAACTTCGACTTTGAAGAACTGTCGCCCGACAGCCCGGCCCCACCGCTGCGGGTGGGCGGGTAGGGGGCTTTCCGCCCCCTCTTCGGCGTTCGCCGAATTCACCCCCGAGGATATTTCCGGACAGATGATGTGACCTGCGTCCCGCGTGAAGATGTTACCGGGCAGGCCGCGGCACCCTTGGACGCGGGCGGCGTTTGTTGGTAGATTCGGTTAACATTTGACAGGAGTTTTCATGCGCCGATTTCTTGCCGCTGCCGTTACCGCCCTTTGCCTTTCCCCCGTTGCCGCACAAGCACAGGCCAGCTGCGGTGGCAGCTGGTCCGGTTTTATCGACGGCGTGAAACAGGAAGCCGTGCGCGGCGGATTGCCGTCATCGGTCGCGGATCAGTTCTTTGGCCGGTTGCGCCAGAACAGCACCGTGCTGAGCCGCGACCGCGCGCAGGGGTTCTTTCAGCGCCCGTTCATCGACTTTTCGCGCTCGCTGATCAGCCAGAGCCGGCTGGACCGCGCGCGCCAACTGCTGTCGCAACGCAGCGCGCTGTTTCAGGAGGTACAGCGCAGCTATGGGATCAACCCCGGGGTGATGCTGGCCTTTCTGGCCTTCGAGACCGATTTCGGCGCGTTTCAGGGCGATATCAACACCGCCGACGCGCTGGCAACGCTGGCGCATGACTGCCGCCGCCCGCAACTGTTCCGCCCGCAGCTGATCGCGATGGCCGAGCTGTACCGCCGCGGCGATCTGGACCCGGCGACGACGCAGGGCGCCTGGGCCGGGGAGATCGGCATGGTGCAAATGCTGCCGCGCGATATTCTGACCTTGGGCGTCGATGCTGACGGCAACGGGCACGTGGATGTGCGCGGCTCGATGCCTGACGCGGTGATGACCGGCGCCGCCCTGCTGCGCCACCACGGCTGGCGGCCGAATGAGCCGTGGCTGGTCGAAGTGTCGATCCCGTCGAACCTGGACCTGAGCCGCACCGGGCTGCGCACGCAGATGAGCGTTTCAGACTGGGAGCGGATGGGCGTGCAGGCGCGGGGCGTGTCGATGCCATCAGGCCGGTTGTCGGCCTCGGTGATCCTGCCGCAGGGCCATCGCGGACCGGCCTTCATGATCTTTGACAATTTCCGCGTGCTGTTCGAGTGGAACCAGTCCTTCACCTATGTCGTGACCGCCGCCTATTTCGCCACAAGGATCGAGGGCGCGCCGATCTATGACGCGGGCAACCCGCAAGAGGGTCTGGACCAGAACGGCATGCGCGCCTTGCAGCAACGCTTGCAGGCGCGCGGGTTTGACGTCGGGGCGATTGACGGCATTCTGGGGGCTGGCACCCGCGCCGCCGTGCAGGACGTGCAGGGCCAGCTGGGTCTGCCCGCCGATGGCTGGCCCACCGCAGAGCTTCTGCGCCGCCTCTGATCCGACGGCCCGTGACAAACCCGCTGACCGCCGCGCTTTCTTCTTGCGAGAAAGCGCGGCGTTTCCGTATGGTTTGACGACAGAAATAAACGATTTCTCGGGGAGAGGTACGCTATGGGACGCCGTGACGATCTGATTGCCAAATATGCCGATGACCTGCGCAATAAATGCGGGATGGAGCCGGATATGGCGCTGCTCACCAAGGTTACGATTGGCTGTGGCCCGTCGATCTATGACGCCGACGCCTCGACCGTCGCCGCCAGCCAGCCGGGTGAGCTGGAAACCGTCAAGGAAAAGTACCTGATGAAGAAGCTCGGTCTGGCAGCCGGTCCGGCGCTGGATGAGGCGATTGCAGCGGTGATCGAGACCTATGGCAAATCCGAGCGCAACAAGTACCGCGCGGTGGTGTATTACATGCTGTGCAAGCATTTCGGCAAGGAAGCCGCCTACGCCTGACCTGCCCCTGGCCCGTCGCATTTGAGCTAAATGCGGCGGGCTAAATCTTTGCCATGCGCACCGCGCCGTGTCAGGGTTGTTTCATGGACCAGGATGGTCCGGGACATATCCAGGTTCACGTGTGGTGCGAAGGGCACGTGGGAGATGGGGGTTCCGGGCGACTGGAGCCCCCCATTGATTTTCCCCTTACAGATCCGCGAAGCCGAAGGCGTCATAGTCCCGCCGATAGGCGATACGCACCAGATCGGTGATCTCTTCGTCGATGAGCGCAGCAAGCGGCAGACCCGGCTCACTCTCGGATCCCAGCTCTGGCGCAGGGCGGCCCATACGGCGGGCGAGGGTGGTCAGGTCTTCGGCCAGTTCCTCTTCGCGCAGGATCAGGTCCGGGGTGATAACCTTGGTGTAGCCGTCCAGCAGCGCCGCCTGACTGGCCCACATCGGCCAGGGCTGCAGCCCGGTCTGACCCGAGACAGACGCGGCACAGAACCGCAAGAACGCCTTGAACGCCGTGCGCTGTTCGTCCAGTGACAGCGAGCCCCCTTCCAGTGACGCACCAAACAGCCGCTGCATATGCTCGCGCACGGCGGTGAAGTCGCCGGTCAGCACCTTGCGCTGAAACACCCAATAGGCGCGTTTGAGCGGGTGGCGCAGCACGGTGAAGCTGCGAAAGCCCGGATGCGCGCGACGCCATTGGTCCAGCCGCCCCTCGTCGAAATCGCGCGGCAGAGCGCCCGGCGGCACCCCGTCCAGCGCGGCCAGCCAGTCGATCACCGAGGCCTCGGGCGCGCCGCGCAGGGGCAGGAACAGCAGCGGCACCTGCGCGCCCGCGTGGATCGCGGGCAGCGTCGGGCCGCGCCGGACCTCGAAATTCGGCGTGCGGGTCAGGTCGAACCGGTCAATCCGTGCCATCGCCTGCGCGACGGCCTGCGGGTTGGTCAGCTTCTGGTCCAGTGGCTCGGGGTTTTGCTTTTTCAGCGCGCGGGGCAGTTCGGTGATCACCGAGGCCACGCCCAGCCAACGCGCCAAACCGTTGAGAACGCTCAGATCATTGGCGTCGTCATAGCCGATATAGAACGCGCTTTGCCCGGTGGTTTGCAACAGGTTCAGGATCTCGATCTGTGTGCCCTGAACACGGGCCAGATGCTGCTCGAAATCGGCCGCATCAAACGTCACCTGCGTCTGTTTGCGGTGCTTCACATCGCCCAGTTTCCACTGGTTCGTCGCCGCCGCGATCTTGCGCGAGACATAGCTGTCCAGCGGATTGCGCGTCAGGACGATCTTGGCGCAGGCCGGATCGGCCAGCACATGGTCCCAGATCCGCCGGTCGTGGTCATGGAACAGCCGGAAACCGACCATCCGCCCCCCGCCCGCACGCACGGCCATCATCAAGGGCCAGGGGTCTTTCTCGCGCTCGGCGAAGCTGATGCCTTTGAAAGTGTCGGTGCCCGGCTGATTGATGAAGAACGGGTTGAACAGCTCACCGTGGCATTCGATCCCCTCAAGGGCATTGAGATTGGACTCCAACAGGTTGGACCCGGTCCGCATTTCAGCCAGAACAACAAAATACTCATACGCCATGGGTTATTTCATCCGGTGCGAGGGGTCGGGAGAGACAGGCGTCTGCGGGAAATCCCCCATCAGCACCGGCTGCATGCCCTGATTGCGCAATTCCTGCAGGAAGCTGCCGAAACCGCCCAGATCAACCATATCGGGAATGCGGATCAGCCGGGCCTGCGCGTGCGGGGCGATTTCGTCGAACAGCATGTGCAGCGGCTCGGCGGGGTTTTCCAGAAACTCGGCCATCGTCCAGATGCGGATACGCGCGCGGGTCTGCGGGCTTTGCAGGACGTCCAGCATCGCGGTCTCGATCCGCTGCAACCGCGCGGCCTCGCGCCGGAGTTGCGCAAAATCACCGCCCGAGCGGTAAAGCGGCACCGCCCAGGCTCCCGAGATCACCGAGATCTGCGCGTTGGAATCGGTCGCCATGAAGCGCAGCAGGTCGAAATCCTTGCCCTGCGTATCGCCGGGGCCGAACTGAAAGCACTGCCGCTCGCCGCGCGTGGCCCACAGAAGGTTGGTCAGAAAGGCGCGCGGATTATAGTCGCGCAGGGTCGCGCTGTCGCTGAGGCCGCCGGTAAACACCCGTTCGCGCCCGGCAAACTGGACCTTGCGCGGGGCAAAGAGGTGGCCGTGCACGCGGCACTGGGCAACGGCGGCCAACCAACCCTCAAAGTCCTGAAACACCTCGGTAAAGCCCTGAAACACTGAATAGGGCTCGGCCGTTTTGCCATTTTCGCGGTTCCTGACCGGAAACCGGCTGGCCATATAAAGCCCGGCGCGCCCGCGCACCCGCTGCTCGGTGGCGCGGGCGAAATGGCGGTCGATGCGGCTGGGTTGCGGCTCGGCGTCGCTGGGCGCTGCGTCACGCGCGGCGAGGAAATGCTGATACAGCCGGTCCGACCCCGCCCAGATCTTGCGCGCCATGAAACAGTCCGACCGGCGCAGCAGCTGCAAATGGTCATCGTAGAACACATGCGGTTTGCCCTGATGGTCGAACTTGCCCAGCGTCAGCGTGCGGCTTTCGATCCGGCGGGCATGCAGGCGCACGAGCGTCTGGAAATAGCTTTCGTCAGGGATCCAGACGCGCTTGAAATACCGGTCGTAGGGCCCGCGCATCGGATCTGTCAGGATCGCGTTCAGCGTCTCACGGGTCAGGCACCACCATTGCGAGCCGATGTGCGGCACGATGCCATCGGGAATGTCGCGCTTCATCCGCAGCAGGCGTTGGCCATCAACCAGCCGGTCGAACAGCCATTTGTTGCGCTTGAACCCGATGGGAAACCACAAGGTAAAGCGTTCCTTGGACAGCCCGCCCTTGGTCCAGTTCACATCGCCCACATTCACCGATTCGATGAAATCCGTGTCGGGGTGGCGGGCCAGCCACGCCTCAAGCTCGCTCACCGGGCGCAGCGGCAGGCAGGCGCCGGACATCGCATAAACCCGCTCGACCCCCGGAAACTGCGCCAGCATCTGCTCGGCCGCCGTCTGCATCGCCGCCACCAGCGACCACGTGCCCCAGTCGCAGCGATGCCGCTTGCTGAACCGCACGTCGGGCAGATCGGTCAGCGCCTGTTGCAGACCCTGAAACGCCTTCGCCGGGGTGCGGGCATCGACGTGGATCACCACCGGATTGCCACCCTGCGCCACAAAGCGTGCCACCTGCGCCACGCGGTCCAGCGCGGTATGGGCCAGCAGGATGAACCCCAGCTTCTCGCTCATGCCCAGTTCCCCTTGGACATCAGCCCCATGATTTCCAGCTGCCGCCAGTTGATGAAGCGCTCGGACCATTTGGTCCACAGATCGGTGCCGTCCTCAAGCCCCTCGGCATAGGCCTTATACTCGCGGCTGTCGGCATAATGCTCGCCCCGCGCCATTTCTTCGCGCGCCTTGCTGGTGAGCGTCGCCAGAAACTTGGCATGCAGCAAACAGCCCGACGCCTTTTCGCCGCCGTAGGTGTCATAGGTCAGGTTCAGCCCGCGCGGCAGCAGCATATGGGTCGAGCTGACATAGGCATAGCTGCGGTCCCATTTGACCAGCGGGATCTTGTTCAGCGCCGGCGCCGCCTTGGGCGTATCGGCAAAGAACCCGCGCGCGCGCGGCCCGCCCTGAATCCACAGGTTACGGTACTGGTGGTTGCGGGTGATCGCGTAATTGGCGTTGTCGAACCAGCTGGCAATTTCCAGCGGGTTCTGCCCCTCGATGCAGGGCTGCGCGTTCACCGGTCCCTTGGGGTAGACGTCCAGCAGCAGCGTGCCAAAGCTGCGCAGCCCGGCGTCGTCCAGCCAGTCGGTCAGCGCGCGCAACGGGCGGGTATCGCAGAACGGGTAAAGGAAGAACTCGTCCACATCGACCACCAGCGCCCAGCGCCCATGCGCATAGCGGCGCAAGAGCGCGTTCATCCAGTCCATGCCAAAGCGCGAGGCCTTGTAGCTGGCCGTGGTGCGCCAGACCGAAACATCGGGCTGCGCGCTCAGGTATTCCGCCGAGCCGTCGTCCGATCCATTATCCACGATCAGAAAATGCTCGACGCCCAGCGCGCGGTAATACGTCAGGAAATACGCCAGCCGGGATTTTTCATTGCGCAACGTGGCGAACAGCAGAATGCTGGTCTTGCGCAACTGGTGGGTACGATCCGCGAGCGGTGCCAGCTCTCGCCGCTTCAACCGGGCGCGCAGCTGCCAGCGCTTGCGCATCAACCGCAGGCGATATGACGTCAGAAAACCCACGCAACTACCCACACAACACTGCCTGTTCCCTTGGGAATACCCCGGACCGAATCAGGATCAAACCGAAAACTTGTCATCGGACCGTCACCCCCACCCGCCGCGCGACATCAGCCCTTCGGCCTCAAGCTGCCGCCAGCCGCGATAGCGCGAGGCAGCCGGGGTCCACAGATCCGGCGACGTGATCAGTGCGTCGTAATAGCGGTCGAAAGCGCCCGGTTCGCCGAAATGCTGGCGGCGGGTCTTTTCCTCTGCCGATTTCGCGCCGATGCCCGGCAGGAATTTGGTGTGCAGCAACACGCCCGATAGTTTCTCGCCACCGTCGGTGTCGTAAACCCGGTTCAGCGGGCGCGGCAGCAGGGTGTGGGTCGAGTTCAGATACACATAGCGCCAGTTCCATTTGACCAGCGGCACCTTGGTCAAGGTCGGCCCCCTCTCGGGTGTATCACCAAAGAACATCCGCCCGCGCGGCCCGCCCTGTATCCACAGCGCCCCCAGCTCGGGTTTGCGCGTGATGGTGTAATTGGCGCTGTCGTACCAACCCAGCACCTCGACCGGGTCTTGCCCGGCGCGGTAGCGCAGACTGTCCAGCGGGCCCTTGGGATAGAGATCGAGCATCAGCGCGCCGAAGGCCTGTTCACCCTCGCCCTCCAGAAACGTGGTTAACGCAGGCAGCGGGCGGGTGTCGTGATGCGGATAGACCAGCAGCTCATCGGCATCGACGGTCAGGCACCAATGCCCGTCGCCATGGCGCATCAACAGCCCCTGCAGCCAGTCCACGCCAAAACGCGAGTCGCGATAGCTGGCCGTGGTGTGCCACAGCGATACATCCGGCTGCGCGCCCAACAGCGCGCGGCTGCCGTCGTCGCTGTCATTATCCACCACCAGAAAATGCTGCACACCCAAGGCGCGGTAATGGTTCAGGAAATAGGGCAGCCTCTCGGCCTCGTTTCGCAGCGTGGTAAAGGCCAGCACGTCCCCCGGCCTGATCGCATCCGTCCGATCCACCAGCGCACTCAGTTCCCGCCGTTTGCGCAGCGCACGCGCCAGCCGCAGCTGCCTGCGCCGCCGCCACTGATACGCTGTCCAAAGATCGAGAACCTTGCCCATCACACCCCTGTTGCGCTTCATCTTGCCTTAAATACGCGCGGGGGTGAATTCGCGAATGCGAAGAGGGGGCAGCAGGCCCCCTCTGTGCGATCTCAAAGGCAGCACAGTCGCTTATTCAGCAGCCTGACGCATCGCCATCATGTCGTAGATATAGTCTTCCAGCTCGTCGCGCAGGTCGGCGCGGGCCAGACCGAAAGCGATGGTCGCCTGCAGGAACCCGGCTTTCGAGCCGCAGTCATAGCGCTGGCCCTGGAACCGGTAGCCATAAACGTTGTTGTGGGCTTCGATCTGCTGGGCAATCGCGTCGGTCAGCTGGATCTCACCCCCGGCACCGGTCTGCTTGTTGTCGAGCGTTTTCAGCACGTCCGGGGTCAGGATATAGCGGCCAATCACGGCCAGATTGGACGGCGCGGTGCCCGGCGCGGGCTTTTCGACCATGCCTTTGACCGGCAGAACAGGGCTGATCGATGCGGGCACATCCAGCACGCCATACGAGCTGGCCTTGTCGGCGGGCACTTCCATCGCCGCAACCATGTTGCCGCCGGTTTCGGCGTAAGCCTCGACCATCTGCTTGAGGCAGGGCTTCTCGGCAGCGATCACATCATCGGGCAGCAGCACGGCGAAAGGCTCGTCGCCGATCAGGTGACGGGCGCACCAGACAGCGTGACCCAGACCCAGCGCCTGATTCTGGCGGACATAGGCCAGCGCGCCGCTGTCCATGTTGGTGGCGTTCAGGATTTCCAGAAGGTCGGTCTTGCCCTTGGCGCGCAGCGAGGCTTCCAGCTCGGGTGCACGGTCAAAGTAGTCCTCAAGCGCGCCCTTGCCGCGCGAGGTCACAAAGATGAATTCGGTAATCCCGGCGTCGCGTGCCTCGTCGATCGCGTACTGGATCAGCGGCCGGTCAACCAGCGTCATGATCTCTTTCGGAACGGCCTTGGTCGCGGGCAGGAAACGGGTGCCCATGCCGGCTACGGGGAAAACGGCTTTGGTAACTTTGTTGCGCATCTGAGGTTCCACCTTGCTGTCCTTGGCGGTGCTTCTGCCGCCCACAGACACTTGATGCCGGTGAAACTGGGCGCGTTTGTGGCCCGATATTGTGGAATTATTGGTGAATTAAGGACAGAATCCCGGCCAATGCCGCTTTGCAGCGTGAATCAGCCGGGATTCGACACCTCAGCGCAGAATCACCCCGGGCGAGAGCACCAGAAAGAACGGGTTCTCATAGCCCGCCTTGCCATAGGTCAGCGGCGAATGGTCATCAAAGCGCAGCACGACACCACCTGCGCCCAGCACGACAGCATGCCCCGCTGCTGTGTCCCATTCCATCGTACGACCCAGACGCGGATAGAAATCCGCCTCACCCGTGGCCACCAGACAGAACTTCAGCGACGATCCCGCGCTTTTGGCGTCCTTGACGGTATAGCGGTTAATGTAGTCATCCGTTGCCGCATCGCGGTGCGATTTCGACGCCACGACCAAAAGCGCGTCATTGTCGGGCTTTGACACCTGAATCGGGGTCAGGACACCGGCCGTTTCGCCAAAGGGTGCGGCCTCTTCCACACTCGACCCATCGGCGCGCGTATAGAACAGCCGGTCCTTGGCCGGTGCATAGACCACGCCGCGCACCGGCACACCGTTTTCCACCAGCGCGATATTCACCGTGAAGTCGCCGCGACGCTGGACGAATTCCTTGGTGCCATCCAGCGGATCGACGATGATGAAGCGGTCCGCCTGAATGGCGTGCGATTCAGACAGCTCTTCGGTCACCACCGGCACACCGGGAAATGCCTTGGCCAGTTCAGCGCGAATCAGCACATCGGCGGCTTCGTCCGCTTCGGTCACCGGCGAGTTGTCGGACTTGGCACGCGCCTCGAAATCGGGGCGGGCATAGACCTCCATGATGACGTCGCCGGCCTTGAGCGCGATGGCGCGAAAAATGGTCTCAATCTGTTGATGCAAATCTGCGGACATGAAATCGCTCTTTCTGGGGGGCCGAGTTGATCGGGTTCGCCTTTCGCCTTATCCTTGCCACAGCCCGGGGTGCAAGCTTACCCACCCTTATACCGGCAAGGAATCGCGCCGATGCTCAGTAATCGCAGCCAGGACTCGGGACTGGCTTCGGCCTTCACCATTCTTGAGCTGATTTATCACTCGGCCGTCCGGTCCGTGCGCAACGCGCATGGCAACGCGCTGATGGGCCTGTTGCTGAACATCGTGCAGACGCTGATGCTGGTCGGCGTCTTTTACCTCATGTTCTTTTTCATGGGGCGCACCAGCGCGGGCATCCGCGGCGATTTCCTGCTGTACCTGATGACCGGCGTGTTCCTGTTCATGTGTCACGTCAAAGCGATGGGCGCCGTTGTCGCCTCTGAGGGGCCAACCTCGGCGATGATGAAACACGCGCCGATGAACACCATCGTGTCGATTGGCGCCGCCGCGCTGGGTGAGCTTTATGTGCAGATCCTGTCGATGACCGTGGTGCTGTTCCTCTACCACGCCGCGTGGCAGCCGCTGGTGATCTATGATGTGCTGGGCACGCTGCTGATGATGTTGCTCAGCTGGTTCTCGGGCGTGGCGATCGGCATGATCTTTCTGGCGGCGAAACCGTGGTCGCCCAAGACCATCGGCCTGCTGGCGCAGGTCTATTCGCGGGTGAACATGTTCGCCTCGGGCAAGATGTTCGTGGCCAATTCGCTGCCCGGTTTCATGCTGCCCTATTTCAGCTGGAACCCGCTGTTCCACACGATCGATCAGGCGCGCGGCTACGCTTTCCTGAACTATAACCCGCATTACACCAATGTGGTCTATCCCGTGGCGATCACCTTTGCCGCCTTGCTGATCGGGCTTATGGGCGAGTTCTACACCCGCCGCCGCGCGTCGATCAGTTGGAGCGCGAAGCACTGAACGGGTCGTTGGCGCGACTGTGAAGGCGCGCCGCATGCAAACACAGCACGACGCCGGAATATTTGCTATCCTTGAGCGACAAGGAGGCTTTTCATGATCCGTTTCATTTCTCTATTTATCGCTGTTTTCCTCTCGCACGCCGCCATGGCGCAGGATTTCCCCGCGCTGTTCCGTGTCACCAATGTCTCGGCCGGCGATGTTCTCAACATCCGCGCCGAGGCCAGCGCCCGGTCCAACATCGTCGGCCAATTCACCCGCACGCAGGTCGGGATCGAGGTTATCGGCCTGTCCGAAGACCGCAACTGGGGTCTGGTGCGCACCAATGAGGCCGTTGGCTGGACCTCGATGCGCTATCTCACCGCCGAACGCTCGGACAGCTGGCGTGACGGCCAGCAATCGCTGACTTGCTCGGGAACCGAGCCGTTCTGGACGCTGCATCTGTATCTGCCGACGAATGGCGGCGCGTATCAAAGTCTGGCGGATGGCACCAACACCACGCTGACCACCGATGCACCGGCCCTGCCCACCACCTTTGCGCCACCGACACTGGCCGTTCCCTTTACCGGCGGACGTACTGGCATGGCGGTGATCCGCAATGGCGTGTGTTCCGACGGGATGAGCGACTATCTTTACGGGCTTGAGACGCAGGTCTATTTCCGCGGCCAGACCTCGGCGCTGTCCGGGTGCTGCACACTCGCGCATTGACCGCAGGCCCGGCTTGCACTTGATGCCCAGCCGGGCCACATACCCCCGATCAAGCCAAAGGTGCCCATGCCCACGCTCTATATCGACGCCGACGCCTGCCCGGTGCGGGAAGAGGCCCTGAAAGTCGCGCTGCGCCACGGCGCCAACGTTGTCTTTGTGTCGAATGGCGGCATCCGTCCGGTCAATCACCCGCTGGTGCGGATGGTCTATGTCGATCAGGGCGCGGACGAGGCAGACAAATGGATCGCCGCCGCCTGTGTGCCCGGCGATGTGGCGGTGACCGGCGATATCCCTCTGGCGGCGCGCTGTCTCGAGGCCGGGGCCGCCGTGCTCAAGCATGACGGGAGTGAGTTGACGCCGGTCAATATCGGTCAGGTTCTGGCCATGCGCGACCTTGCCGCCGACCTGCGCGCCGCTGATCCGTTTCGCCAGGGTTCGGGCAAGGCATTCGGCCCGCGCGATCGCTCACGCTTTTCGCAAGTGCTTGACCGTCTGCTGGTGAATCGCAAGTAAAACGCGCCGTTGCTTCGCTAATGCACGAAAGACCGCAAGCGCCCTCGCTTGCCTTGTTCACATTTACGGTACCTGCCCAGAGGGGATCGGCAATTTCTCGCCGGTGTAAATGAAACCGCCATTCGCAGTTCCCTGCTCGCCCCGATCTTTCGGCGTTTCGCATTAACGCTCAAGCAGTTATCCGGACGAGTTTGCGCGCTAACAGGCATGTTTTCAGCGCAACACTGAACGAATTCGCTGCAAATCACCCCCCGAACCGCCCGCGCTTAAGCCTTTCGTACGACATCTGACGAATGCTCAGCCCCTGTGATCAGGGATTAAGCACAAGGACCCGAGCCGTCTGTATTGCCCGCTTTCCGACGCGGTGATCGGAATAAGGAAAACTGATGTTTGCATTTTGCATTTGACGCGAAAAAGAGGAACGTGCAAACCAGAATGATGCGAATCACCGTAATAAAGCAGGACGACACATGAACAATCTGGAAAGCCTGTCGCTGAAGGAGCTCAAGCAACTTCAGAAAGACGTCGACGCGGCGATCACCGAATTCAAAGATCGCGAGCGGAAAAAGGCGCTGGCCGAAGTTGAGGCTTTTGCCAAAGAACGTGGCCTGTCCCCGTCGGATCTGTCTGAACTGACTTCCAAACGTACGCGCAAGGCTGCCGTGCCGAAATACGCCAACCCGGCAGACGATAGCCAGACCTGGACCGGCCGTGGCCGCCGCCCGCGCTGGATCGAAGCCGCGCTGGCCGAGGGTAAGTCGCTGGAAGACATGACGATCTGAGAGTCATGATCAACAAAGCCGAGCCTACGGCTTTATTAAGTCAGATCTGGAAAAAGATGTAATACGACATAGTTTGACTTCTGTCTTTAGACCAGAAGCAGAAACGGCGGCCCAAGGGCCGCCGTTTTTTCAACTCCAGGTGGGATGAAACTTGTTTCCGGGTGAAAGCGTAAAGATTTCACAACCAGTGGCAGTAACGCCCACCGAATGTTCGAACTGCGCGGACAGGGATTTGTCGCGGGTGATCGCCGTCCAATCGTCAGCCAGAACCTTGGTCTCGGCCCGTCCCAGATTGACCATAGGCTCGATGGTAAAGAACATCCCCTCTTCCAGCACAGCTTCGCGCCCGGGACGCCCGTAATGCAGCACATTGGGCGGCGCATGAAAAACCCGGCCCAACCCGTGCCCGCAAAAATCGCGGACCACCGACATGCGTTGCGCTTCGACATAGCTTTGAATCGCATAGCCGATATCGCCAAAGGTGTTGCCGGGCTTTACCGCCTCGATCCCCTTCATCAACGAGTCATGCGTAACCTCGATCAACCGCATCGCAAAGGGCTTCGGCTTGCCAGCGATATACATGCGCGAGGAGTCGCCGAACCAGCCGTCCACAATCACCGTCACGTCGATGTTCAGGATATCACCGTCGCGGATCTCGTCATCCAGCCGCTTCTTCTCGGTGCGCCCGGTGGGCACCGGGCTGCCGGGGATACCATGGCAGACGACATGGTTCAGGCTGATGCAGCTGGCGTGCTTGTACCCGCGATAGCCGATCGTTGCCGAGGTCGCGCCATTGGCATTGACCCATTCCTCGATCAGGCGATCCAGCTCTCCTGTCGTCTGGCCCGGCGCGACATGCGGCGCGATATCGTCAAGGATCTTTGCGGCCAGCTGCCCGGCCCGCTGCATCCCGGCGAAATCTTCGGCCTCGTGGATGCGGATCCCCTCGCGGGTGACGGTCCCTTTCTTGTCGTACACGGTCTGACCTCTTTTTTCTGGTCTCTAAATAGGGACGAATCGGCGAAAAGGCCAGATGGGTGCACAGAGTGCCGGTTCATTCAGCGTGGCTCTTGGACAACAATCTTGGATTGAGTGACTCGTCATGCGTTGTTCGCGGCGCGCCACTTGCTAATGTTTGAAAAAATTGTGCGGGACAGAGACGTGACTCAGACAGACAACGTTGCAGTGGCGTTTGCTCTCGCGTTCAGTGCGGGCCTTGGTGCGGTATCGGCAGCAAATGCCCAGACCTTTGAGGTCGAAACCGGCATCGAGATGCTCCAGTCGCCGAACACCACGATCGAGGGGCTTCATCGCCTGTACATCGGGCGTCGCGTTTCGCCGACCTTCAGCGTTGGCCAGGGCATTTATTCCGCCGCTGCCGGCGATGCCGGTGGCGCTTTCTTCTGGGGCTTTGAGGGTGTCGCGCATCTGCCCCTGTCCAGCCGCTTCGGCCTGAGCTTTTCGGGTTTCGCCGGCGGTGGCGGCGGCGCGGCGCAGGTGAATGGCGACGGCACCATGCTGCGTGCCGGGATCGCGCTGGACTACCAGCTCTCACGCGACTGGGATGTGCAGCTGACGACCTCGTGGATCCGCATCTCCGGTGCGCCCATCGACGGACCGGCCTATGGGCTTGGCCTGCGCTATCGCTTCGGCGACCGGGCGACGCCGGGCTGGGCCCCCGAGTTCGACGCGATCACCCTGGGTGCGACCTATATGCAGGCGGCCTCGGGCACGCGCACCCGCTCGGGCAGCGCACAGCCTGCGATCGCGCTGGTCGGCGCGCAGGTATTGTTTGATGTCAGTGAGCGCACGCAACTGTCGTTTGGCGCCGCCGGTGCCGCTGACGGGGCGCAGGGCTATATGCAGATCATGGCCGGTGCGAGGCAGCGATTCGCGTTGAATTCCCTCAGCTTCTTTGCCGAAGGAGGCCTGGGCTTTGGCGGTGGCGGCGATGTCGACACCGGCAATGGCGTGTTGCTGCGCGCGGCCTTGGGCATCAGCGTTCCCGTCTCGCGCGCGTTCGATCTGGAGCTGGCGGTGGGCGCGCAGGGGGCCGCGAGCGGCGACTACCGTGCCTCGACCGTGGCGCTGAACCTGACCCGCGTCTTCAACCGGCCCGGGCAGGCTGCTACGGATCAGCGCTGGGCCTTCAGCTCCGGGATTTCGGTGCAGCAAACCCACGCGGGCTATTTCCAGAACCCGGCCAACACCAGCAATGCCGTCTTCATGCAGGAAAGTGCGCTGGATTATTTCGTCGGTCAAAGCCTGTATGTCACCGGCAACGCGCAAACCACCGTCGGCGGCGGTGCTGCGGGCTATGCGATCGGGATGATGGGTCTGGGCTATGAGTTCACGCTGTCGGATCGCTGGAGCCTGTCGGTCGAGGGTCTGCTGGGCGCAGCAGGCGGCGGCGGGGTCAATGCGGCGGGCGGGATCATCGGCGGGCTGCGGGCCGAGCTTGACTACCGCGTGGGTGAGGCGTGGCGGCTGTCGTTGGGTGTCGGCCAGCTGACGGCGCTGCGCGGCAATGGCATGTCACCGACAACCCTGACCCTCGGCGCCAAGATCCCTTTCACCACGCACCGATAAGCGGCCGGGCCCGATTGGAAACCGTGTGCAACCGCGCTAACGTCGGCGCAAAGCACAAGAGGTCACCATGCCCAATCCCACCGCCGCCATGCTCGTCATCGGGGACGAGATCCTGTCCGGCCGCACCCGCGACACCAACACCAACCATCTGGCGCAGGCGCTGACCGCGCGCGGCATCCGCCTGCAGGAGGCCCGCGTGGTGGCCGATGATCAGGGCGCCATCGTTGCTGCGGTGAACGCGCTGCGGGGTGCCTATGACCACGTTTTCACCTCGGGCGGGATCGGGCCGACGCATGACGACATCACCGCCGATGCCGTGGCAGCGGCTTTTGGCGCCCCCATCGACGTGCGCGCCGATGCCCGCGCGATCCTTGAAGCGCATTACCAGCGCACCGGGCTAGAGCTGAACGAGGCCCGCCTGCGCATGGCCCGCGTCCCCGACGGCGCAACGCTGATCGACAACCCGGTGTCCTCGGCCCCGGGTTTCACCCTCGGCAACGTGCATGTCATGGCCGGAGTCCCCGCGATCTTTGAAGCGATGGTGGCCAGCGTGCTGCCCACGCTTACCGGTGGCGATCCGCTGCTCAGCCAGATGATCGACGTCAAGCGCGGCGAGGGGGAAATTGCCCAGCCGCTCAAGGAACTGGCCCAGCAATACCCCGACCTGAGCTTTGGCTCGTACCCCTATCAGCGCAACGGCGCGCATGGCACGCAACTGGTCGTGCGCGGCACCGACGCGGCGCAGATCGACGCCGCCGTCGTGGCGCTGTCCCGCCTGGTTTCGCAATCATGAGCGACGCGCTCTTCGCTGCGCTCGAAGCCAGCTGGCCACCGCTCACCAGCGAAACCATCGGGCCCTTCCGCGTGCGCAACGGCGCAGGCGGCGGCAAGCGCGTCAGTGCGACGGTGCTGGAAGGCGCGTTCAGTGAGGCCGCGCTTGATGCGCTGGGAGAGCAGCCGCTGTTCCAGCTGCGCACCCGTCAAACCGCGCTGGACGCCGCGCTGGAAAAGCGCGGCTACCGCGTCGTTGACCCCACGCTGATCCTGTCAGCGCCGGTGGAAACCGTGGCCGAAACCCCGCGCCCGGTCTCGCTGCCGACGATCTGGCCGCCGCTGGCGATCCAGCGGCATATCTGGGCCGAAGGGCATATCGGCCCCGAGCGTATCGCCGTGATGGAACGGGCCTGTGACCCCAAGATGAGCTTCATCGCCCGCTTTCAGGACCGCGCCGCCGGCGTCGGCTTTCTGGCGATCCATCAGGGCATCGCGATGCTGCACGCCCTGCATATTGACCCTGACTTCCGCCGCAAGGGCGTTGCGCACTACATGGTGCGTGGCATGGCCGACTGGGCGCAACGCCACGGGGCGACGACCTTCGCCCTCGCCGTGACGCAGGCCAATGCCGGTGCGCGCGCCCTTTACACGCGACTCGGCATGCTGGAAGTTGACGCGTATCATTACAGGGAGAAACAACCATGAGCCGAATTACTGCGCTCGACCTGCCACCCGTCGATCCGCTTCCCGAGGCGACCCAGCGGTATTTCGACATCTGCGTCGAGAAGCTGGGCATGGTCCCGAATGTGGTGCAGGCGCATGCCTTTGACATCGCCAAGCTCAACGCTTTCACGGCGATGTACAACGACCTGATGCTGGCCGGCTCCGGCCTGACCAAGCTGGAACGCGAGATGATCGCGGTTGTCGTCTCGTCGACCAACCGCTGCTGGTACTGTCAGGTTGCCCATGGTGCTGCCGTGCGCCAGTTGTCGGGCAACCCGGCGCTGGGTGAGGCGCTGGTGATGAACTGGCGCGTGGCCAAGATCGACGACCGGCAAAAGGCGATGCTGGCATTTTCGGAAAAAGCCACCAAGGCGTCGTCCGAGATTGTCGAAGCTGACCGCGAGGCGCTGCGCGCCCAAGGGTTCAGCGACCGCGATATCTTTGATATTGCGGCGATTGTCGGCTTTTTCAACATGTCCAACCGCGTCGCCTCGGCCATCGGCATGGAGCCGAACGAAGAGTATCACGCCCAGGCACGCTGAGCGCGCGCAGGCGCTGCGCGCCTTGTGGGGGCTTGACCCTGACGAAAAGTTGAACAGGTTAAGCGGCGGCGCATCGCGGCGGGGACAATTCCCTGCCGGATGCGCCGCTTTGCACGGGGGCCGGGGCCTCCGCCGCCCGCAGTTCAGGACAGACCCATGACGACCAGAGCCCCTCTCATCACGCCCGTCCTGATCGGCGGCTGTATCATCATTCTGATCGGCTTCGCCGCCCGCGCCTCGTTCGGGGTGTTCCAGATCCCCATCGCCAGCGAATTCGGCTGGCCCCGGTCCGAATTCTCGCTGGCCATCGCCATCCAGAACCTTGCCTGGGGTATCGGCCAGCCGCTGTTTGGTGCCTTTGCCGAACGCTTTGGCGACCGCAAGGCGATCATCCTGGGCGCCTTGTTCTATGCCGCCGGTCTGGTGCTGTCGTCCTTTGCCGTGACGCCGGGGTCGATGCAGCTTTTGGAGTTCCTCGTCGGTTTCGGCATCGCGGGCACCGGCTTTGGCGTGATCCTCGCCGTCGTCGGCCGCGCCGCCTCGGATGAAAACCGCTCGATGGCGCTGGGGATTGCCACGGCTGCCGGATCGGCGGGGCAGGTCATCGGTGCGCCGATTGCCGAAATCCTGCTGGGCCATTTCCCGTGGCAGACGGTCTTCATCATCTTCGCCGGGGTGATCCTGCTGTCGCTCTTTGCCCTGCCGATGATGCGCTCCGAAAAAATGGCCAGCCGGGCCGAGCTTGAGCAATCGCTGGGTCAGGCGCTGAAACAGGCGTTCAAAGACCCGTCTTTCTCGCTCATCGCCATCGGCTTCTTTTCCTGCGGCTATCAGCTGGGCTTCATCACCGCCCACTTCCCCGCCATGGTGACCGAGATGTGCGGCACCCCCGCGCCCGACGGCATGCTGGCGGCGCTGGGGATCAGCACCACCTCGGCCTTGGGCGCGGTGGCGATTTCGGTGATCGGTCTGGCCAACATCGGCGGCACGCTGGCCGCCGCCTGGGCGGGCAAACGGTTCAGCAAGAAATACCTGCTGGCCGGGATCTATACCGCCCGCACGATCATCGGCGCGACGTTTATCCTGATGCCGATCACGCCGACCTCGGTGCTGTTGTTCTCGGTCGCCATGGGCTCGTTGTGGCTTGCCACGGTGCCGCTCACCTCAGGGCTGGTCGCGCATATCTACGGGTTGCGCTACATGGGCACGCTTTATGGGCTGGTGTTCCTCAGCCACCAGATTGGCAGCTTCCTGGGCGTCTGGCTGGGCGGCGCGCTGTATGACGTTTACGGCGATTACACGCTGGTCTGGTGGGTCGGCATCGCCGTCGGCGCGCTCTCGGCGCTGGTGCATCTGCCGATCCGCGAACGCGCGCTCAACCTGTTGGCCCCGGCATGAGGGCGATCTTCGACCTCGACGGTACGCTGGTCGATTCCGCCCTGGATATCCACGCCGCCGGCAACCGGACGCTGGCGGCCGAAGGCCTGCCGCTGGTGACGCCCGACCAGGCGCGCAGCTTTGTCGGGCGCGGCGCGAAGGTCTTTGTCGACCGTCTGGAACGCGCCGCTTCAGGCACCAACGACCCCGCCCGGACCGAGCGCATGCGCGCCCGGTTCGCCGCAGAATACGAGATCGCGCACGACTTCAGCACCGTCTACCCCGGCGTCGAAACCGCGCTGGCCACGCTCAAGGCGCAGGGCTGGCAGCTGGGCCTGTGCACCAACAAACCCCTGCGCCCGGCGCTGGCGGTTCTGGCGCATTTCGGCTGGTCCGAGATGTTCGAGGTGGTCATCGCCGGTGACAGCCTGCCGGTGACCAAACCTGATCCCGCCCCGCTTCTTGCCGCGATGCAGGCGCTGGACGACAGCCCGCTGGTCTATGTCGGCGACAGCGAGGTGGACGCCCGCACCGCACAGGCCGCGCGCGTCCCCTTTGCGCTCTACACGCTTGGCTACCGCAAATCTCCGATTGACCAGATCCCGCACGCTGAAGCCTTTGACGACTGGTCCACGCTTCCCGCCATCGCCCACCGACTGGCCCGCTGACCCATCATCTGTCCTCAAATATCCCGGGGGTAGGCCGTCAGGCCGTAGGGGGCAGCGCCCCCTGCGCGGCGCGAAGGCCCTCGATGGGCCTGAGCGCCGCCCCTACTCCACGCCAGCAATCTCGCGCAGATCGTTCATCCGGCGGGAAAACACCGTCTCGAACGCATTCGCCCGCGCAAACTCCACGCCCCGGGTCGAAGCTTCAATCACCGCCTCACGGTCTTCGTGCAGCCGCTCGACCGCCCGCGCCAGCGCCGCCGGGCTCTTGCGCGCCACCCAACCCGCCTTGGATTCCGCCTGCATGCGTTTCCACATCCTGTTGCCATAGCCAAGGATCGGCAACCCGCAGCCCAGCGCCTCGACATAGGCGCTTTGCGGCATCGACAGCCGGATCGGTGCGATGAACAGATCCGCACCGGTGCGCAGATGCGGCACCAGCACCGGATCGAACGGCCCCATCGGCTGCACCGACATGGTCTCACCCAGCCCCAGCCCGGCGATCCCGTCGCGCAACCGGGCCTCCAGCGGCCCGGCACCGAACAGCTCCAGCTTGAACGGCACCCCGCGCGTCTTGAGCAGATGCGCCATCGGCAGCAGATCCTCGACGCCCGAGGTCCGCCCCATATGCCCGTACCACGCCAACCGCAGCGGGTCGCCCCGGCGTTGCATCTCGGCGCGGATCCTCTGGTCCTCGGCCCGGGCGATCATCGGCGCGCGCATCCGGTTATCCAGATACCGCAACGCACGCGGGTTCAGCCGTTTGTAGCTGTCATGCGCCGGATACCCGTCGCAATGCACCCCGTCCGCCGCGCGAAGCGCCGCTTTCAGCGCGCCCTCGCGCCGCATGTTCCACCAGCTCGCCCCCAGCCGCCGCCGCATCGACGGGCTGGCGGCCAGCGCATGACTGATCCGGCCGGTCAGCGGTTCTTCGATGGTGTAGACCAGCTTGCCCAGCCGCCGTTCCATCGCCTTGGGCAGGTCGAGGTATTTCATGTCATCGGACGCCACATAGACCAGCGCGGCTTCGTCCAGCAGCAGCTCGGGCACGGGCGCTCCCGCATCCAGCGCGATCAGATCGAAGCCCAGCTGCGCCACCGAATAGCGCATCGGGCTGTCGATCCGATAGTGGCCGCGCCGCATCACACAGCGCACAGGCCCCGGCCAGAGCTGGCAATGCAGCTTCATCCCCTCTACGAATTTCACGTCGAGCAGCACTTCACCCGCAGGCAATTCCACCATCGGGGCGGGGGAGAGCATTACCAATGAAGCCATCGAGGCGACAACGTCCCTTCATCCATGCATTTCCACAGAAAACTCTGGAATGTATCGAAAATTCTATCCTACCTTGATACTTGGCAGAGCAAGGATGCCCAAGACAATGCGTTTCTCGTCCCTGATCGCGGTTTTTTTCACGGTTCTCACCTGTGCCGCCAGCCCCTTGGCAGCACAGATCGACGTTTCACCGCGTGAGGGGCGGCTTGCTTTGGGCCTCAATCTTTCCGAGGTCGCAGGCTGGTCCACCGAAGCGCCGTTCATCGACGTCATGCACAATGCCTCGCGGTGGGTGGGCCATCTGCCCGGCCAATGGGGTGGCATGGATGAAGACGCGCTGCGCGACGCAGGCGCGCTGGATGAGGACGGCTGGGTCATCGCCATTCCGCGCACAGCCCGCCGCCTGTCCACCTTCGTGCTGATGGATCTGCCCGCTGAGATGACCTCGACCGCCGGGACATGGCACGCGACATGGGAAGGAAGCGCCTATCTCAGCTTCTCCGGCGCCGCGCGGAACGTGCGCTTCGGCGATAATTCGGCGACGTTCGAGTTTACGCCCGGTCAGGGCTCGGTCTTGATCGAATTCAACCGCGGCACCCTGCGGAACCTGAGCATTGTGCACGAACGCAATCTGGCCCGGCATGCAGCGGGTGAGATTTTCAATCCCGATTTTCTGGCGCGGTTGCAGGGGGTTGAGACCCTGCGCTTCATGGACTGGATGCTGACCAACAATTCCACGGTCGAGCACTGGGATCAGCGCGCACAAATCGGCGATTACAGCTGGTCACGCCGGGGCGTCCCGCTGGAGATCCTGCTGCGGCTGGCCAACCAGACCGGGGCCGAGCCGTGGTTCACCCTGCCTCATCGGGCTGATGACACCTATATCCGCCAGTTCGCGCAAACCGTGCGCGACGGGCTTCGTCCCGATCTGCGCGGCTGGTTCGAGTTCTCGAACGAGATCTGGAACTGGTCCTTCACGCAAGCAGACTGGGCAGAACAGAGCGCGCGCGCCCGCTGGAACCGGGAATGGGCCTGGGTGCAGTACGGCGCTGTCCGCGCGGCGCAGGCGATGGGGATCATCGACGCGGTTTACGCCGGTGCGACCGAGCGGCGGGTACGGGTGCTGGGCCTGTTCACCGCCTGGCTGGGCCTGGAACACGACATGCTCACGGCGCCGGACTACGTGGCAGAAGACCCCGCGCACCGCCCGCCCAGCGAGTCCTTCGATGCGCTGGCCGTCACCGGCTATTTCAGCGGCGATCTGCACAGCGAAGACAAGCAACCGCTGGTGCAGGGCTGGCTGCGTGACAGCCGCGCGGCGGCTGAAGCCGACGCGGACGCGCAAAACCTGACCGGCGAGGCGCGTGATGCCTTCATCGCCGCGCACCGGTTCGACACCGCGCTGGATCTGGCGGCGCAAGAGCTGCTGGATGGCTCGGTTTCGGGCAATGCCGAAAACTCGGTGCGGGATCTGCTGGACCGCACGCTGCCCCATCATGTCGCCGTGGCGCAGGATTATGGCATGGCGCTGGTGATGTATGAGGGCGGCACGCATGTCGTGGTGCGCCCGCAGGACCATGGCGACGAAGAGCTGGTCGCCTTTTTCACCGCCCTCAACCAGTCGGCGCAGATGGGAGCGCTGTATCGCACGCTGATTGCCGGTTGGCGCACCTTGACGCCCGCGCCGTTTGTTGCGTTTAACGATATCGGTAAGCCCTCGGTCTGGGGCAGCTGGGGCCATCTGCGCCATATCGACGATGATACGCCGCGTTGGACCGCGCTGATCGAGGCTACTGCCCCATGAGTCTGTCCATCCTGATCCCGGCCTGCAATGAAGCCGACTATATTGATGCCTGCCTGACCGCCGTGCTGGCCAGCGAAGGCCCCGCCGTCGCGCAGGTCGTCGTCGTCGCCAACGGCTGCAACGATGACACCGCCGCACGCGCGCGGAGCTATGCGCGGGCTTTCGCCGCACGAGGGTGGCTGATCGACGTGCTGGATCTGCCAGCGATGGGTAAACCCGGTGCGCTGGCGGCGGGCGATGCGGCGGCGCTGTATCCGACGCGCGCCTATCTGGATGCCGATGTGACCGTTTCGCCGCCCCTGATGGCACAGCTGGCCGAGACGCTGGACACCAGCGCCGCGCGCTATGCATCGGGCACCCCCAACATCACCGCGCGCTCGTGGGTGACACGGGCTTATGCGCGATACTGGATGCGCCTGCCCTTTGTCACCGACGGCGTGCCGGGCTTTGGACTGTATGCCGTGAATGCCTCGGGCCGGGCGCGCTGGGGGGCGTTTCCGACGATCATTTCGGACGATACCTATGTGCGCATCGTCTTTACCCCCGCCGAACGCATCAAGGTTCCCGCCGTCTATGACTGGCCGCTGGTCGAGGGCTTCTGCCGGTTGGTCCGGGTTCGGCGCCGTCAGGATCTGGGCGTGGCCGAGCTGGCCGGAATGGAACCGGGACTGATGGTGAATGAAGGCAAGACCAAGCCCAGCTTTGGCTGGCTGGTCCGCAGCGCCTTGCGCGACCCGGCGGCGTTTGGCGTGTATGCCATCGTCAGGCTGAGCGGGCGACTTTGCCCGTCGCGTCAGACCAGCTGGGTGCGCGGGCGCTGAGCACGGCTCTGCGTGCGCGGACGCTGACAGAACAGCGCCGCCAGTTTCCCCGCCTCGGTATCAATATTGTGCCGCATCAACACCCGCGCGCGGCCTGTCGTGCCCATGCGGCGCAGTTTGTCGTCGGGCGACGTCGCCAGCTCGGTAATCGCCTCGGCCAGCGCCATCGCGTCGCCTGCGGGCACCAGCCAGCCGGTGCGCCCCTCTTGCATCAGTTCCGGCACCCCGGCGACCCAGGTGGCGATGACCGGACGGGCCGAGACCATCGCCTCCATCACCACCATCGGCAGCCCCTCGGCAAAGGACGGCAGCACCAGCGCATGCGCAGAATCGATCGCCCGGCGCACGCCCGCCTCATCCAGCCAGCCGGTCAGTTCGACCCGGTGGCCAAGGCCCGAATGGGCAATCGCGCGCTCAAGCGGTAGACGCATCGGCCCGTCACCGACCAGCACCAGCCGGACATCGACACCCCGGCGCGCGACCTCGGCCATCGCCTCGATCAGCAGGATCTGGCCCTTTTGCTCAACGAATCGCCCGATATTGACCATTGTCACCGGCCGCGTAACCGGCATCGGCCGCGCCGAGTCATAATGCTGCGGCTCGATCCCGCAGTGCACCACGCGGATGCGCGGCCAGAAGCGGTAATCGACCAGTCGGCACAGCTGGCTGCGGCCATAGGACGAGATCGCCACGGTGAAATCCGCCTTCTGCAGCTTGAGCGGCAGGGCGATGGCGGCGGGTTTGTCGAATTCCTCGGGCCCGTGAACGGTGAAGCTGAACGGCTTGCCGCTCATCTCTGACGCCAGCATGGCCACGGTTGTCGCGTTGGTGCCGAAATGCGCGTGCATCCGGTCCACCTGCAACTCGCCCAGCCGGCGGGTGACATAAGCCGCTTCCAGAAAATAGATCAGGTGCTTGAACAACCCGGCTTCCGAGCCTCGGCTGGCCTTCAGCGCCAGAAACAGCGCCTGATAGATGCGCACCGGTGATTGCAGTCCGACAAGGAACAGCGCCCACAGCAGGGCGAACAGCCCCTTTGCCAGCACATAATCCGTGGCGGCGGCTTCCTCTTGATCCGACCGATCCGGCAAGGACCCGTCAAACGACCGCATGGCAAAGCGCTGCACCGCAATACCGCGGCGCTCAAGCGCCCGCATCTCGCGCCGGATGAAGCTTTGCGACGGCGCGGGATAGGTATTGAGGATGTAGCCGATCTTCACAGGGGCACCTTGGTCAAGAACACTGGTCCTTGGGCTAGGGTCGAAATTGGGCAAATTCAAGAAACACTGTAGGTATTGGCGCGGCAGTAACCCTGCCACATTCGCGCCGCAATTTACCTTCATTTCTCACGAATTGACGTGACGCCTTGTCTTTACCGGTGTTGTCGCTGCAATTACCCGGAGTATTCTTCAGTGTCCGACGCCGTTCTCATGCCAGCCAGAAAACCCGGAACCGGTATCACCGCCAAGATCATGCGGTCGTCGATGTTCACCATCCTTGGGTTTGGTGGGCAGCAAGTGATCCGCTTTGGCTCGAACCTGATCCTGGCACGCCTGTTGTTCCCTGAGGCGTTCGGCACCATGGCGCTGGTCACGGTGCTGCTGGTCGGCCTGACGATGCTGTCGGATCTGGGCATCCAGCCCGCCATCCAGTCGTCCAAACGCGGCGATGAACCGGCCTTTCTGAATACCGCCTGGACGCTGAACATGATCCGCGCGGGGTTCCTGTTCGCGGCGGCCTGTGCGCTCGCATGGCCGATGGGCTGGTTCTATAACGAACCGATGCTGGCCTACCTGATCCCGGTGTCCGCCACGAGCCTGTTGATCCTGTCGCTGGAACCCACCCGCGCCGAAAGCGCCTCGCGCCACATGCTGCTGGGCCGGGTCACCGTTCTGGAAATTACCGCACAGGTGATCAGCGTCGTCGCCATGCTGCTGCTGGCCTGGGCCACGCAATCGATCTGGGCGCTGGTTGCGGGTAACGTGATTTCGGCTGCGGCCCGCGCCGGGCTGGCATGGATCATGCTGCCCGGCATCTCGAACCGGCTGCATCTGGACCGCGAGATCCGCGCATGAACTGATCCATTATGGCCGCTGGATTTTCTTCAGCACCATGGCCGGTTTCATCGTGCTGCAAAGCGACAAGCTGATCCTTGGCCGCTTCATGACGATGGAAGAGCTGGGCCTCTACAACATCGGTTTCTTCCTTGCCGGCTTTCCGTTGATGCTGGGGCAGTTGCTGGTGCAGCGGTTGATGATTCCGCTTTACCGCGCCTCTCCACCCCGTGAATCGCGCGAGAATTTCCTGCGCCTGCGCCGGATCCGGTTCATGCTGTCGGGCATGCTGGTTGCCGGGGTTGCGCCGCTGGCTCTGGGCGGCACCTATATTGTCGATCTGCTCTATGACGCGCGCTATCTGACCTCGGGTGCGGTGGTGGTCATCGTGTCGATGGCGCTGCTGCCGCAGATGCTGTGGCTGACCTATGATCAGGTCACGCTGGCGTCGGGCGACTCGCGCGGGTTCTTCGCGCTGAACGCAACACGCGCGGTCATTCTGGTGGCGCTGCTTCTGCTGCTGGTGCCGATGCTGGGCCTGCCCGGCGCGCCCATCGCCATGGCCTCGACCGCGCTGCTCAGCTACCCGCTGCAACTGCGGCTGGCACGCAAGCACGGGGCCTGGGATCCGCTGCATGATGCGGTCATGGCCAGCATCGCGGCGCTGCTTCTGGCGGTCGTGGTCGTGGTACACGGGGACCGGCTGGCAACGCTTTTCACCCTGTAAACCCGCAACAATGACCATGCTTCTGCCCTATTTGTGACAGGCTTTCTGTCGAAAACGGGTATAAATGGTCGCTGCACGAGCGCGGTTCGGCACGCTCAAAGGGTCTGGTTATGGTCAACACGCGTATTCTTGAACAACGGCTGGGTTGGCGCTCGACGGAAGAGGGCGCCGAACCCACACCGCCGACCCGCGCCATCGGTCACGCGCCGATGCTGCAAGGCCGGATCAACGGCGCTCGCCGCTCTGCCCCCAGCGCCCAGCGCCGGGCCGAGGTCGAGGATATCTGGGCCAGCCTGCCGCTGATCCTGGACTCGGTCGATCACCTGACCACCAAGGGCAAAACCCCGTCCTTTGCACGCGGCACCGCATCGGGCACCGCCATGGACCAGCTGCGCACACAACTGATGCGCGTCATCGCCGACAAGGGCTGGAAACGCATCGGTATTTCCTCGCCGTCCCGCGGGGCAGGGCGCAGCTTTGTCGCCGCCGGGCTTGCCGCCAGCATCGCCCGTCTGGAAACCGCCCGTGTTCTGCTGATCGATGCCGATCTGGAAGAACCGGGTCTGCACGCCTTGCTGGGTCTGACCCCGGCCGGCCCGCTGGAATCACTGCTTGCGGGCACCACCGAGCCCGAGCATCAGCTGCAACGCATCGGCTCGTCGCTGGCCGTGGCGCTGAACAGCGCCGCTGTGCGGCAAGGGTCGGAACGGATGATGGCACCAGAGGCCATTCTCGCCCTGCGTGCGATGATCGACTGTATCGCGCCTGATGTGGTGATCCATGACCTGCCGCCCCTGCTGTCGGACCCTGTCACCCCCGCGCTGCTGCCGCAGCTTGATGCGGTGCTGCTGGTCGCTGATGGCCTGCGGACGACCCCCGCCGATATTCTGGAAAGCGAGCGCCTGCTTGAAGGGCTGGTGCCGCTGCTGGGCGTCGTGCTGAACAAATCCGAAGATCGTGACCCGCGCGCCGCGCGGCGTCGGAGCTGAGGGAGCGCGCGCATGGGACCGATTCAGAACCTGCACGAAATCCTCAGCTGGATGCGCCGCCGCTGGCGCATTGTGGTGCTGCTGACGGTGCTGGGCACGGTTGCGGGCCTGTACATGGCGCTGAAAACCGAGCGGGTCTATTCCGCCAGCGCGGTGATTCAGGTGATCAACCCGGTCATCGTCGCCCCGACCGAGGGCGGTGCCACTGCGGCCACCCCCGACCTGACGCGCCGCGTGCAGGTGATTGAACAACGGCTGATGTCGCGTGAGGCGCTGCTTGATCTGGCACAGCGCTATGACCTGTTCGACGGCGCGCCCCTTGGCCCGGTTGAGCAGGTCGGCATCCTGCGCGCGAACCTCTCGATCACCTCGATTGCCGCCGCCCAGCAGGGCTTTACCCGCGACGGCTCGCTGTCGGCGCTGATCGTTTCCGCGCAGGATGATGATCCTGAAACCGCGGCCGCTATCGCCAATGAACTGGCCGAATCCATGGTCCAGCAAAGCCTTGATGCCCGCCAGACCAACGCCCAGCAGGCGCTGGATTTCTTCCGCTCGGAAGAGCAGCGGCTGGAAACCGGCATTCAGGGGCTTGAGAATGAAATCGCCCGCTTCCGCTCTGACAATGAGGGTTTTCTGCCCGATGCGGTAACGCAGCGCCGTGACGAACAGGCCCGGCTTCAGGAGAACCTGCTGGCCCTGCGCGCTTTGATCAGCGCCAAGCGGGCAGAGATCGCGGCGCAGGACTCCAGCTCGACCCGCGCGATAACCCGCCGGCAGATCGCCCAGTTGACCGAAGAGTTAAGCCAGCTGACCGATCAGCAAGACATCATGACCGCCCGTATCGCCGAAATTCAGGCGCTGCTGATCCGCGCGCCTGAATTCGAGCAGCAGGTCATCGCCATGAACCGCCGGATGGAGCAACTGCAAGCCCAGCTCACCGCCGCCGCCGACCGCCGCCGTGAGGCAGAACTGGGCGCCCGGATCGAAGATGACCAGCAGGCCGAACGCTTCGAGCTGCTCGAACGCGCGCTGGTGCCGCAATACCCGGTTTCGCGCAGCCGCAAGAAGGTGGCGGTGATGGGCGTCGCCGGGGGCATTTTTCTGGGCATCCTGCTGGCCTATGCGCTGGAATGGATGAACCCGGTGATCCGCACCGCCCAGCGCATGGAGCGCGATCTGCAACTGCGCCCGGTGGTATCGATCCCCTATGCCATGCCGGTTCGTGAACGGCGCAGGCGTCAGATGATCTGGGCCTTCGGCGGACTGGTGCTGATCGGCGTCGGGCTGATCGCCGCTTTGGTGTTTTCAGGGATGATCTGACCCTTTCCCAAGGCGCTGCCATCGGCAATAAGCGCTGAAAAGCGTGAGAGCATGATGCAACAGGACATTCCCGTCTGGATCGACGGCGCGTTGCGCCCGATGGACAAGCTGACCGTGCATCAGCGCGGGCTGAAACACCCTGCCGTGTCGATCTTTGTCGTCGCCGGGGGGCGCTTGCTGATCCAGCGACGCGCTTTGGCCAAGTACCATACGCCGGGCCTTTGGGCGAACACCTGCTGCACGCATCCGCTGTGGGGCGAAACGCCGCTCGATTGCGCCCAGCGGCGGTTGGAGCAGGAACTGGGGCTGACCGGCGTGGCCCTGCAGCACCGTGGTGTCGTGGAATACCGCGCGCCGGTGGGTCACACGATGATCGAGCATGAGGTGGTCGATCTGTTCCTCGGCATCTGTGACGCCGAACCGGCGCTGACCCCCAATCCCGATGAAGTCATGGACACCCGCTGGATCGACACCGCCGAACTGCACGACCAGCTCGCTCAGCGCCCGCAGGACTTCACCCCGTGGCTGCGCATCTATCTGGCCGAGCACGCCGATCTGGTGCTCGCCGGATTCTAGGCCCCGCCCAGATCCCAGAACAGACCGGCCATCATCGCGATGCCTTCCTCTGCCGCGCTCAGCAGCATGTGCTCATTGGGCGCGTGCTGCGAACAGGCCGGGTGCGAATGGGGGATCCAGATTGTCGGCAGGCCCAGCGTATCGGCGAACACCGGATTGGGCAGCGAACCGCCGAAATTCGGTTGCAGGGCAGGGGGGCGACCCAGCGTTTTCTCGATCGAGGCGAGCACCAGCCGTACCCAATCATTGTCCGAACTGGTGCGGGTGGCCTTGTCGAAACCGTCGCCTTGCGGCTCGATCACCACGTCCTGAAACCCGTGCGCATCCAGATGCTCGCGCAGAGCAGGCAGGATACGCGCGCTGTCGATATCGACGGTATAGCGCAGCTGGCAGGTGGCCATCGCCGAACCGGGGATGGCGTTCACCGGCGCTTCGGGGCGGCCACAAAGATACGCCAGCACCTCGAAATTGCACCAGCCGCAGGTTTGCGCCGCGCCGGTCAGACCGGGTTCCCCCCAGGCCGGATCGGTCAGGGGATCGCCCGGATTGACCTCCATTTCAATGGCTTGCAGCGCAGAGCGGACATCAGCGGCAACCTCTTGAGGCACCCAATCAGGGATCAGGATCTTGCCCATCGGATCGGTGATCACCGACAAAGCCTGCGCCAGCCGCAGACCGGGGTTCACCAGCAACCCGCCCCAGTTTCCTGAATGATGCCCGCCCTCGCGCAGCGCACAGGTCAGTGTAAACGTCGCCGCCCCGCGCGCGCCCAGAAACACCGTCGGCGTCTTCGATCCGGCGCGCGGCCCGTCCGAGGCGATCAGGCAATCGGCAGCCAGCGCCTCCTGATGCGCGACAGCCATCTCATTCAATCCGGGCGAGCCGCATTCCTCGCCCATCTCCAGCAGCAGTTTGACGTTGAACCCCAACCGCCCCCGCGCCCGTAACACGATGCGCAACGCCGCAAGGTTCAGCGCGTGCTGGCCCTTGTTGTCCACCGTCCCGCGCCCGTAAAGCCGCCCCTCCGCCTGATCCAGCACCCAGGGGCTGCGCCCGTCCTTCCAGTCGCCCTCCATCCCCCACAGCACATCGCCATGCCCGTACAGCAGCACGGTTTTCAACGCCGGATCTTCGATCCGCTGCGCGATGATCGCGGGCAGGCGGGGCAGAACGGGGTTGTCGATCAGGGTGACGGTAAAGCCCATCCCCTCCAGCAACGGGCGCATCTCACCGTTCAGATAGAGCAGATGATCAGCCAAGGCATCGGCGCGCGGGCTTTCCGAGCGGATGGCGATGCGCGGTGCCAGCTCGGCGGCAAACCCGCCGCTGATGACGAAGGCGCGGGCGGCGGTGAGGGTGGTGGCTCGGGTCATACGTTCAGCCTTTTTGCCGGAATGCCGGGGCAGGGGGCCGCCCCGGCACAAGAGAAGCCGCGCTCAACCGGCGTACAGATCCCCATACGCCGAGCGCAGCGCGTTTTTTGCACCTTGCCCATCGTATTGCGCGGCAGTTCCTCGACGAACAGCACCCGCTTGGGCTGCTTGAACTTCGCCAGCCGGTCGTGCAGCGCCATCAGGATCGCTGCCTCATCCGGCGCAGGCCGGGCGTTGGTCACAACAACCGCTGTCACCGCCTCGCCCAGATCGCGATGCGGCAAGCCGATCACAGCGGATTCGAACACGCCGGGGATCGCGTCGATCTCGGCCTCGACCTCTTTGGGATAGACGTTGAACCCGCCCGAGATGATCAGATCCTTGCCCCGCCCGACGATCTGCAGATACCCACGGTCGTCATAGCGGCCCAGATCGCCGGTGATGAAGAACCCGTTGGCGCGCAGCTCTTCGGCGGTCTTTTCCGGCATCTGCCAATAGCCCTGAAACACATTCGGCCCGCGCACTTCGATCATGCCGATCTCACCCTGCGGCAGCTCAGCGCCTGACGCGGGATCGGTGACAATCACCTCAACCCCCGGCAACGGCTGGCCGACGGTGCCCGCGACCCGGTCGCCGTCATAAGGGTTCGAGACGTTCATGTTCGTCTCGGTCATGCCATAGCGTTCAAGGATCGCGTGGCCCGTGCGCTCTTGCCAGCTGCGGTGGGTTTCCTCCAGCAGCGGCGCAGAACCGGAAACAAAGAGCCGCATGTTTTCAACGGCATCGCGCGACAGGCCCGGCTGATCGAGCAGCCGGACATAGAACGTGGGCACGCCCATCAACACCGTCGCCCGCGCCATCAGCGCCAGAATACGCGCCGGGTCGAACTTGGGCAGCAGGATCATCGACGCGCCGGAAAACAGCGTGACATTGGTCGCCACGAACAGCCCATGCGTGTGGAACACCGGCAGGGCGTGGATCAGCACGTCGCTGGCGCTGAACCGCCACGCGTCTTGCAGCGCGCGGGTGTTGGACAAAAGGTTGCCGTGGCTGAGCATCGCGCCTTTCGAGCGCCCCGTGGTGCCCGAGGTATAGAGCAGCGCCGCCAGATCATCGGTCCCGCGCGCCACCGTGTCGAACGCTGCCGACGCCGCCGCTATCGCCACCCCCAGCGAGCCGCCGCCCTGCGTGTCCAGCGTCTCGATCCGCGCGCCCGCCGCTTTGGCGACAGGCCTCAGCACATCCAGTTGTGCCGGATCGCAAACGAACACGGCGGGGGCCGCGTCGCCCAGAAAATACGCCACCTCTGCCGCCGTATACCCGGTGTTCAGCGGCAAGAATACGCCGCCCGCCCGCACTGTCGCCAGATAGAGCAGGATCGCATCGACCGATTTTTCGATCTGCACCGCCACCCGGTCCCCGGGGCCGATCTCCAACGCATTGGCGATCTGCCCGGTGCGCGCAATCAGCGCGGCATAGCTCAGCGTGCCGCTCTCGGTCTCGATCGCGGGGGCTTCAAGGTCGGTGATGGACCGCGTCAGCTGGTCGAACAGGTTGTCACTCATTGTCATGTCCATACAGGTTTCAGGAAGACACGGGCGACGGTGCCGCCCGCTTTACCTCGTCCGAGGCGGCGATCGTGCCGGATTCGGCAAAGGCCTCATGGTTGCGCTCGATGGCGTCAAGCGCATAGCGGTAATTGACCATCAGCCCGTGCGATTGGCGCATGCCGTTGGCCGACAGATCGCCCAGCAGGTTCAAACGGTCCAGCCGCGCGCCATTGCCCAGATGGAAACGCGCCACGGCATCGACCGGACGGCCCCGCGCATCGCGCGCGGCCAGAAAATACTGCGCCGCCGCGCGGGTCATCACCGGGGCCAGCGCCGCCGCCCGCTCAGGGTCGCGGTGCCAGTCAGGCGTGTCCAGCGCCTGCCATTGCGCTGGCGTCAGGATCGACGGATTGTCACGCTGCCCCGCGAGCCATGCGGCAAACCCCGGCACCGGCGACAGGGTGACGAAGGTCTTCACCTGCGGCAGTTCGGCCTTGAGCAGCTCAACCACCTGCTTGATCAGGAAATTGCCGAACGAAACCCCGGCCAGCCCGCGTTGCGTGTTCGAGATCGAGTAGAACACCGCCGTCGTCGCCGTCTCAGCCGCAATCGGCTGGCGCGTCAGGTTCAGCAACGGCGCCACAGCGCGCGGACTGTCTACGGTCAGCGCGACTTCAACGAAGATCAGCGGCTCATCGGGCAATTGCGGGTGAAAGAACGCATAGCAGCGCCGGTCCAGCGGTTGCAGCCGGTTGCGCAGATCGTCCCAGTTCTGGATCTCGTGCACGGCTTCGTACTGGATGATCTTCTCCAGAATATTGGCCGGAGTCGTCCAGTCGATCTGGCGCAGCGACAGAAAGCCCCGGTTGAACCACGAGCCGAACAGATGGGTGAAATCGGCGTTCACCGGGCGCAGTTCAGGCTGATCGCGCAGCACACCCAGCAAATCCTCGCGCATCCGCAGCAACGCCTGCGTGCCACCGGGGGCAACGTTCAGACGGCGAAACAGCTCTTGCCGCCGGGGTTCGGACGCGGCGTGCAGTGCTTCGATTGCCCCCGGCTCGCCGGTGTTCAGCGCGGCAATGGCGGTGTCGACGGCGCTGACATCAGGCCCGAATTGCGCCGCCAGCAGGTGCAGAAAGGCCAGCCGTTCGGCCATGGGCGCTGCCGCATAGGCCCCGATGAACGATTGCGCCAAGGCAACGCCCGAGGCTTCCCCGCGCCGCGATACCAGCACCTCGCCCAACTGTGCCAGATCCGGTGCGCGCACCGGGCCTGCCTCGCGCAGTCCCAGCAGCGCGCGGCCACGTTCGGTGACGGCATCCAACAGATCGCCCAGAAACGCCGGACGCTCTTGTCCAAAAACCTTGATCATTGCTGACTCCGATTCATATACGCAATTCTGTATTCTGTTATATATATCATGTCCAATGTTTGATACCAACCGCCCCGCTGTTATGCTGCCACAAAAGGCAAAGACCGTGAGCACCAACACCCACCGCATCCGCCAGACGCTGGAAAACGCGATCCTGAACGGCGACTATCTGCCCGGCGCGCGGCTGGACCCTGACGCGCTGGCGCAGCAATTCGCCTGCTCGCGCACGCCGATCCGCGATGTCCTGCAACTGCTTGAGGCGTCGGGACTGGTACAGGTGCTGCCCAAACGCGGCACCTATGTCACGCAATGGAGCTTTGCCGAGCTGGCCGAACGGTTCGAGGTCATGGCCGAGGTCGAGGCCAGTTGCGCCCGCCTCGCCGCGCGGCGCATCACCGAGGCCGAACTCGTCGCCTTCACCGCCGCGCAGGCGGCCTGCGTCGCCGCCGCGGGCACCGGCGATGCCGAGGCGTATTACGCCAGCAACACGGTGTTTCACCACTGTCTCTACCGCGCGACGCACAACAGCTATCTGGAAGCCGAGGCGCTGCGCCTGCACCGCATGTTGCAACCCTACCGCCGGTTGCAACTGCGCAGCCGGAACCGGATTGCCGGGTCGCTGGGCGAACATCAGGCTATTCTGGACGCGGTCAGGCACGGCGATGCCGAAGCTGCAGCGGCGGCGACCCACGCGCATATCATCGTGCAGGGCGACCGGTTTCACGATCTGGTCGCGGCGCTGCGAGAGGCGATTCCAGCAAGCTGAGAGCCTGTTTCAGCCCGCGATCACCAGCAACTCGGCGGTGATACAGACGCCATTTTGGCCCGGCTCCAGCCAGCCCTTGTGGATGCTGGCGTCCAGTGTGACGATCTCGGTTTCGATCCGGGCGACGCCGTTCTGCAGCGTGCCTTGGGTCAGCAGCAGCTCGGTCGCGTGGCTGTCGATCCGGGGCTGGCCCTGCAGCTTTGGCCGCACGATCGACCCCAACCCCAGAACCTGCCCGTCGGTGATCCCCGCTTCCGCCGCCGCCAGCGCCAGGGCTGCGTTCATGTCCTGATTGGGCCGCAGGGTGACCAGCGCCGCGTTGGTGCCGCCGCCCAGATCAACCGGCTGGAAAAGCGGGAAATTCGTCTCTAACTCTGCGCAAACCTGCAATCTCGCGCCCCTGATACCCCATCCCCGCGCGCGGATCGGGTGGGCAAGGCGGCTCTCGAAGGGCAGGATGTGTCCCATGCGCGGCCCCTCCCACCCCGGCGCATCGAACACGCCGTGGCCATGGATCCACGCAGCCCCGTCCTTGCGGCCGACATGCATCCCCAGATGGTCAATCCGCCCCGCGCCCATCTGATAGGGCCCTGCGTACCACGCGGCATGCGCGCCGGTGGCATCCTCGCCCGGAATCACGAAATCCAGCGTTGTTAGGGTCTCATTCTCGATCACCAGCCACCCACCGTCATAATCCGCCAGCGCCAGCGCGGCGGATTTCGCGAAGGTCTCGGCGACGGGAAGGACAACCTCCACCGGTTCGGCCGTGCAGCGGGCCACGGCCCAGCGCCGGGCCGAGACCGGGCCGGGATGGCGCAGCGTTTCGATCATTCCGGCGGCACCTGTCCGCGCGCGGTAAGTTCCGCGCGGATCATCTTCTTGGTGATCTTGCCATAGGCCGATTTCGGCATCTCATCCCAGAACACCACATGCTGCGGCAGCTTGTAGCGCGCCATCTTGTCAGCCAGCCATGCCAGCAACGCGGCAGCTTCGACCGGCTGCGCGCAGACGCAGACCGCCATGCCGACCTCGCCCCATTTGCGGTTCGGCACGCCCAGCACGGCAACCTCGCTGATCGCAGGATGCAGCAGGATCTTTTCTTCAATCTCGCGCGGATAGATGTTCGACCCGCCCGAGATATACATGTCCGACGCCCGCCCGGTCAGATAGACGAACCCCTCATCGTCCATATGCCCCAGATCGCCGGTCAGGAACCAACCGTCGCGAAAACTCTTCGCATTGGCCTCGGGGTTGTTGAAATAGCCCGCAAAGACCGCCGGCCCGGTGGCGCAGATCTCGCCGGTTTCCAGCGGATCACACTCACTCCCATCCTCGCGCTGGACCTGCACCTGCATCCCCGTGCGCGCAAACCCGCAGGTGCCCAGCTTCATCTCGCCGCTGGAATGATGCACCGGGGGCAGCACCGTGATGTTGCCCGTCACCTCGCCCAGCCCGAAATATTGCACCAGCACGGGGCCGAGCTTCTCGAGCGCGGTAATCTGATCGGCGCGGTACATCGGCGCACCGGCGTAGATCACGTAGCGCAAGCTGGAATGGTCATGCGCATCGACCGCCGGATGCTCGACCAGCAGTTTCACGATGGTCGGCACGGTGAACATGTTGGTCACGCGGTGCTTTTCGACCAGCGCCCAGACCTCGGCCGGGTCCAGTTTTGCCCCCGCTGGCAGGATTGACGGCACCCCATGCGCCACCTGCGCCAGTTGGTGAATCCCCGCGCCATGGCTGAGCGGCGCGACGACCAGCGAGGCATCCGGCGTGCCCCAATCGGCCCCGGTGCCGGGCATCAGGTCGCACAGGTGGTTTGTGATCACAAAGCCCATCTGGCCATGCGTCAACACCGCCGCCTTGGGCCGTCCGGTGGTGCCCGAGGTGAAGAAGAACCAGCAAGGATCATCGCGCTGCACGCCCACAGCGGGACGGGCGCGGCCCAGATAGGGGGCGATCAGCGCCTCGTAATCTTCGGCAAACTCGCTCGCACCAATCGAGATGGTGAAATCGAGCACCGGCGCGCAGGCGCGGGCGTGGTCGGCAAATTCCGCGCCCACCAGCAACCCCCGCGCCTGCGAGGATTGCGCCAGAAAGGCCACATCCTGCGGCGTCTGGCGGAAATTGGCGGGCACCCAGACGCAGCCGGCACGCCAGCAGCCGAACATCGCTTCGAACATCTGGTTGTTATTGGCCGACTGCACCAGAATCCGGTCGCCCTTTTGCACGCCGAACCGCTCTATCAGCGCCTCGGCAAAGGCCGCCGCGCGCGCCTCCATCTGCGACCAGCTCCAGACCCGGTCGTCCCAGATGAACCCCGGCGCGTCGGGGTGGCGGCGGGCGATGTCGGTGAGCAGATGCGACAGGTTCATCACCCGGGTCGACACCGGAGTGATGCCTGCGGACAGATCCGCCCTCATTTCACGCGCTCAAGGATCGAGCAGTAATTGGCCACCGCCACGCCGCCCATGTTGAACACGCCCGCGATGCGCGCATCCTTGACCGCCATATCCCCGGCCTCGCCAGCCAACTGCATCGCGGCCATGACATGCATCGACACGCCGGTTGCACCAATCGGGTGCCCCTTGGACTTCAACCCGCCCGAGGCATTCACCGGCAGCTTGCCGTCCTTGGCGGTGATGCCCTCGCGGATCACCCGGTGGCCCTGACCACGCTCGGCCAGCCCCATCGCCTCATACTCAAGCATCTCGGCGACGGTGAAGCAGTCATGGGTTTCAACCAAATTGAGGTCATCAAGGCTAAGCCCCGCCTGCTCCAACGCCTGCGACCAAGCCCGGCGCGCACCGGCGAATTCCAGCACATCGCGGCGTGACATGGGCAGGAAGTCATTGGCCTGCACGCGCGACCGAAAGGCGATGGCGCGGTTCAGGGTCTGGGCGGTTTCCGCATCCGCCAGCACCAGAATCGCCGCCCCGTCCGAGACCAGCGAGCAATCCGTGCGCCGCAGCGGGCCCGCGACATGCGGGTTCTTGTCGCTGGGCGTGTTGCAGAAATCGAAGCCGAAATCCTTGCGCATATGGGCATAGGGGTTGTGGACGCCGTTCGCGTGGTTCTTGGCGGCGATCATCGCCAAAGCGTCGGACTGATCGCCGTAGCGCTGGAAATAGCTCTGCGCGATCTGACCGAAGAGACCGGCGAAGCCGCCCTGAACCTCGGCCTCTTCCTTAACGTAAGAGGCGCCCAGCAGAATGTCCCCCACCTGCGCCGTCGGTGTCGCGGTCATCTTTTCCGCACCGACCACCAGCGCAATCCTGCCGCGCCCGCTCTCGATGAAATCCATCGCGCCATAGAGCGCCGCCGAGCCGGTGGAGCAGGCGTTCTCATACCGGATCGCCGGGGTATAGCGCAGGCGCTCATCGGCCAGCGCGACCAGTGCGGCCTGAAAATCCTGCCGTGAGAACCCGGCGTTGAACACGCCGACAAAGATGCCATCGACATCCTCAGCCCCGATGCCCGCGTGCTCCAACGCAGGCCCAAGGATGCCGGCGATCAGGGATTCGGTGTCGGGGGCTTCGGCCTTGCCGAACTGGCTGTGGCTCCAGCCGACGATTTGCGCGCGGGTCATGGGTGTTCTCCTCCTCTGCCTAGGCAGGAATGCAACACATTGCGCGCTGCTTGCACAGTGGGTGCGTGCAACATTCGTGCGTGCTGGACAGCGGGCCGGGTGCTCCCCTAATCCATGGAGGGATGGAGTAACGCGTATGCCACGGGTCAAACCCAAGCCGAGTGTCGATGCCGTTGTCATCGGGCGCAATGAGGGCGAGCGCCTGATAGCCTGCCTGCAATCGCTGCACGGGCAGGTGCGGCGCGTTATCTATGTCGATTCCGGCTCGACCGACGGCAGCGTTCAGGCCGCACAGGCCGAGGGCGCGATTGTCGTGGCGCTGGACATGAGCCTGCCCTTCACCGCCGCGCGCGCCCGCAATGCCGGGCTGAAAGCGCTGAAGGCAGACGCGCCCGATTATGTGCAGTTCATCGACGGCGATTGCATCCTGCGCGAGGGCTGGATGGACCGCGCGGTCCGGTTCCTGTCGGAAAACCTGCGCGCCGCCGTGGTCTGCGGGCGACGGCGCGAGATCCACCCCGAGGCCAGTGTCTACAACACCCTGATCGACGCCGAATGGGACACGCCCGTCGGTGAAGCCCGCGCCTGTGGTGGCGATGCCTTGATGCGCCATCAGGCCGTGAATGCAGTCAACGGCTATCGCGAAGATCTGATTGCGGGCGAAGAGCCCGAACTGTGCCTGCGCCTGCACGCGCGCGGCTGGACAATCTGGCGCATCGACGCCGAGATGACTTGGCATGACGCCGACGTCACCCGCTTTGGCCAGTGGTGGAAACGGGTCGAACGCGCCGGTCACGCCTTTGCCGAGGGGGCCGCGCGGTTCTCGACGCCGCAAACGCCGCATTGGCAGGCCGAGGTCCGACGCATCTGGATCTGGGGGCTGGGCATTCCGCTGGTCGCGCTGTTCGGCGCGCTGCTGCATCCCGCCGCGCTGCTGTTGCTGCTGGCCTATCCGCTACAAGTGGTGCGGCTGAAAGAGCGTTTGGGCTGGTCGGCAGCGTTCTTCAACACGCTGGGCAAATTCCCCGAGGCGGTCGGCGCGCTGCGCTTCTACGCGCGCAAGGTCGCCAAGACCGAAACCCGGCTGATCGAATACAAATAGACCCTAACGCTGCCGAAACGCGTTGATCGCCTGTCCCGGCAGGATCAACGCGCAATCGAGATAACGCTTGGCCAGACGGCGCGGATTGGACAGCATCCGCCACAGCCACTCCATCGCGATGGCCTTGACCCAGTCGGGCGCGCGGTTCTGCCGACCCGAGATAAAATCCAGCCCCGCGCCGATGCTGGCAAAGCCGATACCCGGCGTGACCTCACGGCCAAAGGCGGCGAAGGCCTCTTGTTTGGGCGCGCCCAGCGCCACAAAAACCAGCCGCGCGCCGGATGCGTCGATCTGGTGCAGGATCGCGCGCGCCGCTTCGCCGGTCGGATCAAACCCCATCGGCGGCGCAATCGCCGCCAAGATCTGCAAACCCGACACGCGCTCGTTCAGCGCGACCGCGGCCGCCGCCAGACTTTCCCCGGTCGAGCCCATCAGCGCCACCGGCACCCCGGCACGCGCCGCCTGTTGCGCCAGTGGCAAGATCATGTCCGACCCGGGCACCAGCGACACCGGCTTGCGCGCCAGCTTTGACAGCCACACGATCGGATTGCCATCGGCGCAAACCAGATCCTGCGCGGCATAGACCGCGCGGAACCCCGGATCGCGCGCCAGTTTGACCAGATGATCCAGATTGATCGTCGCCAGCGCGAACCCTTCACCCGCCTGCAATCGGCGGCGCACCTCGGACAACAGGGTGCCCGCGTCAGGCATGTTCACCACGATCCGGTGCGGCGGAAAGGAAAACTCCACGAAACCCCCTTAGTGTCGTCGCATTTGGCGGTGAACCTGCCCCGGTCTGGGCAGACAACGCGGCTGTGGATTGTTATAGTTTCCGCCGTACCGCGACGAAAGCCCCGGCAGAGGGTGGAGCGGTCAGAGCAGTGGAAACCGGGCAATGAAGACGCAGGCAAGGTCACGGTGCCCTAAGGGTGCGCAGGCATGATCGACATTGGCAACAGTTTAGCACTGCTGGCACTGCTGGGCTGGCCGGTTGTTGGCGTGCTGATGTTCCGCCTGTTGCCGCCCGAGCGCGCGCTGATCTGGTCGATCCTGGCCGCCTATATGTTCCTGCCGCAGCTCAGCTCGATCAACCTGCCGGTCGTGCCGCCAATGAACAAGGAATCCATCCCCAACCTGACCGCCTTTCTGTGCTGTCTGGGCCTTTGGGGCCGCATGCCGCATCTGGTGCCCGAGGGGTGGCCGGGACGCATTCTGCTGGCCATGTTCATCGTCAGCCCGGCCTTCTCGGTCGTGACCAATCTGGACGCGGTGCAGTTCGGCGTCGATACCTTCGGCACGATGCGGCTGGTCGATCCCAATGCGCTGGCGCTCTGGGGGCTGCCGGGGCTCAGGATTTATGACTCGGCCTCGGCGCTGGTGCAGCAGATGTTCCTGATGCTACCGTTCTTTCTGGCGCGCGAGTTGCTGCGCACCGAAGAGGCGATCCGCGAGATCCTGTTGGCGCTGGTCATCGCCGGGCTGATCTACGCGCTGCCGATGCTGTACGAGGTGCGCTTTTCCCCACAGCTGCACATCCGGTTCTACGGGTTCTTCCAGCATGATTTCTCGCAGGCGGTCCGCAACGGTGGCTTCCGCCCCTTCGTCTTCATGCCGCACGGGCTGTGGGTTGCCTTCTTTGCGTTCATGGTCGCCCTCGCCGCTTCGGCCCGCGCGCGTGAGGCAACGCGACAGGTGGCGGGTCGGCGCATGGTGATGGTGGCTTTCGGCGTCGGGCTGGTGGTGATCTGCAAATCCATGGGCGCGCTGATGTTCACGCTGATCTTCTTGCCCATCGTCCTGGTGTTGCGCCCCCGCGCGCATCTGGCCATCGCCGCGATCATCGTCACGCTGGTCATCGCCTACCCGCTCTTGCGCGGCAGCGGGCTGGTTCCGGCGCAGGCCATCGTCGACCGCGTCGCCGCAATCAGCGAGGAACGCGCGGAATCCCTCAACTACCGCTTCACCAACGAAGACCGCATTATCGAACATGTCGCCGACAAACCGCTGTTCGGATGGGGCGGCTGGGGCCGGTTCATGGTCTATGATCCCGCCACGGGCGAGTCACTCACCATCGTTGACGGCATGTGGATCATTACCATCGGGCAATATGGCTGGCTGGGCTATATCGCCATGTTCGGGCTGCTGGCGCTTCCGGTCCTCTCGCTCTGGTGGGAAGGCCGCAAACCCGAAGCGCCGCCAATCCCCTTCGCCGCCTCGGCGCTGGCCTTGATGCTGGCGGTCAATCTGATCGATCTGCTGCCCAACGCCACCCTGATCCCCTTCACCTGGCTGATCGCCGGGTCGCTGCTGGGCTATGCCGAGGCCTTGCGCACCACCAACCGCGCGACCCGGACCGCGCGGATGCGCAACGCCCATGCCGGGCTTGTGCTGGGCACCACCGTCGCACCGGACCGGGCGCCTGACAAACCCCGGACCCTGATGTGACCCCCCGCCACCTTTCAGCCTGAAATCCGGTCCAGTATCGCCCTAAAGAAACGATTGTTTCCCATCATTATAGAAGTGTTGCGCAGGTAAAATATGTCCACCGGGATCAGTGAAACCGATATCGCCATTGTCGGGATGGCCGCCCACTTGCCGGGAGCAGCGACGGTTGACGCGTATTGGCACAACCTGCGTAACGGGTTGCGCGCGATCCGGCGGCTGTCGGACGATGAGCTGCTCGCTGCGGGCGAAGACCCCGCCGTGATGCGCCTGCCCAATTACGTCCCCTTCGCCGCGCCGCTGGACCGTTTCGCCGATTTCGACGCGGATTTCTTCGGCTTTTCGCCCAAGGAAGCCGCCATCCTTGACCCGCAACACCGCCAGTTCCTTGAAGTGGCGTGGGAAGCACTGGAAAACGCCGGGGCTGTGCCTGAGAGTTTCACGGGAAACATCGGCGTCTATGCCGGCTGCGGCATGGGCAGCTATTTCTATTTCAACCTCTGCTCGAACCGCGATCTGGTGCGCGATGTCGGCATGTTCCTGCTGCGCCACACCGGCAACGACAAGGACTTTCTGTCCACCCGCGTCAGTCATATCTTCGACCTGCGCGGCCCCTCGGTCAACGTACAGACCGCCTGCTCGACCTCGCTGGTCGCTTTGCATTATGCCACGCAATCCCTGCTGAACGGTGAATGCGACCTGGCACTGGCGGGCGGCGTGACCATCGAACTGCCGCAGGGTCGCGGGTATCTGTACAAGGAAAGCGAGATCCTCTCGCCCGATGGCGAGTGCCACGCCTTCGATCACCGCGCGCAGGGCACGGTTTTCGGCTCGGGCGCGGGCTGCGTGGTCTTGAAGCGGCTGGCCGATGCCGTGGCGGACGGGGATCACATCTGGGCCGTGGTCAAAGGTTCTGCCATCAACAACGACGGCGCGCAAAAGGCAGGCTATCTGGCCCCCTCGGTCGAAGGTCAGGCGCGCTGCATCGCCGAGGCGCAGGCCGTCGCCGACACCCCCGCCGAGACCATCGACTATATTGAATGCCACGGCACCGGCACCTATCTGGGCGACCCGATCGAGGTTGCGGCGATGACCGAGGCCTTCCGCGAAACCACCGAGGCCACGCAGTTCTGCCGCATCGGCTCGGTCAAGACCAACATCGGGCATCTGGACACTGCCGCCGGGGTTGCCAGCCTGATCAAGGTCGCGCTCTCGCTGCACCACCGCGAGATGCCGCCGTCGCTGGGCTTTGAGGCCCCCAACCCGACCATCGAGTTTGAAACCTCGCCCTTCGCCGTCAACGCCGCCCTGACGTCTTGGGAACAGCGCGACCACCCGCGCCGCGCGGGCGTCAACTCGCTGGGCGTTGGTGGCACCAATGCCCATGCGATCCTGCAAGAAGCGCCCGAACGCGAAGCCAGCGGCGGCAGTGACTGGCCCTTCCAGCTGTTCACCCTCTCGGCCCGCTCGAAAACCACGCTCGACGCGCAGGCGCAAAACCTCGCCGCGCATCTGCGCGCCAATCCCGCTCTGGATCTGGCCGACACCGCCTGGACGCTGCACACAGGCCGCCGCGCCTTTGACAAGCGCCGCGTCGTCGTCGCCGAAACGGCGCTTGAGGCCGCCGAGTTGCTGGAAACCGACAACCCGCGCCGCGTCTTCAGCCACACCGCGCTCGACAACCCCGATGTGGTCTTCTTGTTCCCCGGCGGTGGCGCGCAATACGCTGGCATGGCCCGCGATCTCTATGAAACCGAGCCGGTCTTCGCCGAATGGATGGACCGCGGCCTTGATCTGCTGCAACCGCGCCTGGACTATGACCTGCGCGCGCTCTGGCTGCCCGAACCGGGGTCGCAGGATGCGGCCAACGAGACGCTCAAGCGCCCGTCTGTCCAGCTGCCGCTGATCATGATCACCGAATACGCGCTGGCGCAGATGCTGATGAGCTGGGGCGTGCAGCCTGCCGCGCTGGTCGGTCATTCCATGGGCGAAAACACCGCCGCCTGTCTGGCCGGTGTGCTCAGCTTCGAGGATTGCATCGGTCTGGTGCATCTGCGCGGCACGCTGTTCGATACGGTGCCTGCGGGCGGGATGTTGTCGGTGCCGCTCTCGGTCGACGCGCTGACGCCCTACCTCGGCGATCTCGACATCGCCTCGGTCAACGCGCCCGAGCTGACCGTGGTCAGCGGGCCGGATGCAGCACTTGATGACCTCGCCCAGCGCCTTGCCGCCGATGGCCATGACACCCAGCGCATCGCCATCGACATCGCCGCGCACAGCCGGATGCTGGAACCGATCCTTGCCCGCTTCCGCGCCTATCTCGCCTCGATCCCGCTGCACGCGCCGAGCCTGCCGATCATCTCCAACCGCACCGGTCAGCCGCTGACGGTTGAGCAGGCGACCAGCCCCGACTACTGGACCCAGCACCTGCGCGGCACGGTGATGTTCGCCGACTGTGTCTCTAACCTTGCCGAAAAGCCCAATCGCATCTGGATCGAGGTGGGGCCGGGAAAGGCGCTGTCCTCGCTCACCCGCATGCACGGCGCGGTGCCCGGCCAGCAGGTTCTGGCCATCCTGCGGCATCCCGATGAGGACATCGCCGACGACGCCTACCACATGGGCCTGTTGGGCCGGATCTGGGCACTGGGCGGCACGTTCGACTGGGCGCAGATCTGGGGCGAGGCGAGGCGCGTGAAGTTGCCGCTGCCCGGCTACCCCTTCGACCGCCGCGAATATTTCATCGCCCCCGCCACAGCCAGCATCGAAACCGCCACCGCGCTGCCCGCTCGTATCGAAGACATCGCCGACATGGGCACGCGGCTGGCCTGGGTCGCGCGCTCGGCCGAGATCGACTTTGATGTCGACAGCGAACTCCATGAGGCGCCGCAGGAAACCTGGCTCATCTTCGCGGATCAGGACGGCATCGCCGCCCCCGTGATCACAAAGCTCCGCGCCGCCGGGCAAAAGGTGATCGAGGTGCACGCGGGCGACAGCTTCCGCCGCCGCACCGACAGCGCCTATACCCTGCCGTCCGAGCGCGGGCGCGAAGGTTACGACCAACTCCTGCAAGATCTGGTGCATCGCGGCACTCTCCCCACCCGTATCGCGCATTTCTGGCTGGCCAGCGGTGAGGAACGCTTCCGCCCCGGCTCGTCCGCGTTTCAGGCGCATGTCGAGCAGGGGTTTTATTCGCTGCTGTTCCTCGGCCAGACCATCGCGGCTGAGGGGCTGACCGGCCCGATCCACACAACTGTGATCACATCCGGCGCCGCGCAGGTGAAAGACGAAGCGCTGCGCTGGCCGGAAAAGGCGCTGATCGCCGGTCCCGCCCGCGTCATGCCGCATGAAATGCCGGGAATGACCGTCTCGACGCTCGACATCGACCCGCGCGCGCGCAAACGCGGCGGGCACCCTGACCTGACCGATCCGCTGCTGGAAGAGCTGTTCACGCCGCCCGCCAACACCATCGCCGCCCTGCGTGGCACCAAGCGCTTCGAGCAACGTCTGCGCGCGCAGCCCTTGCCTGAAGCGCCTGCGCTGCCGCAGGGCGCGGCGTGGCTGATCACCGGCGGCTTTGGCGGTATCGGGCAATCGGTGGCCGAGGCGCTGATCCGGACCTCGGGCGCGAAGATCGCGCTGATCGCCCGCACCGCCCTGCCGCCGCGCGCCGACTGGCCTGCGCTCAAAGAGCAGGGCAGCCCCTTGATGCGCCGGATTCTGCAGGTGGAGAGACTGGAATCGCTGGGGGCCGAGGTGCTCACCCTCGCCGCCGATGTCTGCAACATCGACGAGATGCGCGCCGCAATCGACGCCACCAAGTCCCGTTTCGGCCCGCTCTACGGCGTCATCCACGCCGCCGGGGCCATCGACGACGCGCCGCTGGCCGCCAAGACCGTCGGCAGCGTGGAAAGCGTCTTCGCCCCCAAGGTCCACGGCACCCGCGTGCTGGACGCCCTGCTGCCCGATGGCGCGGTTGAGCGGATCGTGGTGTTCTCCTCAACCTCGACCCTGACCGCCCCGGCGGGGCAGGTCGATTACGTCGCCGCCAACGAATACCTGAATGCGTGGGCCAAGGCCCGCAGTGGCAAGACCAAGGTCACCGCCATCGACTGGGGCATCTGGGCCGAGGTCGGTATGGCGGCCGACGCCATGGCGACGCGGCTGGGGCAGGGCCCGGCGATGCCTGACACGCCCACTGCCGTGCCTCTGCTGGATACGGCGGGCTTCGACGCCGCCATGAACCGCGTGTTCAAGGCGCGCTACACCACCGATATGTGGTTGCTGGACGAACACCGCACCAAGGATGGCCATGCGCTGGTGCCCGGCACCGGGTTGCTGGAGATCGCCGTGCAATCGCTGCACGGGCAGGGCGAGGGCGAACCCTTCGAGATCGCCGATCTGACCTTCTTCCGCGCGCTCGATGTGGATCAGCCGCGCGACATTCAGGTCACGCTGGCGCGCTCGGACGCCGGGTATGACTTCGCCCTGCGCTCGGATGTAACCCTGCGCGGGCGCAAGGGTTTCGTGCTGAACGCGCAGGCGCGCATCACCATGGGCCCCATCGCGCAACCCGAGCCCCTGGACGTGCCCGCGCTGATCGCCCGCTGCCAGACCGGCATCACCGAGGACACGAAGGGCATCGCCACCGGCCAGGAGGCCCACCTCAATTTCGGCCCCCGCTGGCGCGTGTTGCAGCGCATGGCCTATGGCACGGGCGAGGGCGTCGCCCATCTGGCCTTGCCGCCCGCCTTCCATGCGGATCTCACGCAGGGCTACGTCCTGCACCCCGCGCTGATGGATCTGGCAACCGGCTGGGCGATGGATCTGATCCCCGGCTACCTCGGCCGCGCGCTCTGGGTGCCGGTCAGCTATGGCAGCGTCACCGTTTTCCATGCCCTGCCCGCGCAGGTCATCAGCCACGTCCGCATCGCGCCCGCAGAACCGGGTTTCGCCAGTTTCGACATCACGCTCGCCATGCCCGACGGCACCATCTGCGCGCAGATCAAGCGCTTCACGATCAAGCGACTTGAGGGCGGCTTTGGCACGCCCGCGCCGCTGTTGCCGTCGGAAGTCGCATTCAGCGACGCCCCCGGTGAGGGCCGCGCGCTGAACGCGGGCGAAGAACGCCTCGCCCGCAATCTGGCGCAGGGGCTGACCGCGGCTGAGGGGGCCGAGGGCTTCCTGCGCGCCTTGGCGGTGGTCCGGGCACAGGTGGTGATTTCGTCTCTGACACTGCCGGAATTGATCGCTGAATCCGCGCAACCGCTGGAAACCGCCGCCAGCGACGGCCAGAAATTCGAGCGTCCCGATCTGGACAGCGCCTATATCGCCCCGCGCAATGACGTCGAGCGGATGCTGGTTGCCATGTGGGAGGAATTGCTGGGCGTTGAGGGCGTCGGCATTCAGGACAGCTTCTTCGACCTTGGCGGCCACTCGCTGATCGCCGTGCGCCTGTTCGCGCGGGTGAAAAAGACGTGGTCGGTGGATTTCCCCATCTCGGTGCTGTTCGAGGCCCCGACGGTTGAAAAAATCGCCGCCCGCGTGGCCGAAATCGCCGGGATCTCGGACAGTGGCGACGCGCCGGCGGTCGCCACCCCGGTGCGGCGCTATGAGTTCCTCGTGCCGATGCATGAGGGCGAGGGCGGGCCGAAAACCCCGTTCTTCCTGGTTGCCGGTATGTTCGGCAACGTCCTGAACCTGCGCCATCTGGCGCAACTGCTGGGCACGGATCGCCCGTTCTATGGCTTGCAAGCGCGGGGTCTTCTGGGTGGGGCCGAGCCGCATGCCCGTCTGGATGACGCCGCGCGGGATTATCTGGCCGAGGTCCGGCAAGTGCAGCCGCAGGGGCCCTATCTGCTCGGTGGCTTCTCGGGCGGTGGCCTGACCGCGCTGGAAATGGCCAAGCAGTTGCGCGCTGCCGGGGAAGAGGTGCGCCTGCTCACGCTGCTCGACACGCCCTTGCCGATGCGCCCCGGCCTGAGCCGCGCCGACAAGGCGATGATCAAGCTGACCGAACTCGCCCGCAAAGGCCCGGCTTACCTTGGCGAATGGAGGGCCGAGCGTAAGGCGTGGCAAGCGGAACTTGCCCGCATGGCCGAAGAGGCGCAGGGCGAGGCGGACAGCGGTTTCCACAACCGCGCGATCGAAGCTGCCTTCCGCGACGCGCTGCCGCATGTTTCCCTTGACCACTACGACGCCCCCGTCGCCCTGTTCCGCCCGGCGCTGGACAAGCACTGGAAGGTCACCGGCGGCCGCTGGGTCAGTCAGGCCAAGGAATACGTGTCCGAGGATAACGACTGGTCTGCGTGGATGCCGCAACTGGGCGTGCATGAGGTGCCGGGCGACCATGACAGCATGGTGCTGGAACCCAATGTGCGGGTGATGGCGGCGAAGCTGAAAGCCCTGATCTCAAAGGCCGAAGCATGAGCAGCGTGTTGTGCATCATCCTGAACTGGCGCACCGCCGAGATGACGGCGCGCGCGGTTGAGGCGGCAATCACCGCGATGCAGGGAATCGAGGGTTCGATCACCGTGGTCGATAACGACAGCCAGGACGGCAGCTATGAGGCGCTCAGCGCCGCCGGTTGGCCCGGCGTGCGCGTGCTGCAAGCGGGGCGCAACGGCGGGTTTGGTGCAGGCAATAACCACGGCATCCGCGCCGGTCTGCCGGACGGGTCCGCGCCCGATTACGTCTATATCCTGAACTCGGACGCCTTTCCCGCGCCTGATGCGATCCGCGTGCTGGTGGATCACCTCGATACCCACCCGCAGGTCGGCTTTGCAGGCAGCCATATCCACGGGCCAGACGGCGCGCCGCATACCACCGCCTTCCGCTTCCCCTCGATCGCCAGCGAATTTGAAGGGGCGGCAAAGACCGGTCCGATCTCGAAGCTGCTGAAAAGCGCCATCGTTGCCCCGGCCCTGCCCAGCACGACCACCCTTGTCGATTGGGTCGCCGGGGCCAGCGTGCTGATGCGGCGCGAGATGCTGGATCAGATCGGCCTGTTTGATGAGACGTTCTTTTTGTATTTCGAGGAAACCGACCTCTTCCTGCGCGGCGCGCGGGCCGGGTGGCGGGCGGTGTATGTGGTGGAAAGCCGGGTGATGCACATCGGCTCGGTCAGCACGGGCATGAAGGAATGGGCGCGCGTGCCGCGCTATTGGTTTGCCTCGCGCCGACATTATTTTGAAAAGAACCACGGGCGGCTCTATGCGCTGGCCGCGACGGCGGCGCATGTTGCGGGGCTGGGGATTTATGGCCTGCGTGTGGTCTTGCAACGCAAACCGCGCCAGACACCGCCACACTTTCTCCGCGATCTTTTGCGACATAGCCTCTGAGTACGCAGACCCCCAGGAGAGTAAGATGACCCCGTTTTCATGTGTGTTGGTTGGCAATGAATCCCTGCTGATTCAAGGCGCAAAGCTTCTGCTGGGTCGCGGACACTCCCTCACCACCATCGCCAGCCGCAATGCCGAGGTGATCGCCTGGGCAACGGCGGCGGGCGTCCCCGTGGTCGCGCCGGGCAAGGGGATCGAGGGGCGGGTGACAGCCCCATTCGACTGGCTGCTGTCGATTGCCAACCTCTCGCTGCTGCCCGACGCGCTGCTGGCCCGCGCGGCAAAGGGCGCGGTCAATTTCCACGACGGACCGCTGCCACGCTACGCCGGTCTGAACGCGCCGGTCTGGGCCTTGCTGAACGGCGAGGCGCAGCACGGCATCACCTGGCACCTGATCGAGGGGGGCGTCGATGAGGGCGCCATCGTCGAGCAGGCGCTGTTCGAGATCACGCCCGAGGATACCGCTTTTTCCCTGAACGCCCGCTGCTATGGCGCGGCGATCGAGAGTTTCCCGGCGGTGATCACCGCGCTGGAACAGGGCGTGCCGAACCGGCGCGCGCAGGATCTGAGCCAGCGCACGCTGACGCTGCGCGATGACCGGCCCGCAATGGCCGCGCGGCTCGATTTTACCCGCCCGGCGGCTGAGATTGTGCGCACGGTCCGCGCGCTGGATCACGCAGGCTACTGGAACCCGCTGGCGCTGCCGAAAGTTGAAACCGCGCGCGGGGTCTATGCAGTCGGGCAGGCTGAGATTGCGGCGGGGCAGGGTGCTGCGGGCACGGTTCTTGAGGCTGGCGACACCCTGACCGTCGCCTGCGCCGATGGCGCGGTGCGGCTGAGCGGGATCACCTGTCTGGGCGGTCTGCCGGTGCAAGACATTGCCAGCGTCGGGGAAATCCTGCGCGCGCCAGAACCAGCGCTGACCGACGCGATGGCGCGCGTGACCGCAGGCGAGGCGCATTGGCGCAAAGCCTTGACCGGCTTCACCGCCGCCGAGCTGGCCGCCAAACCGGGCGGGCAGGGGATCGCCACCCGCGTCGTGACCGGCGTTTCCGCCCCCCGCGCCGCTGCGATCCTGTCGGCCTATGCGCCGAGCGGCTGGGCGTTCACCAGCGCTGAAACCAAATCCGCGCACAATGCAGCGCCACGCTATATCGCCGCCTGGGTGCCGCTGATGCCGCTGGGCGACAGCCTCTCGGCGCTGGAAACCACCATTGCCGCGACCCTCGAAACCGCCGCAAAGCATCCCTCTTACGCCCGCGACCTGATCGGGCGTGACCCGGCATTGATGCCCATCCCCATCCCCGCGCTGGGTCTGTCCACCGCAGGCGAGCGGATTGACGGCACCGCCCTGTGCATCGTTCAGGGATCAGAGGGCATGATACTCTCGGCGGACCTGTCGCTGGTGGATGAAGCCACGCTCGACCTTTGCGCCGGGCGCATCGCGCATCTGGCTAGCGCTGACACCGCAACGCCCCTTGCCACGCTGGACCTGATCAGCGCCCCCGAACGCGCGATCCTGAACCAGCTGAACGCCACCGCCCGCCCCTTCGACAACCAGACCATCGCCCAGCTGTTCGAGGCGCAGGTCGCCAGAACCCCCGGTGCCACGGCGCTGGTGTTCGAGGGGCAAAGCCTGACCTACGCCCAGCTGAACGCCAAGGCGAACCGCGTCGCGCATGTGCTGCAAGCCATGGGCATCGCGCCCGACACGCCCGTTGCGCTCTGCGCCCGCCGCTCGCCCGATCTGCTGATCGGCGCGCTGGGTATTCTGAAGGCGGGCGGGGCCTATGTGCCGATGGACCCGTCCTATCCCGCCGACCGGCTGAAACACTTCCTGACAGACAGTGCAGCGCCGGTGATCGTCACCCAATCCGGGCTGATCGACACGCTGCCCGACCACGCCGCACAACTGCTGGTGCTGGACACCGACACGCGGCTGGCGGCGGCCAGCGAACAGAACCCCGCCACCGGGGCGGCCCCGGAAAACCTCGCCTATCTGATCTACACCTCGGGCTCGACCGGCTTGCCCAAGGGCGTCATGGTCGAACACCGCAACGTCGCCAATTTCTTCGCCGGGATGGACGACCGCATCCAGCAGGGTCCGGCGGGGGTGTGGCTGGCCGTAACCTCGCTCAGCTTCGATATTTCGGTGCTGGAGCTGTTCTGGACGCTGGCGCGCGGGTTCAAGCTGGTGCTGACCTCGGACGAGGACCGCATGATGGTCTCGGGCGGGTCGCTGCCGGTGTCTGACCAGAAAATGGACTTCAGCCTGTTCTACTGGGGCAATGACGACGGCCCCGGTCCGCAGAAATACGAACTGCTGCTGGAAGGCGCGAAATTCGCCGACACCCACGGGTTCCGCGCGATCTGGACGCCGGAACGCCACTTCCACGCCTTCGGTGGGCCCTACCCGAACCCCGCTGTGACTGGCGCAGCCGTCGCGGCGGTAACCAAGAATATCGACGTCAGATCAGGCTCTTGCGTTGCTCCACTGCACCATCCGCTCAGGATCGCCGAGGAATGGGCGGTCATCGACAACTTGACCAACGGCCGCGCCGGGGTAGCGATGGCCAGTGGCTGGCATCCGGTGGATTTTGTGCTGCGGCCGGAAAATTCGGTCCCCCACAACAAGGCCGCGATGTTCGACACCATCGAGACCGTGCGCAAACTCTGGCGCGGCGAAGCGGTCGAGTTTGACCACAATGGCGAGACGCGCAGCGTGCAATCCCTGCCGCGCCCGGTGTCCAAGGAACTGCCGCTCTGGCTGACCATCGCTGGCAACCCCGATACCTGGCGTGAAGCCGGCGAGATTGGCGCGCATGTGCTGACCCACTTGCTGGGCCAGTCGATTGATGAGGTCGCGGGCAAGATCAAGATCTACCACGCCGCGCTGCGCAAGGCTGGGCATGATCCCAAGGACTTCACCGTCACGCTGATGCTGCACACCTATGTCGCCCGCACCCGCGACGTCGCGCGCGAAACGGCGCGCGGGCCGATGAAAAGCTACCTGCTGTCCGCCGCCGGGCTGGTCAAGCAATACGCCTGGGCCTTCCCGGCGTTCAAGAAACCGCAGGGCGTGACGAACCCGATGCAGATTGACCTCGACAGCCTCAGTCAGGATGAGGTCGACGGTATTCTGGACTATGCCTTCAACCGCTATTTCGAGGATTCCGGCCTGTTTGGCACGGTGGACGACTGCCTGCGCCGGGTTGAGCAGCTGAAAGCCATCGGCATCGCCGAGATCGGCTGCCTGATCGACTATGGCATCCCCACCGCGCAGGTGCTCGAAGGGCTTTATCCACTGGCCGAAGTGCTGCGGCGCTCGAATGCACCCGCGGAACTGGACGCCGGTGACTTCTCGCTCGCCGCACAGATCCAGCGCCACAAGGTCACGCATCTGCAATGCACGCCGTCCATGGCGCGCATGCTCGCCGGCAATGATGAGGCCCGCGCGGCGCTGTCGCACGTGAAACATATGATGGTCGGGGGTGAGGCCCTGCCGGGCGCGCTGGCGTCTGAGCTGGCGCAGATCACCGGTGCGCCAGTGCAGAACATGTATGGCCCGACCGAGACGACGATCTGGTCCACCACCGCGCGCAGCACCGGCGGTGACGGCGTTGTCGGCATCGGCACGCCCATCGCCAACACCACGCTGCATGTGCTGGACGAGGCGCAGCGCCCGGTTCCGCTGGGGGCTGAGGGTGAGCTGTGGATCGGCGGCGCGGGGGTCACGCGCGGCTATTGGCAACGTGCGGAACTGACGGCGGAACGCTTTGTCACCATCGGCGGCGAGAGGCTCTATCGCACCGGCGATCTGGTGCGGCTGCGGGCTGACGGGGCGGTGGATTTCTTGGGCCGGGCCGATCATCAGGTCAAGATCCGTGGCTATCGGATCGAGCTGGGCGAGGTTGAAACCCTGCTCGACGCACAATCTGGTGTCACGCAAAGCGTTGTTATCGCGCGCGAAGATGTGCCGGGCGACGTGCGTCTGGTCGGCTATGTGCTGGGCCACGCCGACACGGGCGCGCTGAAAGCCACGCTGGCCGCGCAATTGCCCGCGCATATGGTGCCGTCACAGATCCTTAGGCTGGACAGCTTCCCACTGACGCCCAACAAGAAGATCGACCGCAAGGCGCTGCCCGCGCCGGGCGTGGTGCGCCCCGCCGTGATCGCCGCGCCGGTCGCCGCCAATGCAGGCGACACCCAAGCGCGGATTGCGGCGATCTGGACCCACGTTCTGGGCGTGACTGAAGTCAAACCGGGCGACAATTTCTTCCAACTGGGCGGCCATTCTCTGTTGGCCGTGCAAGCGCACCGTGAGATCCGCGAGGCGCTGGCACTCCCCGGTCTGTCCATCACCGATGTGTTCCGCTTTCCGGTCCTTTCGGCGCTGGCCACCCATATCGACGCCAAGCTGAAACCCGTCAGCGCCACCCCGCCCCCGCAGCCCCGGTCGAGGCTGAAGCAGCGCGCGGCAGGCTTGACGCGATGTCCAGGCGCCGCGCGATGCGGGCGGAGCGCTTGAGTAAACTCGGATGACCCTGCCGACGCATAGCGCCATCCGCCGTCAGCTCGAAAAGCTGGCGGCGGATGTCTTTGCACCAGAGATCGCACTGGGCATTGCTTCGGCGGGCGATATTTCGGTGATGCCGGAAGAAGAAGCAACCCTCGCGCGGATGGTCCCTGCGCGCCGTCGCGAATTCGCTGCCGGGCGCACAGCGGCCCGCCGCGCCCTTGGTCAATCCGTCGCCATCCCCATGGGCCCCGACCGCGCGCCGGTCTGGCCTGCGGGCGTCGCGGGGTCGATAACCCATACGCAGGGCTGGGCGCTGGCGGTGGTCGGCAAGGGCATGATCGGTATTGATCTGGAAGAGGATGAACCGCTTCCCACCGAGGTTTTCGGCACCGTCCTGCTGCCGAAAGAACGCGCCGCGCTGGGGGCCGACACCCGCCGCGCCAAGCTGATCTTTAGTGCCAAGGAATGCGTCTATAAGGCGCAATATCCTGTTACAAAAGAGCTTTTTGGGTTCGAGGTGATCAGCATCACGCTGGGCGACACCACCTTTCACGCCGAATTCCAGCGCAATGTCGGCCCGTTCGAGCGCGGCCATATCCTGTCCGGGCGCTATGCCATCGGTGGTGGATTCATCCTGACCGGGATTGCATGAACCGCGCGGCAGCATCGCCCGCCCATCGACCCGTCGCCAGACAGGCCGTCAACAGGTAGCCGCCGGTCGGCGCTTCCCAATCCAGCATCTCGCCCGCCGCGAACACGCCGGGCCACTGGCGCAGCATCAGGTCATCCGTCAGCGCGGCGCGCGCGATCCCTCCGGCGGTCGAGATCGCCTCATCCATCGGGCGGGGACCGGTCAGCGGCACCGGCAGCGCCTTGAGCAGCGCAGCGCGCGCGGGCGCCTCAGCCGGGAAGGGGCGTGCACATTCCAGCGCCAGCGCCAGAGACGCGCCCGACAGACCCAGTTTTTTCAAGGTGGTCACCAGTGTCTCACCCTTGGGCCGCGCCGCGATCTTCTCGGCCAAAGCCGCGCCATCCCGGTCCGGGAAAAGATCAAGGAACAGCGCCGCCCCCTCACGCAGCGCCCGGCTGACGGCGTAAATCCCGCCACCCTCGATCCCCCGCGCCGAGATTACCGCCTCACCGCGCACCCGCTGGGTGCCGGCAATGAGCGCGATGCTTTTCAGCGGCTGGCCGAACTGTTTGGCCATATGCGGCGACCAGTTTACCAGAAAGCCCATATTCGCCGGTTGAAACGGCGCCAGCGCGATGCCCTTCCCGGCCAGCGCCGAGGACCACGCCCCATCCGACCCCAACCGCGCCCAGCTGGCCCCGCCCATAGCCAGCACGGTGACCTTGGGCAGCACCTGCTGCACCCCCTCGGGCGTGGCAAACGACGTCCCGCCCACCCAGCGCCACCGCGTCCGCAGGTCCAGCCCGCGCGCCGACAGATCCCCCAGCCACGCACGCAACAGCGGTGAGGCTTTCATCGCCTTGGGAAACACGCGGCCTGATGAGCCGGTGAAGACTTCCTGCCCCAGTCCGCGCGCCCAGTCCTGCACCTGGTCAGGCCCAAAGACAGCAAGCATCGGGCGCAGCCAGTCTTCAGCCTCGGCATAGACGGACAGAAAACGCTCAGCCGTTTCCGCTTTCGAGAGGTTCAGGCCGGACTTTCCCGCCATCAGCAGCTTGCGCCCCGGCGAAGGCTTGGCCTCGGCCAGCAGTACCGAGAACCCGGCGGCGAGCAGCCGGTCAGCGGCCATCAGCCCGGCGGGACCGGCGCCGATGACCAGCGCGTCAGGCGTCATATTTGCGCCAGATCGCCGCGTCGCCCATGCCCGCGATCATCTTGGTATGCGCGGCCAGCTCGTCTTCGGTCAGGCGCGACGGCAGCGGCACCGGGCGCGGCCGCGCGCGCCAGTCGGTATCCACCGGCCCGCTGGAGCGGCTGTTCTGCGTGTTTAGCGCCAGACCCGTCTGCCGCCCGCCCAGCAGTTCCAGATAGACCTCGGCCAGAATCTCGCTGTCCAGCAACGCGCCGTGCAGCGTCCGGTTCGAGTTGTCGATGCCAAAGCGGCGGCACAGCGCATCAAGGGACGCCGACGCCCCCGGAAACTTGCGCCGCGCGATCGCCAGCGTGTCGACCACCGGGTTTTCCAGCTTGGGCTTGCCGATCCATTCCAGCTCGGTGTTCAGGAATTTCATGTCGAACGCGGCGTTATGGATCACCAGCTTGGCCCCGGCGACGAAATCCACAAACGCCTGTGCCACCTGCGCAAATTTCGGCTGCGGACGCAGGAAATCATCCCCCAGCCCGTGCACCGCGAAGGCCTCGGCCGGCATGCCGCGTTCGGGGTTGATGTATTGGTGGTAGGTGTTGCCGGTCGGCATGTGGTTGATCAGCTCGACGCAGCCGATCTCGACCAGACGGTGGCCCTCGGACGGCTCAAAGCCGGTGGTTTCGGTGTCCAGAACGATCTCACGCATCGGGCAGTTTTCCTGTCAGCTTGGCCACCAAGTCGACCACATCGGCGCGGGTTTGTTCAAGGGTCAGCGTTTCGATCACATGATCCGCACGGGCGCGTTTCTCGGCGTCGGGCATCTGTTTTGACAGGATTGTCTGAAAATGCGCCTCGGTCATGCCGGGGCGGGCAAGCACGCGGGCGCGCTGCACCTCGGCGGGGGCCGAAACGACAAGGGTGACGTCGACACCCCGGTCGCCACCGGTTTCAAACAGCAGCGGGACATCGACGACGACCAAGGGTTTGTCGCTGTTTTCGCGGATGAAATCGGCGCGCGACTGGCCGACGAGCGGATGCACGACGCTTTCGATCTGCGTCAACGCTGTGGCATCCGCCGCGATCCACGCGCGCAGCGCGGCGCGGTCGATCGCGCCATCCTTCACCGCGGCCGGATGCAGCGCGCCAATGGGCGCGACGGCAGCGCCGCCTTGCTCATAAAGCGCATGGACGGCGGCATCGGCGTCCCAGACCGGCACACTGGCGTCGCGGAAGAACCCGGTCGTGGTGGATTTTCCCATCCCGATCGAGCCGGTCAGGCCAAGAACAAGGCTCATGCCAACACCGCCTTGCGCAGATCGGCGTCCACCTGCGGCGTCACGCCAAACCACCGCTCGAACCCCGGCGCGGCCTGATGCAGCAGCATGCCAAGCCCGTCGACACTGGCATTCCCGCGGGCGCGGGCGGCGGCCAGAAGCGGCGTTTCCAAAGGCGCGTAGACCAGATCGTTAACGATGGCATCGCGGGGCAGGGCACTGAGATCCAGATCGAGCGCCGGGTTGCCCTGCATGCCCATCGAGGTGCTGTTCACCAACGTATCGCAGCCGTCGAGCATGGCGGCGCGGTCGGCCCATGGGACAACGATGACGCCAGCGCCAAACTCTTGCGCCAGCGCCTCGGCGCGGGACTGGGTGCGGTTGGTGAGCAGGATTTCTGCCGCGCCCAGATCCTGAAGGGCCGCGATCACCGCGCGGCTGGCACCCCCGGCCCCGATCAACGCGACGCGGCGCGGGGCCCAGCTGGGGTGCGCCTCAAGGATGTTCTGGGCGAAACCGTAGGCGTCGGTGTTGTCGGCCTCGATACCATTTTCGGTAAACGTCAGCGTATTCGCCGCGCCGATCCGGCGGGCCAAAGGGGTGATATGGTCCGACAGTGCGAGCGCGCTGTGCTTGTGGGGCAGGGTGACGTTGACGCCGGTGAACCCCATCTTTGGCAGCACTTCCAGAGACTTGGCGAAATCTTCGCCCCTGATGTGCAGCGGGACGTAATGCCCGGTGATGCCATAACGCTGCAACCAATACCCATGCAACCGTGGTGAACGGCTGTGGGCGATGGGGTCGCCGATGACCCCGGCAAGGCGCAGCGTGGGTTTCATCCGGGGATCTCTTTGCGTTGGGTAAGAATGGCGAGCAGTTCCAGCAGCGGCAGGCCCTGAATGGCGAAGAGGTCGCCGTCGATCTTGCTGAACAGCCGGATGCCCGGCCCTTCGATCTGGTAACAGCCGACACAATGGCGGATCTCGTCCCAATTGGCGGCAATATAGCTGTCAAGGAAGGCGTCAGAGACGTCTCGCATCGTCAGCCGCGGCGTGGAAACATGCCGCCAGACCGGCTGACCTTGGGCATACAGCACGGCAGCGGTGTGCAGGCGGTGCGTTCTGCCGCGCAGGGCAGTCAGCTGGCAGCGGGCGTCCTGCGGATTTAACGGTTTGTTAAAGAGTTGTCCGTCACATTCGAGCAGTTGGTCACAGCCCAGAACCAACGCCTGAGGGTCGCGAGAGGCGATGCGCAGGGCTTTATGCTCGGCCAGCGCGTCAGCGATATCGTGGGGGGTGGCACCCTCGGCGGTCAGCGACTCACGCAGACCGTCCTCGTCAATACGGGCGGGTTTGAGCTGAATCTCGACGCCCGCGTTGCGCAAAAGCGTCGCGCGGATGGCGGAAGAGGACGCAAGGGTGAGGATAGACATGGGGATAACCCTGTGCGGCGCCGTGGGGCAAAGCTGTGATCAAGGCGTGTCAGCGGCCAAATCGCCGGTTGTACCCACATTTGTCAAGCCGCGAGGGGCAGTTCTCCACACGGGATAACGCCTGTGAACAGGCTGTGAAGGATTGATGACGCCGGGGTGGCAGGGGGGACGGCGCTGGCACTTAACGCCGCAGAGTCAACGACTTGAATGGGATGTTGCAGGCAAGTTCAGTTCAGACGGGCTGTGGATTGTTTGGGGGGTAAGCACATAACTGTGGTTATCCACTGCCCCTACTACATCATCTACCCTTTAAGATTCTTTCTTTTTTAGAAGAGGGAAGAGGGTCGTAGCGCCCGAACCGGGCCGATTGACTCGGATCTGCGTTTTCCCTAAGAGGTTTGGAAAAGCGGGGCCGTCCGGTGCCCGTGTTTCCCGATTTACATTGCTGAAGAACCGATGCGTCGATGCATCGTGGAGGGCTGTCCATGTCCGAGTACCGTTTGAATCTGTCCGAACTGAAGGCACAGACGCCCGCAGAGTTGCTGTCGATGGCCGAAGAGCTGGAGATCGATAACGCCCCGTCCATGCGCAAGGGCGAGATGATGTTCTCGATCCTGAAAGAGCGGGCCGAGGATGGCTGGGAAGTCGGCGGCGATGGCGTCTTGGAGGTTCTGCAGGACGGGTTCGGTTTTCTGCGCTCGACCGAGGCGAACTATCTGCCGGGCCCCGATGACATCTACGTCTCGCCGGAAATGATCCGCCAGTTCAGCCTGCGCACTGGCGACACGGTTGAGGGCGTGATGATCGCGCCGGGTGAGAATGAGAAATACTTCGCGCTGACCAAGGTGACGCGGATCAACTTTGATGATCCCGAGCGCGCGCGCCACAAGGTGCATTTCGACAACCTGACGCCGCTTTATCCCGATGAGCGCCTGAACATGGAAATCGAGGATCCGACGATCCGCGACCGTTCGGCCCGGATCATCGATATCGTCGCCCCGCTGGGCAAGGGTCAGCGCGCGCTGATCGTCGCCCCGCCGCGTACCGGTAAGACGGTGTTGATGCAGAATATCGCGCATTCGATCGCCAGCAATCACCCGGAATGCTATCTGATCGTGCTGCTGATCGATGAGCGGCCGGAAGAAGTGACCGACATGAAGCGCTCGGTGAAGGGGGAGGTTGTGTCCTCGACCTTTGACGAGCCGGCATCGCGGCACGTTGCGGTCGCTGAAATGGTCATCGAGAAGGCCAAGCGGCTGGTTGAGCACAAGCGCGACGTGGTGATCCTGCTGGACAGCATCACCCGTCTGGGCCGTGCGTTCAACACTGTGGTGCCGTCGTCTGGCAAGGTGTTGACCGGCGGTGTGGATGCCAACGCCCTGCAGCGCCCGAAACGCTTCTTCGGTGCGGCGCGCAACATTGAAGAGGGCGGGTCGCTGACCATCATCGCGACCGCCCTGATCGATACCGGCAGCCGCATGGACGAGGTGATCTTTGAAGAATTCAAAGGCACTGGTAACAGCGAGATCGTGCTGGACCGCAAAGTGGCCGACAAGCGGGTGTTCCCGGCGATGGACATCCTGAAATCGGGCACGCGCAAAGAAGAGCTGCTGGTCGACAAGAACAACCTGCAGAAAACCTTCGTGCTGCGTCGGATCCTGAACCCGATGGGGACCACGGATGCGATCGAATTCCTGATCTCGAAACTCAAACAGACCAAGACCAACGGCGAGTTCTTCGATCTCGATGAACTCCTGATCCGTCGGGTTTTCGGAGGCTCTCATGGACACGATCGTTGCCCTGGCCACCGCGCAGGGGCGCGCGGGTGTGGCTGTTGTCCGCGTCTCAGGGCCGCGGGCCTGGGACGTCTGTGCGGCGCTGGCCGGGAGTGTTCCGCCCGAGCGTGAGGCGCGTCTGGCGCGGCTGCGCGATGCCAGCGGGGCCGAGATCGACAGCGGGCTTGTGCTGGTCTTTGAGGACGGGCGCAGCTTTACCGGTGAGCGGGTCTGCGAATTTCAGGTTCATGGCAGCGTGGCCGTGGTCTCAGCGCTTCTGCGGGCCTGTCTGGCGCTAGAAGGTGTGCGCGCGGCAACGGCGGGTGAGTTTACCAAGCGGGCGTTTCTGGCCGGCCGGCTGGATCTGACCGAGGTAGAAGCGCTGGCCGATCTGATCGACGCCGAGACCGAAGCACAGCGAAAGCAGGCGCTGGCGGTGCTGGACGGGGCGGCGGGCCGTGTTGTTGATGGCTGGCGTGAGGATTTGTTGCAAGCGCTGGCGATGCTGGAAGCGGCACTGGATTTCGCGGATGAAGAACTGCCGGATGATCTGACCGGGTTCGTCCTGGCGCCCTTGGTGCGGGTGCAGGCTGGCTTGGCGGCGCAGATCGCCGGACGCTCTGCCGCCGAAGCGGTCCGCAGCGGATTCGAGGTGGCGATCGTCGGGCAGGTGAATGCCGGAAAATCAACTCTTCTCAATGCGTTAGCAGGTCGCGATGCGGCTATTACGTCCTCGCGGGCCGGGACCACTCGGGATGTGATCGAGGTTCGCATGGAGATTGGTGGCCTTGCCGTGACGTTGATTGACACGGCCGGGTTGCGCGACGCGGATGATGAGATCGAGCAAATCGGGATTGAACGTGGACGCGCCCGCGCGGCGGCTGCGGATCTGCGGATCTTTCTGCTGAGCGAACCGGGGGAAGAGCCGGTTGGTGTTGTTGCAGGCGATATCGTCGTGCTGTCGAAGGCAGATCTCTGGGGGCTTGACGGCATCTCGGCGAAGACGGGCGCGGGTGTTGCCGTGTTGCTGGCGACGATCGAGGAATGCCTTGGGGGGCGGGCGGCGTCTTCCTCGGTCTTTACGCGCGAGCGACACTTCGGCAATCTGGCGCGTGCGGGGGACGGAATCAACGCGGCGGTTTCAGGCTTGGAGTCGGGATTGAGTTGGGACCTCGTCGGAGAAGATGTGAAGATGGCGGTTCGCGCCTTGGATGGAATCATTGGGCGCGTCGATGTAGAAGATGTGCTTGGGCAGAATCTTTTCGTCGTTCTGTATCGGCAAGTAGGGGCTCGTTTCACGTGAAACATTATGACGTGATTGTCGTCGGCGGAGGTCACGCGGGCGTTGAAGCGGCCCTGGCGGCTGCCCGGCGCGGCGCGCGCACAGCGTTGATCACGTTTCGTGTCAGCGATCTGGGCGTCATGTCGTGCAACCCAGCGATTGGCGGTATCGGCAAAGGGCATCTGGTGCGCGAGATCGACGCGCTTGGCGGGATGATGGGATTGGCGGCGGATTATGCCGGGATCCAGTATCGGCTGCTGAACCGGTCACGCGGTCCGGCCGTTCAGGGGCCCAGAGTTCAGGCCGATCGACGGCGCTACGCCGAGTTTACCCAGCGCTATGTTCAGGCGCAGCCGTCGCTGGAGGTGCTTGAAGGCGAAGTGGTCGATCTGGTCATGGAAGCCGGCCGCGTTATCGGCGTTCTTTTGGCCGACGAGAGTGTCATCAAGGCCTGCGCCGTCGTCCTGACAACCGGTACCTTCCTGCGCGGCGAGATACATATCGGGACCGAGCGTATTTCAGCGGGGCGGCGTGGGGCAAAGGCAGCTGATTTGCTTGGCACCAGACTGCGCGATGTCGCTGAAGGTGTCGGGCGATTGAAAACCGGCACGCCGGCGCGGTTGGATGGCAAAACCATCGATTGGGGCGTCGTCGGTCGGCAGGAAGGGGATGCGGATCCGGTGATGATGTCGTTCCTGAACACGCAGCCTGAGGCCAGGCAGATTGCCTGCGGCGTTACTGCGACAAACGACGTGACGCACCAGATCATCCGCGAGAACCTGCATTTGTCGGCGATGCGGTCGGGTAACATCACCGGGATCGGACCACGGTATTGTCCATCGGTTGAGGACAAAGTAACGCGTTTCGCCGATAAGGATTCGCATAACGTCTTTCTGGAGCCTGAGGGCCTGGACGACAATTCGGTCTATCCGAATGGGATTTCGACGTCGCTACCAAAAGAGGTTCAGACTAATTTTCTTCGGTCGATCAAAGGCTTGGAGTCCGTCGAGATCCTGCAGTTTGGCTACGCGATCGAATACGATTACCTCGATCCGCGCGGGCTGGACCGCGGTTTGCAGCTGAAGGCGCTTCCGGGTTTGTTTCTTGCCGGACAGATCAATGGGACAACCGGGTACGAAGAAGCGGGCGCTCAGGGTCTGCTTGCGGGCGCGAACGCCGCTGCTGTTGCCATGGACTCGGACGCGGTCACGCTCACCCGGTTCGACAGCTATATTGGCGTCATGATCGATGATCTGGTGACGCGTGGCGTGACCGAGCCGTATCGAATGTTCACCTCACGCGCCGAGTACCGATTGAGTTTGCGGGCTGACAACGCTGATCAGCGCCTGACGCCGATTGGCGCCGCTGGTGGCTTGGTGACGGAAGAGCGTCAGAACGGGTTTGAGCGCAAATGCAGCCGGATTGCCGACCTCAAAATTGAACTGTCCGCATCGGCACCACCCAAAAGCGATTACGAGCAGATTGGCATCGTGCCCCCGAGAGACGGGCAGAAACGCTCGTATCTTGAATTTGCAGGCCAGGCTTTGGGTGAGGGGCGTGATGTGAGCGCGCTGATGGCGGTCTTCCCGGACGCCCGCCGCGATGACCTTGAACAGGCAGCGCGTGAGGCGTTCTACGCGCCCTATCTGGTGCGGCAGGTGAAAGAGGCCGAGCAGCTCAAGCGCGAAGCCGGAACGCCGATTCCCGCGTGGTTCAGCTATACGGCACTGCCGTCCCTCTCCAGCGAATTGCAGAAAAAGCTGTCAGCACACCGTCCGCGAACGATTGGCGATGCCGGTGCCATTGAAGGCATGACGCCCGCCGCCCTGATCACCATCATGGCGCATCTGAAGATTGCCGAGCAGACGGAACGCAGCCTTGAAGCCTGAGGAATGGCGGGCCGTGGATGTTTCACGTGAAACACAAGTGCGGCTTGAGGCGTATGTTCAAGCCCTGTTGAAGTGGTCGCAGACCATAAATCTTGTCGCAAAGTCGACCCATAGCGACATCTGGAACCGGCACATCCTGGATTCTGCCCAACTCTTCACGCACGCACCACCAAAGTTTCGGCGCTGGTGCGACATGGGGTCGGGCGGGGGATTGCCGGGGATGGTTGTCGCTATTCTGAGCAAGGAACAAAATCCCGACGCCAGCTTTACCCTCATCGAATCCGACGCCCGAAAAGCAGCGTTTCTGGCGACGATTTCGCGCGACCTTGACCTGCCGGTCACGGTCAGGCGCGCCCGCCTTGAAGAGGCCGACCCCGCCAATGCCGATATCGTTTCCGCCCGGGCACTGGCACCGCTGCCGCTCTTGCTGTCTTACTGTCACCGCCATATGGCCGCAGGGGGGATTGCGCTGCTGCCAAAGGGACGCAACCATGCACAAGAGGTTGAAGCAGCGCAGCAATCGTGGCACTTCGACTATGTGACCCGACCAAGCCAAGCGGACCCCGACAGCACGATCCTGATTGTACGCGACCTGCGACCATTGGACATATGAACATGAAGACGATAGCCATCGCCAACCAAAAGGGCGGAGTCGCCAAGACGACGACGGCCATCAATCTCGCGGCGAGTCTCGCAGAGCTTGGAAAGCGGGTGCTTGTCGTCGATATGGATCCCCAGGGCAACGCGTCGACCGGTCTTGGCATCGGTCTGGATCAGCGTAGCCGGACAATCTATGACCTGTTGCTCGGGGATGCTGACCCGGGCTCTGTCGTGGTTCAGACCGAAACGCAGGGCGTCTACGTCATCCCTTCCACGACGGAACTGTCCTCTTCTGACGTTCAGCTCTATAACGTCAACAAACGCAGCTATCTGTTGCGCGATGGACTCGCCAGTGCGTCGCTTGCACCGTTTGCCTTCGATTACATCCTGATTGACTGCCCGCCGTCGCTGAATCTGCTCACCGTAAATGCGTTGGTCGCGTCGCATGCGGTGTTGATCCCGCTGCAGAGCGAGTTTTTTGCGCTCGAAGGCCTGTCACAGTTGATGCTCACCATCCGTGAGATCCGGCAAACGGCCAATCCCGACCTGCGCGTTGAAGGTGTTTTGCTCACCATGCACGATCAACGCAACAATCTGTCGCAACAGGTCGAACGCGACGCCCGCGATACGCTGGGCGCTTTGGTCTATGAAACCGTGATTCCGCGGAACGTCCGCCTCAGCGAAGCGCCGTCTTTTGCGGTTCCCGCTTTGACCTATGATCCACTGTCCAAAGGATCGATGGCCTACCGTGCCTTTGCGCGGGAGTTCCTGAAGAATAACCACGATCTGCGTGAGGAAGCCTGACATGACCGAACGGAAACCAGAGCGTCGCGGGTTGGGCCGTGGTCTGACCGCGCTGATGGCCGATATTGGCATCGATGCGGGGGTTAACGACCCTCTCACACCGAAGGAAGTTCAGCGGCGCAACGTCGATCTCGCTCCCTGTTGAATCAATTCGCGCAAACCCCGATCAGCCGCGCCGCAAGTTTGACGAGCGCGCGCTCAAAGAACTGTCTGATTCCATCCGTGAGAAGGGCATCGTTCAGCCGCTGGTGGTGCGTCCCGCGCCGAACCTGCCGGGGATGTATGAAATCGTCGCCGGCGAACGCCGTTGGCGCGCGGCGCAATTGGCACAACTGGCCGAAATCCCTGTTCTGATTCGTGAGTTCAACGATCAGGAAGTTCTCGAAGTCGCAATTATCGAGAACATCCAGCGCGAAGGATTGAACGCGATTGAAGAGGCCGCCAGCTATCGGCAACTGATTGACCGCTTTGGCCATACCCAGGAGCGCGTCGCCGAGGCGCTTGGCAAGAGCCGCAGCCACATCGCTAACCTGTTGAGATTGCTGAACCTTCCGCAAGATGTGCAGAACATGGTCATTGCCGGTACGATCAGCGCCGGACACGCGCGCGCCCTGGTCACTGCCGAAAACCCGATTGCGCTGGCACTGAAGGTGGCCGGTGAAGGGCTCTCGGTACGCGAAACCGAAGACCTCGCGCGCCGCATCGCCACCAACCCGCGCACCAGCACCAATTCCCCGCGTGAGAACCGACAGAAAGACGCGGACACGCGTGCGCTTGAGGAAGATCTCTCAGCCAATCTGCAGATGGGCGTGGTCATTGACCATAGGGCAGGGGGCGAGGGGCAGGTGACGATCCGGTACAAGACGCTCGATCAACTCGACCAACTCTGCCAACTTTTGTCCTCGGTGCGCTGACACGCCTCAGAACAGGGCGCGCAGCACGCTGTTGAGCACCGGTCTGCCAGATGCCGTCACCGCCAAGCGCCCGTCTTTCCGCGTGACCAGACCCAACTCTTCCAGTTGAACCACGGCCGTCTCCTCAAGGGGACGGCCTTTCATCTGGGCAAAGCGCTCAAGATCTATCCCTTCCGACAGACGCATCCCCATCATCAGGTATTCCATGGCCTGTTCTTCGGGCTCGATGGCGCTTTCATCGACCGCTGGGCTGCGCTTCTGAATGGAACTCAACCACCCAATCGGCGCGCGCTCGGCAACGGTCGCGCTCCGTCCGCGCGGGGATGAGATCCGTCCATGCGCGCCCGGCCCGATGCCGACATAATCGCCATAGCGCCAGTAGACCTGATTGTGGCGCGATTCCTCGCCCGCAACGGCATGATTCGAAACCTCATAGGCCATCAAACCGGCAGATCCGCACATGTCTTGGGTAATGTCCCACAGGTCGGCGCCCCGGTCTTCGCTCGGCAGGCCGGGCAGCTTTCCGTTCGCCCACCGATCGCCAAACGCGGTGCCGTCTTCAATGGTCAGTTGGTACAGCGACAGATGCGTCGGCTTCAGGGACAAGGCGGTGGTCAACTCACGCCGCCACGCCTCTTGTTCCTGAAACTGGCGTGCGTAGATCAGATCCAGACTGGTGCGTGAAAAGACCGTATTCGCCACATCCCAGGCCGCCATCGCCTCAGCCACGCTGTGCCGACGACCCAACAGCCGCAAGGCCTCGTCATCCAGTGCCTGCACGCCCAGTGAGACCCGGTTCACCCCGGCATCCGCAAAGCCTTGAAATCGGCCCATCTCGACGGATGTGGGATTCGCTTCCAGCGTGATTTCCAGATCATTGGCCGGGGTCCACGCCGTCTTGGCTGCATCGATCACCGCCGCAACCGTCTCGGGCTCCATCAGCGACGGGGTGCCACCGCCGAAAAAGATCGACGTCAGCACGCGCCCCGGCGTCCGTTCAGCCCATCGCGCGATCTCGGCCACGTAGGCCTCGCGCCACGCGTCATGGGTGATTTCCTTGGCCACATGGCTGTTGAAATCGCAATACGGGCACTTGGCCGCGCAAAACGGCCAGTGGACGTACAGCCCAAACCCGCCGTTTCGCCAATCATCCGGGCCGGAGTGTTTCACGTGAAACGAGCCCCGATGAGTGCCTGCAACGCGCGTGCGCGATGGGACAACGCATTCTTTTGCGCTGCGGTCATCTCGGCAAAGGTCACATCCTCGCCCTCGGGCACGAACATCGGGTCATACCCATGCCCCTGCGCGCCACGGATGGGCCAAACCAAAGTGCCGCGAACGACGCCTTCATAAACCTCATCCGTCCCGTCCGGCCACGCCATCACCAGTGTGCAGCGAAACTCGGCGCCCCAAGGTTCTGGCGCGTCGCCCAAAGCCGCGCGTGTCTTCTCCATTGCCCGCATGAAATCCCGTCCGCCAGGCCCTTCCGCCCAGTCGGCCGTATAGACCCCGGGCGCGCCGTCCAGCGCATCGACGCACAGCCCCGAGTCGTCGGCCAACACCACCAACCCCGTCGCCTTCGCGGCGGCGTGGGCCTTGATCCGCGCGTTGCCGACAAAGCTGTCTTCGGTCTCTTCCGGTTCGGGCAAACCGCGCTCGGCAGCGGACACCACTGTCACCCCGTAGGGAGACAGCAGTTGCCGCATTTCTTCAACCTTGCCCGCGTTATGCGTCGCGAACAGCAGGGTGGTGCCCGCCAGGCTCACAACGCCGCCTTTTGCGCTGCCACCAGTCCGGCCATGCCTTTTTCCGCGAGATCCAGCATCGTCCCCAGTTCGCTACGGCCAAACACCGTCGTTTCGCCCGACATCTGCACTTCGATCAGGCGCCCGTCGTCCAGCATGACGAAATTCCCGTCGACACCGGCAACGCTGTCTTCATCGTAATCCAGATCCAGCACCGGCTGCCCGGCATAAATACCGCAAGAAACCGCCGCGACATGCCCGATCATCGGGTCCGACTTGATCGCACCGGTCTTCATCAGCGTGTTGATCGCCAGCCGCAGCGCCACCCAGCCGCCGGTGATCGACGCGCAGCGCGTGCCGCCATCCGCCTGGATCACGTCGCAGTCGACAGTGATCTGCCGCTCACCCAGTGCCGAACGGTCAATCCCCGCGCGCAGTGACCGACCGATAAGACGTTGAATTTCAACCGTTCTTCCGCCCTGCTTGCCCTGCGCTGCCTCGCGACGGTTGCGCGTGTTGGTGGCGCGCGGCAGCATGCCATACTCTGCCGTCACCCAGCCCAGCCCGGTGTTCTTCAAAAACGGCGGCGTGCGCTCTTCAACCGAGGCCGTGCACAAAACATGCGTGTTGCCGACTTTGATCAGGCACGAGCCCTCAGCATGCCGCATCACGCCGGTTTCGATTGAAACTGCCCGCATTTCATCTAAGTGTCTTCCAGAAGGACGCATGTCCGTTTCCTCTTATGATCTGGAGACCCAGATACAGGGGGCGCAACCGTCGTTGCAACCGGATTGACGCGCCAACAGAGTGCATCGGTGCCCATGCCAGCTGATCAGACTGCCTTTCATGACCTCAACGACCGCGCCCGCGAAGTGTTTCGCCGGGTGGTCGACAGCTATCTGCAATCCGGCACACCCGTCGGCTCGCGCACCATCACGCGTGATTTTAATGAAAAACTCTCGCCCGCGACGATCCGCAACGTGATGAACGATCTGGAATACCTTGGCCTGCTGGAAAGCCCGCATATCTCGGCGGGCCGGGTGCCCACCCAGCAGGGGCTGCGGCTGTTCGTCGATGCGCTGCTCGAGGTTGACCCCGTCACCACCGCTGACCGCGAACGCCTTGAGGCCACGCGCCAGTCCAACGAACGTGACGTCACCACGCTGCTGGACCGCGTCGGCAACGCGCTGTCGGGCATCACCCGCGGTGCCTCGCTGGTCCTTGCGCCGAAACACGAAGCGCCGATCAAGCACATCGAGTTCGTGCCCATCTCCAACGACCGCGCCCTTGTCGTGCTGGTTTTCGCCGATGGTCAGGTCGAAAACCGCGTCTTCACCCCGCCGCCGGGTCTGCTGCCCTCGGCCCTGCGCGAAGCGGTCAATTTCATCAACGCCCTCGCCGCCGGCCTCACCCTGACCGAACTGCGCCACAAGATGCGCACCGAAATCGCGGCGGGCCGGCGCGAGATCGACTCGATCGCCACGGACCTGATCGAGCGCGGCATGGCGCTGTGGGAACATCAGGGCGAACGTCACGAACGCCTGATCGTCCGGGGCCGTGCGAACCTGCTGGAACAGACCGATTCCGACAGCCTTCAGCGCATCCGCGAGCTGTTCGATGACCTCGAACGCAAGCGTGACATCGCTGAAGTGCTGGAGCACACCGAAAAAGGTGAGGGCGTGCGCATTTTCATTGGCGCCGAGAACAAGCTTTTTTCGCTAACGGGTTCCACTCTGGTCGTTTCTCCATATATGAACGCCGACAGCAAGATTGTCGGCGCGGTCGGCGTGATCGGTCCCACGCGACTGAACTACGGACGCATCGTGCCGATTGTAGACTACACTGCCCAACTCGTCGGCCGCATGCTGACCGAGCTGGGTTCCGATTGACACGAGGAACATATGGCTGACTCCCAGGAAACCCCGGCTGAGACCGGCGCCGAAACCGAGGCTCCCGAAGCCCTCGATCTTCACGCGGCCCTCGACGCCGCGCATGCCGCGTTCGAGGTCGAGCGCGGTGAGATGCGTGACCGTCTGATGCGCTCGCTCGCTGACCTGGAGAACCTCCGCAAGCGCAGCGAAAAAGACCGACGCGAGGCTGGCATCTACGGTGGCCAGAAGCTCGCCCGCGACATGCTGGCGGTCTATGACTATCTGGGTCAGGCCCTGTCGTTGATCGACGACGAAACCCGCGACCGCGCCAAAGGCATGGTCGACGGTCTGGATCTGACCCTGCGCGAGCTGACCAACATCTTCTCCCGCCACGGCATCGTGCGCGTCGCGCCCGAGGTTGGCGACGCGTTCGACCCGCATTTCCACGAGGCGATGTTCGAAGCCCCGGTGCCCGGCACCAAGGCCGGACAGATCGTCCAGGTCGTCACCGAAGGCTTCCGCCTGCACGAGCACCTCTTGCGCCCCGCGCAGGTCGGCGTTTCGTCCACGCCTGCCAAGTAAAGCAAACGGCCGCCCACCCTCGGGCGGCCCCGTAGGTCGGGGTTTCACCCCGACATCGCGGGCCACGGAGGTCGGGGTGAAACCCCGACCTACGCCCCGCCCAGCAAGCCCCGCAGCTCATACAGCAACGCCAGCGCCTCGCGCGGGCTCAGCGCGTCGGGATGCACGTCTTTCAGCCGCTCCTCGACCACCGACACCTTGGGCGCTGCTTTCCTGACCGGGGCAGGGGCGCTCATCGCGAACAGCGGCAGATCGTCGATCAGCGTCGTCGCCCCGCGCTGCCCCTCGTCGCCGCGCTCCAGCATCTCCAGCACTTCGCGCGCCCGCACGATCACCGCATCCGGCAGCCCGGCAAGGCGTGCCACCTGCACGCCATAGCTGCGATCCGCCGCACCCTTGCGCACCTCGTGCAGAAAGACCACATCGCCCTCCCACTCGCGCACCGCGACGGTGGCGTTCTCCACGCCCTCCAGCCGGTCGGCCAGCCCGACCATCTCGTGATAATGGGTGGCAAACAACGCGCGGCAGCGGTTCACGCTGTGCAGATGCTCCAGCACCGCCCAGGCAATCGACAACCCGTCATAGGTCGCCGTGCCGCGCCCGATCTCATCCAGGATCACAAAGGCCCGCGGCCCGGCCTGATTCACGATCGCCGCCGTCTCGACCATCTCGACCATGAAGGTCGACCGCCCCCGCGCCAGATCGTCCGAGGCCCCCACACGGCTGAACACCTGCTCGACCATGCCGATATGCGCCGCGCGCGCGGGCACATAGCCCCCGGCCTGCGCCAGAATGGCGATCAGCGCGTTCTGGCGCAGGAAGGTCGATTTACCGGCCATGTTCGGCCCTGTGACCAGCCACACAGCGGCACCCTTGTCGCCGGGCTCCAGATCCAGCCCGTTGGCGACAAAGGGCTGCCCGGCCCGCGCCAGCGCCGCCTCGACCACCGGATGCCGCCCGGCCTCGACGACAAAGGCCCGGCTGTCATCGACGCGTGGCTTCGCCCAGTCGCGTACCCGCGCCAGTTCGGCAAACGCGCTCGTCACGTCCACCTCAGCCAGCGCCCGCGCCGCACCATGTACCTTCGCGGACGCAGCCATCACCGCGCCGCGCAGCTCCTCGAACAGCCGTTTCTCGATCTCCAGCGCCCGCGCGCCCGCGTTGTGGATCTTGGTCTCCATCTCGGACAGCGCCAGCGTGGTGAACCGCACCTGATTGGCCGTGGTCTGCCGGTGCATGAAGCGTTCGTTCAACGGGGCCGACAGCATCTTTTCGGCGTGGGTCGAGGTCGTCTCGATAAAATACCCCAACACGTTGTTATGCTTGATCTTCAGCCCCGAAATCCCCGTCTCGGTCGCATACTCCGCCTGCATCCGCGCGATCACGCTGCGCCCCTCGTCGCGCAGCTCGCGCGCGGCGTCCAGATCGGCGTCTACGCCAGACGCGATAAACCCGCCGTCCCGCACCATCAGCGGCGGATCCTGCGCTAGCGTGCCCTCCAGCAGCCCGGCCAATTCGTCATGCCCGACCAATGCCCGCCGCGCGCTGACCAGCACGTCCGGCAGATCCCCGGCCAGCATGCCCGCCAGCAGCCCGGCCTGCGCCAAGCCACTGCGCAGCATCGCCAGATCGCGCGGCCCGCCGCGCTCCAGCGCCAGCCGCGACAGCGCCCGGTCAATATCCGGCACCGCCTTCAGGGCCGCGCGCAGGTCACCGCGCAACAAATCATCGCCCACCAGCGCCTCGACCGCCGCCAGCCGCGCCCGGATCACCCCCAGATCGCACGAGGGGCTGGAAACCCGCCGCTCCAGCAGCCGCGCACCCCCCGCCGTGACCGTGGTATCAATCGAGGCCAACAACGAGCCCTCACGCCCCCCGGCCAACGCCTGCGTCAGTTCCAGATTGCGCCGCGTCGGCCCGTCGATCTGCATCGCCGCGCCGGCGCTTTCCTTCACCGGCGTGCGCAACAGTGGCATCCGGCCTTTTTGCGTCAGGTCCAGATAATCGACCAAGGCCCCCAGCGCCGCGATCTCCTCGCGCGTGAAGCTGCCGAACCCATCCAGCGTGCTCACCCCGAACAGCGCGCACAGCCGCTTGGTCCCGGCCGCGCTGTCAAAGCTTGCGCGGCCCCGCTCGGCCAGCGCCAGCGCCATCTCGCCCGCCATCTCGCGCAGCTCACCGGCCATGTCCTCGGGCACCACCAGCTCGCGCGCGCCCAGCCGCGACAGCTCGGGTGCCAGCCGCACGCGCGGGCAGGGAACCACGCGCAGCTCGCCGGTGGAAATATCCGCCCAGGCCAGCGCCGCCTCGCCGCGAATATCCGCCCAGGCGGCCAGAAAGTTGTGCCGCCGGGGTTCCAGCAGCGCATCCTCGGTCAGCGTGCCCGGCGTCACCAGCCGCACCACCTCGCGCCGCACCACCGATTTCGAGCCGCGCTTCTTGGCTTCGGCGGGGTCTTCCATCTGTTCGGCAATCGCCACGCGGAATCCCTTGCGGATCAGCGTCAGCAGATAGCCCTCGGCGGCATGGATCGGCACGCCGCACATCGGAATGTCTTCATCCAGATGCTTGCCGCGCTTGGTCAGCGCAATGTCCAGCGCGGCCGAGGCCGCCACCGCGTCGTCAAAGAACATCTCATAGAAATCGCCCATGCGGTAAAACAGCAGCGCATCGGCGTGCTGGGCTTTGATTTCCAGAAATTGGGCCATCATCGGCGTTACACCGGCTGGCACCGTGACTTGCGCGTCGTTCACTGAACTCTCCCCGTCATCGGCGCGACCCTACAAAACCCCCGACCGCCGAAAAGGCCCGATTCCCGCGTTGTTCGATGCGCACGCCCGCGCTATGCAGAACCTCTGTTGGAGGAGGCCCCATGTCCCGCAAGTCCCGCATCACGCCTGAAGAGGCGCTGGCCTATCATTTCGAGCCGACCCCCGGCAAATACGAGATCGTCGCCACCACGCCGATGGCCACCCAGCGCGACCTGTCGCTGGCCTATTCGCCCGGTGTGGCGGTTCCCGTCGAGGCGATCGCCCGCGATCCGGGGCTTGCTTATGACTATACCGTCAAGGGCAACATGGTCGCCGTGATATCGAACGGCACCGCCATTCTGGGCATGGGCAATCTGGGCGCGCTGGCCTCCAAGCCGGTGATGGAGGGCAAGGCGGTCCTGTTCAAACGCTTCGCCGACGTCAACGCCATCGACATCGAGCTGGCGACCGAAGACGCGGACGAGATCATCAAGGCCGTGCACCTGATGTCCCCCACCTTCGGGGGCATCAATCTTGAGGACATCAAGGCGCCCGAGTGTTTCATCATCGAGCAGCGCCTCAAGGAACTCTGCGACATTCCGGTGTTTCACGATGACCAGCACGGCACCGCCGTGATCTGCGCCGCCGGACTGATCAACGCGCTGGAGATCAGCGGCAAGAAGATCGAGAATGTGAAGATCGTCCTGAACGGGGCAGGGGCCGCCGGGATCGCCTGTCTGGAACTGCTCAAGTCGATGGGCGCGCAGCATGACAACTGCATCATGTGCGACACCAAGGGCGTGATCTATCAGGGCCGCAGCGAGGGTATGAACCAGTGGAAATCGGCCCATGCCGCCACCACCGACGCCCGCACGCTGGAAGAGGCGATGCGCGGGGCGGATGTGTTCCTTGGCGTATCGGCCAAGGGGGCGGTGACGCCCGCGATGGTCGAATCCATGGCCGACAACCCGGTCATCTTCGCCATGGCCAACCCCGATCCTGAGATCACGCCGGAAGAGGCCCATGCCGTGCGCGCCGACGCCATCGTCGCCACCGGGCGCTCGGATTATCCCAATCAGGTCAATAACGTCCTCGGCTTCCCCTACCTGTTCCGCGGCGCGCTGGATATCCACGCCCGGGCGATCAACGATGAGATGAAGATCGCCTGCGCCCGTGCGCTGGCCGAACTCGCGCGTGAAGACGTGCCCGATGAGGTCGCCATGGCCTACGGTCGCAAGCTCAGCTTTGGCCGCGATTACATCATCCCCACGCCGTTTGATCCGCGCCTGATCTACGTGATCCCGCCCGCCGTCGCCAAGGCGGGCATGGACACCGGCGTCGCGCGCCGTCCGATCATCGACATGGACGCCTACCGCCACACCCTGCGCTCGCGCATGGACCCGACGGCCTCGATCCAGCAGAGCCTGTTCGCTCGCGCCCGTCAGGCGCAATCGCGGATGATCTTTGCCGAAGGCGATGACGAGCGCGTGCTGCGCGCCGCCGTCGCCTATCAGCGCGCCGGTCTGGGCAAGGCGCTGGTGGTGGGCCAGGAGGAAGACGTCAAACGCCGTCTGGAAACCGCCGGTCTGGCCGACGCGGTGCGCGAACTGACGGTGGTGAATGCCGCCAACACGCGCCACCTCGAGGTGTACAAGAACTATCTCTACAAACGCCTGCAACGCAAAGGCTTCGACCAACGCGACGTCCATCGCATGACCACCCGCGACCGGCACATCTTCTCGGCGCTGATGCTTCAGCACGGGCATGGCGACGCGCTGGTCACCGGGGCGACGCGCAAATCGGCGCTGGTCATGGACATGATCAACCACGTCTTCGACGCGCGCGCGCAGGATGGTGCGGTCGGTGTCTCGGTGCTGCTGCACAAGGGCCGGATCGTGCTGATCGCCGATACGCTGGTGCATGAATGGCCCGAGGAAGAGGATCTGGCCGACATCGCCATCCGCTCGGCGGGGGTGGCGCGCAGTCTGGGGATCGAGCCGCGCGTGGCCTTCGTCAGCTTCTCGACCTTCGGCTATCCGATTTCGGAACGGTCCGAGAAAATGCACGTCGCTCCTGACGTGCTCGACCGGCGCGGCGTCGATTTCGAGTATGAGGGCGAGATGACCGTCGACGTCGCCCTCAACCCCAAGGCCGCCGAAGCGTATCCGTTTTCGCGCCTCACCGGCCCGGCGAATATCCTCGTCTGCCCGGCCCGGCATTCGGCCTCGATCTCGGTCAAGCTGATGCAGGAAATGGCCGGGGCCACGGTGATCGGCCCCATCCTGACCGGCGTGCCCAAGCCGATTCAGATCCTGTCCACCGGGGCGACGGTCAATGACATCATGAACATGGCCGTCATGGCCGCCTGCCGCGTGGGTCACGTCTCGAAATGACCGTCTTCTGCCTCGGCTCGATCAACATCGACCACGTCTACCGCCTGCCTGCGCTACCGCAGGCGGGCGAGACGCTCTCGGCAAGCTCGCACACCCCCGGACTGGGCGGCAAGGGCGTCAACCAGAGCGTCGCGGCGCTCAGGGCTGGGGCAAAGGTCGTGCATATCGGTGCCGTGGGTCGGGGCGACGCGTGGATCGAGGCGCAGCTGACCGCCCACGGCATCGCGTTGGACCGCATTGCGCGGGTCAGGCAGGGGACGGGCCACGCCATCGTGGCCGTCGATGACGCGGGCGAGAATCAGATCATCATCCATCCCGGCGCCAATCAGGCGCAGGATCTGGCGATGATCGACGCGGCGCTGGCGACGGCAAAGCCGGGCGATTGTCTGCTGGTGCAGAATGAGACCTCGCATCAAGTTGAAGCCGCCCGGATCGCCCGCGCCCGGGGCCTGCGCGTCTTCTACTCCGCCGCCCCCTTCGCGCCGGACCCGCTGCGCGCCATCCTGCCCCATGTGACGCATCTGCTGGTCAACGCCGGAGAAGCCGCCGCGCTGGTGAAATCCACCGGCACTGCGCTGCCCGATCAGCCTGTCGAGGCGGTGATCGTCACCCGTGGCGCACAGGGTGCCGAGTGGATTTCTGCAGGCACAGAGCCGCTTTTCCAACCCTCTTTCCCCGTCACCCCCGTCGATACCACCGGCGCGGGTGACTGTTTCGCCGGCTCGCTCGCCGCCGCGCTCGACCGGGGCGCGACCCCCGCCCAGGCCCTGCGCTACGCCGCCGCCGCCGCTGCCCTGCAAGTGACGCAGCCCGGCGCGGCCCCGGCGATGCCAGATCGCGCCAAAGTTGAGCAACTTCTCGCCGGTTGACCGTACCCCCGCGCAGAATCGCCCGATCCTTGCCATCTTTTTGCCGCCGTTAAGCGTTTCTTCAGAGATGTGCCGCTATCGTGTGGCTCAGGATCTGGAGACCGCGACATGAACACTCGTGCCGATACCGCCGCCACCCCGTACACGCCCGCCCAACAGCAAGGCACGTCCTTGCCTGCCGGTGCTGGCATCGCGCTGGCCGTCGCCGTTGGTTCGCTGATGTGGATCGGGATCTTCGCGCTGATGATGTGATCTACCGGCGGTGACCCCCGGTTCGACGGTTTCCTGGCAGCGATCGTCGTTACTGGCTCACCGGGTCTCAGGACCATACCGGATGCAGCCTTCGGGCTGTTCGACCCGGCGGTCAGGCTGATTGTTCCCCCTCAGGCTGACCGCTGACCTCCTCCTGGACGACCTCAACAAGAAAACGGGCCGCGTTTCCGCGACCCGTTTTTTTCATTGCACCGTTGGGAAAGGTTTACTCTTTCCCCGCCACCCGCGCATTGCGCGTGGCGATCAGCTTCAGACGCAGCGCGTTCAGGCGGATGAACCCGGCGGCGTCTTTCTGGTCATACGCACCGGCGTCGTCTTCGAACGTCACATGCGCCTCGCTGTAGAGCGAATGCTCGGACCAGCGCGCCACGGTCCGCACCGAGCCCTTGTAGAGCTTCAGCTTGACCGTGCCGGACACATGCTCCTGGCTCTTGTCGATCAGCGCCTGCAGCATCTCACGCTCGGGCGAGAACCAGAAGCCGTTGTAGATCAGCTCGGCATAGCGCGGCATGATCGAGATCTTTCAGATGACCCGCGCCCGCATCCAGCGTGATCTGTTCGATGCCGCGATGGCCTTCCAGCATGATCGTGCCGCCCGGCGTCTCATAGACCCCGCGCGATTTCATGCCGACGAAGCGGTTTTCCACAAAGTCGAGCAGGCCGATACCATGCTTGCCACCAATCTCGTTCAGCTTGGTCAGGATCGTCGCCGGCGACATCGCCTCGCCGTTGATCGCAACCGGATCGCCCCGCTCGTAGGCGATCTCGATGAACTCGGGCGTATCGGGCGCGTCTTCGACAGCGGTGATGCGCTGGGCGACGTAATCGGGGGCCTCGACACCCGGGTCTTCCAGAATGCGCCCCTCGGACGAGGTGTGCAGCAGGTTCGCATCGACCGAGAACGGCGCTTCGCCGCGCTTGTTCTTGGCAATCGGAATCTGGTGCTGTTCGGCGAATTCCAGCAGCTTGGTGCGGCTCGACAGATCCCACTCACGCCAGGGCGCGATCACGCGGATCGACGGGTCCAGCGCATAGGCGCTGAGCTCGAAGCGAACCTGATCGTTGCCCTTGCCGGTCGCGCCATGCGCCACGGCATCGGCGCCATGCTTGTGCGCCAGCTCGACCAGATGTTTGGAAATCAACGGGCGCGCGATCGAGGTGCCCAGCAGATAGAGCCCCTCATACACGGCATTGGCGCGGAACATCGGGAACACGAAGTCGCGCACGAATTCCTCGCGAACATCCATGATATGGATGTTCTCTTCCTTGATGCCCATCATCAGGGCCTTGGCGCGCGCCGGTTCCAGCTCCTCGCCCTGGCCGAGATCGGCGGTGTAGGTGATAACCTCGCAACCGTATTCGGTTTGCAGCCATTTCAGGATGATCGAGGTATCGAGCCCGCCAGAATAGGCCAGCACGACTTTCTTGGGCGCGGACATGGGCAAATCTCCAAGGATTGAACGGCCACTGGCTATCCGCTTTACCCCGCCTGCGCAACACCCCGGCGCGTTGCAACCGGGCCGGGAACGGCAATTGACACCCTTGAGGGGATCGGGGGAGAGTGCAGCATCGTTTAAGGAGTGTTCAGGATGCGCGGCATCGAGATTTTTACCCATGCAGTGCGCATGGTCTTTGGCAATTTCAACACCGTGTTGCGGATCGGCGGCGTGGCGCTGCTGGTGATGGTAGTGCTGCTGCAGCTCACCGGTGCTGCGTATTTTAACCCGCCTGCGGCAACGACGACGGACGCCGTCATGCCCGCCGTCTTCACCTCGCCCGGCCTGCTCTTGCTGAACATCGCGCAGATCATCATCGGCCTGTGGGTCGTCGTCGCGTGGCACCGCTACATCCTGCTGGAAGAAGAGCCGGGCGCTTTTGTCCCGCGCTTTAGCGGCAGCGCGATCTGGCGCTATATCGTCGCCGGGTTCTTTTACAGCCTGACCATTGCAATCGTGGCGATCCCGCTGGGACTGCTCGCCGGGGTGGTCGCCTTCATTGTGCTCAGCCCGGGCTCCCAGTCCCACATGGCCGCCGGGATTTTGTCCGCCGTGATCGTCTTTTTCCCCGTGATCTGGCTCGCCTACCGTCTGTCTCCTGTCCTGCCCGCCGCAGCAATCGAGAACCGCCTGAAGCTGAAAGAGGCATGGTCCGCCACCAAGGACGGCGGCGCGTCGCTGATCTTGCTGGGGATCATCACGATTGTCGGCAGCGGGCTGATCAACCTTCCCGCGTCTTTCCTCGCCGATGTTTCCGTGCCGCTGGGCCTGCTTTGGGCTGCCATGGCGAACTGGGTGGCGATGATGGTCGGCGCGTCGATCCTGACCACGATCTACGGTGTTTATGTCGAGAAACGCACGCTCAATGTCTGATCCCGTTGCCCCCCGCCCCGAACTGCTGCGCGCCGTGGTCCACCCGTGGCACCACGACATTTTCGGCCACATGAACGTCCGCCACTACGCGCCGTTCTTCGATGACGCGTCGTTCTTTCTGTACACCAGCCTTGGCATTCCCATCTCGTGGATGCTCGAGGAACACGGTGTCCACATCGTCTCGGCCAAGGCCGAAACGAATTTCATCAAGGAGCTGAAGGCCGGTGACGGGGTGATCATCGACGGCGCGGTCAAGCGGTTGGGGGGCCGGTCGATGACCTTCCATCTGCGCATGATCCACGCCGAAACCGGCGCGCTGCACGCGACCTATGACCTGACCGAGGTGTTCTTCGACCCCAAAACCCGCGCCTCGGCCCCGATGCCGGACGCGGTGCGCGAAAGGCTCGCACCCTATCTGGTTGACGAATGACACCCCATCCGGCGCCGATTGCCGATTTTGCCACCGAGCGGTTGTCTGTTGTCCGCTGGGCGCCGATCCTGTGTGACCCCGCACAGCGCCGCGCGTTGGAAGATGAGCTCGACACCCTTCTGTCGGCCGGGGTTCTGGGCGATCTTCCCCCATCAATGCAGCGTCAGGCGACGGGACAGACGGTGTCGGCGTGGATCGACGACCGGGCCGTTGAAAGCGACGTGTTTGTTCTGCGTGGGTTGAACGGACACGAATTGGTCGGGCTGCTGATCCTGAACACGACGGCCGACCCGGTTCCAAGTCTGCATCTTGGCTATCTTCTGGATCAAGCCGTCTGGGGCCGCGGCTATGCGACCGAGTTGGTTTGCGGTCTGCTCGACGTGGCGCAACGGGCGGCCCCACTACACCTGATCGGCGGTGTCTCACGCGACAACCCGGCGTCGGCGCGCGTGCTGCAAAAGGCCGGGTCCACGCTTGAGCAAGCAACCGATGACACCGACTTCTACGCCTGCGCGCTGCTGGCTTGAGCGCAAGAACAAGTGAACAGGGGGTTAACGCGCGGCGCTAACCCCCTGTTTTTGTTCATGGGACGGCTTCGTCCCATCGTGGGACATTACAACACGTAGCGGCTCAGATCGGTCGAGCGCGACAGTTCGCCGATGTTCTTCTCGACAAAAGCCGCGTCCACCACCACCGATTGTCCGCCCCGGTCCGGCGCGGCAAAGCTCAGCTCCTCGAACACCCGTTCCATCACCGTATAGAGCCGCCGCGCGCCGATATTCTCGACCGCCGTGTTCACCTCGGCCGCGATCCGCGCCAGCGCGTGGATGCCGTCTTCGGTGAAGCTCACCTCGACCTCCTCGGTCTTCATCAGCGCGGTATACTGCCGGGTCAGCGCGTTGTCCGTCTCGGTCAGGATGCGCACAAAGTCATCCTCGGTCAGCGCCCGCAGCTCGACCCGGATCGGCAGACGCCCCTGCAGTTCCGGCAGCAGATCCGACGGCTTGGCGACGTGAAACGCACCGCTCGCGATGAACAGGATATGATCCGTCTTGACCGGCCCGTGCTTGGTGGAAACCGTCGTGCCCTCGATCAACGGCAGCAAATCGCGCTGCACACCTTCCCGGCTCACATCCGCCCCGCGCGTTTCGGCCCGCGCGCAGACCTTGTCGATCTCGTCCAGAAACACGATGCCGTTCTGCTCGACCGCCTCGACGGCGGCGACCTTCACCGCCTCCTCGTCCAGCAGCTTGTCGGCCTCTTCGCTCAGCAGGATGTCGTGGCTTTCCATCACCGTCATGCGTTTCTTGGTCGTGCGCCCGCCGAACGCCTTGCCGAACAGATCGCCCAGATTCATCCCCTGCGCCTGCATGCCCGGCAGTTCCAGCATCGGCATCGACGGCGCGGCGTCGGCGATTTCCAGCTCGATCATCGTGTCGTCCAGCTCACCGGCGCGCAGCTTCTTGCGGAACAGATCCCGCGTGCCCGAGCGCGAGTCCTTGCCCGCAATCGCATCCAGCACCCGCTCTTCCGCATTCGCCTGCGCCCGGGCACGGACATCTTCGCGCATCGCCTCACGGGTCATCGCCATCGCCGCATCCACCAGATCGCGGATGATCTGCTCGACATCGCGGCCGACATAGCCGACTTCGGTGAACTTCGTCGCCTCGACCTTCAGGAAGGGCGCTTTGGCCAGCTTGGCCAGACGACGGCTGATCTCGGTCTTGCCGACACCGGTGGGGCCGATCATCAGGATGTTCTTGGGATACACCTCGTCACGCAGATCCGCAGACAGTTGCCGACGCCGCCACCGGCTGCGCAGCGCCACGGCGACGGCGCGCTTGGCGTCGGCCTGGCCGATGATGAAGCGATCCAGCTCGCTGACGATTTCGCGGGGGGTCAGGTCGGTCATTTGCGGATGCTCTCCACGGTCAGGTTGCCGTTGGTGTAGACACAGATCGACGCGGCAATCGCCATCGCCTTGCGCGCCACCTCTTCGGCGGGAAGGTCGGTCTCCATCAGCCCGCGCGCCGCCGCCGCGGCGAAATTGCCGCCCGAGCCGATCGCGGCGATGTCATATTCCGGTTCCAGCACGTCACCCGCGCCGGTGATGACCAGCAGGTCATCGCCATCGGTGACGATCAGCATGGCCTCAAGATTGCGCAGGTATTTGTCCATGCGCCAGTCCTTCGCCAGTTCGACGCAGGCGCGGGTCAGCTGGCCCGGGCTCGCCTCCAGCTTTTTCTCCAGCCGCTCCAGCAAGGTAAACGCGTCGGCGGTCGACCCGGCAAAGCCCACCACCACTTCACGTCCCGGTGCCCCGATCCGGCGCACCTTGCGGGCCGAGCCCTTGATCACCGTCTGGCCCAGGCTCACTTGCCCGTCGCCCGCGACGACCACTTCACCGCCGCGCTTGACGGCCAGGATCGTGGTTCCGTGCCAGCCGGGAAACTTGTCTTCTGCCATGGTCAAGCCTTTCGCATTGTCCTGCCCTATATGGCGGCGGGGGGCCTTGGTCGCAAGAACCCCCCTCTGGCGGGGGTCCGGCACGGGCGTTAAGCTGCGGGCATGAAACCCGTTCACCCCCTCTCTCGCTGCCCGATCCCGACGCCACCGACCGCTTCGCGCAGGCGATGGCGGGTGTCGTCGGCGCGGGCGATGTCTTGTTGCTTGACGGCCAGATCGGCGCCGGCAAGACGCATTTCGCGCGCGCGCTGATCCGGGCGCTGGGGGTGGATGAAGATATCCCGTCGCCGACATTTACCTTGGTGCAGACCTATGAGGCCGGGATCGAGATCTGGCATGCCGATCTCTACCGGCTCAGTCATCCCGACGAGGCGGTCGAGCTGGGTCTGACCGAGGCGTTCGAGACAGCGCTGTGTCTGGTCGAGTGGCCCGAGAAACTGGGCGCAGATCGGCCAAAACAGGCTCTAACATTGCAGTTTTCTTTGGAAGGCGAGGGGCGGCTTGTCGCCTTCGCTTCGGATGATCCAGCCTGGGAGGCGCGTCTTGCCGATGTTTGAACCGCTCGACGGTCCCCGCGTTTTCGGTGTCGCGCCGGGCGCCGATTTCCCCGCCGAACTGGCGCGCGGGTTGCGCGAACGTGTGGCGGGGCTTTCGCCCGAAGCGCTGGCGCGGTGCGAGGTTTTGGTGAACACCGCGCGGATGCAGGAACGTCTGCGCGCTGCGCTGATGGCGCAGGGGCCGGGGTTTCTGCCGCGCCTCCGGTTGATCGGTCAAGTAGCCGGGGGTGAGACGGACGCCCCCCTGCGCACCCGTCTGGAACTGGCGCAACTGATCCGTCAGCTGCTGCAGGCCGAGCCGGATCTGGGGCCGACTTCTGCCGCGTTTTCGCTGGCCGAGAGCCTGTTTCGCCTGCTCGACGAGATGCAGGGCGAGGCCGTGACACTGGACATTCTCGACCAGCTCGACGTGTCCCAACACTCGCTGCACTGGGACCGGTCCTTGCGCTTCATTCGGCTGATCGCGCGGTTCCTTGGGCCCGCATCCGGCGGGCAGGCGCAATTGCGCGCGGCGGTGGAACGGTTAACGGCGCACTGGGCCGAGAAACCGCCGACCCATCCGCTGATCATCGCCGGGTCAACCGGGTCACGCGGGCCAACCGCGTTGCTGATGCAGGCCGTCGCGCGGCTGCCGCAGGGCGCACTGGTGCTGCCGGGCTTCGACTTCGCGCTGCCGGGGCCGGTCTGGCGCAGTCTGGACGATCCCCTGCAATCCGAGGACCACCCGCAGTTCCGCTATGCGCACCTAATGGAGGGTGTCGGCGCAGAACCCCGCGCCGTGCAGCCGTGGACACAGGCGAGCGCGCCCGACCCGGCGCGCAACGCGCTGGTCTCGCTGGCGCTGCGCCCGGCGCCGGTGACCGACCAATGGCTGCGCGATGGGCCGGGGCTGGGCGACCTTTCCGGCCCTACGGCGGCACTGTCGCTGATCGAGGCTGCGACGCCGCGACAAGAGGCGCTGGCGATCGCGCTCTGCCTGCGCGACGCGGCGGTTCAGGGGCAAAAAGCGGCTCTAATCACGCCGGATCGTACGCTTGCGCGTCGTGTCACTGCCGCGCTCGACCGCTGGCATCTGCGCCCCGATGACAGCGCCGGGCGGCCCTTGTCGCTGTCCGCGCCGGGTCGTTTCCTGCGCCAGAGCGTCGAGCTGCTGACCCGCCCGGTCACGGCAGAGGCGCTGATTGCCCTGCTCAAACACCCCATTGCCCATAGCGCCACCGAGCGCGGCCCGCATCTGCTGCATCTGCGCGATCTGGAACTGTACCTGCGGCGCAAAGCGATCCCGTTCCCCGACCGCGCCGCGCTTGAGGGCTTCGCCGCGCGTGATGAGGCGCGCAAGGCCTGGGCCGACTGGCTTACCGGCGCGCTGGAAGCGTTGCCGGGTGAGGGAGAGCGCCCGCTGGCCGACTGGGTCGCCGCCCATGCCGCTTTGATCGCACATCTGGCGGCGGGGGCGGGGGGTATCGGCACCGGCGAGCTGTGGAGAGAGGCGGCGGGCGAGGCAGCGCTGTCGCTGTTCGACGATCTGACCGAACATGCTGTCTTTGGCGGTGAGATGCTCGGAAGTGACTATTCGGCTTTGTTAGAGACGCTTTTCGTTGGCCGCGAGGTTCGCGAAGTCCTGGAAAGCCATCCGCAGGTGATGATCTGGGGCACGCTGGAGGCGCGCGCGCAGGGGGCCGATCTGGTGATCATGGGCGGGTTGACCGAGGGCACCTGGCCCTCGGCCCCCAGCCCCGACCCGTGGTTCAACCGGCGCATGCGGCTGGACGCGGGGCTGTTGCTGCCCGAGCGGGCGATTGGCCTGTCCGCGCATGACTTCCAGCAAGCCGTCTGCGCGCCGCGCGTCGTGCTGTCGCGCGCCCGCCGGAACGCCGAGGCCGAGACTGTGCCCTCGCGCTGGCTGAACCGCTTGACGAACCTGATCGGCGGGCTGAAGGCGCAGGGCGGCGAGGCCGCGCTGACCGCGATGCGCGACCGGGGCGCGCGGTGGCTCTCGCTGGCCGACGCTATGGAGGCCGATCTGCGCGCTGTGCCTGCGGCCAGCGCCGCGCGCAGCCCGCGTCCCGCCCCGGCCCCACCCGCGCAGGCGCGGCTGAATGAGTTGCCGGTGACGCGGATCGAGAAGCTGATCCGCGATCCCTATCACATCTACGCCGAGCGCATCCTGCGGCTGGCCAAGCTCAATCCGCTGGCCCCGCAGGCCGACGCGCGGCTGCGCGGGACGGTGCTGCACAAGGTGCCCGACGATTACGTCAAGGCGCATCCACCCGGCACGCCTGCCGATCTGGACGCGTTTTTCGCAATCGCAGAGACTGTTTTGGCCGAACACTGCCCCTGGGTCGCGACCCGCCTGCACTGGCGCGCACGGCTGGAACGCACGGCGCGGGACTTTGTCGACTGGAACGCGGCACTGGGCAGCGAGCCGGTGCTGCGGGAAGAGCGGGGCGCGATTACCCTCGCCAATCCGCCCTTCACACTGACCGGCCAGCCCGACAGGATCGACCGGCTGCCCGATGGCAGCCTGCAGATCTATGACTACAAGACCGGCAGCCTGCCCAGCAAAAAGCAGATCGAGTTCTTCAACATCCAGCTGGTTCTGCTGGCGATGATGGCGGGCGATGATGCCTTTGGCCTTGGCCCTGCCGACGTGACGCTGGCGGAATTCGTCGGTCTGGGCAGCGCCTTCAAGCGGCAGGAGTCGCCCAGCGACCCGGGCACTGTGGCGGAACACCGGGCCAAGCTGTTGGATTTGATCACGACCTATCGCGACCCCGAGCAGGGCTTCACCGCCCTGCGCGCGGTCGAGCTGGAGACGCATTACGGCGATTACGACGCATTGTCGCGCCGGGGGGAATGGGAAGTGACGGACAAGCCGGTGACGATCCGCGTGGGCCACGCCGATGGATGAGGCCACGCTGAACCAGATCCGCGCCGCGGAACCCTCGGCCTCGACCTGGCTGGCGGCGAATGCGGGCTCGGGCAAGACCAAGGTGCTGATCGACCGGGTGGCGCGGCTCTTGCTGAACGGCACGCCGCCGCAACGGGTGTTGTGCCTGACCTATACCAAGGCCGCCGCCAGCGAGATGCAGAACCGGCTGTTCCAGCGGCTGGGTGAATGGGCGATGCTGGAGGATGCCGAGCTGATCGCCCGGCTGCAGGAGATGGGCGAGCAGGTCGCCGATCCTGATCTGCTGCCGCGCGCGCGTCGCCTCTTTGCCCGCGCGATCGAGACGCCGGGCGGGCTGAAGATCCAGACGATTCATGCGTTCTGTTCGTCGCTCCTGCGTCGCTTTCCACTGGAGGCGGCAGTGACGCCGGACTTCTCCGAGGTTGAGGAGCGCAGTCTTGAGCAGTTGCGGCTGGAACTGCTGGACCGTTTCGCGCGCGGGCCGGAATCCGGGGCGATGCACGCGCTGTTGGTTCGGTTGAACGAAGAGGCATTCGGCAAGCTTCTGGCCGATTTTGGCAAGCATAGAGACGCTTTTGTAGGGGAAATGCCCGATCTGGACCCGCTGTTCGATCTGCCGCGCGGGTTTGATGAGGATCAGCTGTTGGGGGCTGTTTTCGACGGGGACGAGGGGGATCTTTTCGCGCGTCTGGTACCCAAGCTGCGCACGGGGGGGCCGAATGACAACAAACTGGCCGACACGCTGAGCGGAATGCGCGAGCCGGGGCTGGCGGATTTGCCGGCGTTGGAAGGCAAGCTGCTCACCGGCGCATCGGCCAAGGAACCCTACACCGCCAAGACCGGTAAACACGTCACCAAGGGCACCGCGCCCAGCATCGGGCCGGATGATCTGGACGCGCTGGACGCGCTGGGTCAGCGGGTTGAGGACGCGCGCGCCCTGCGGCTGGCGCTGTCGGCGCGGGATATGGCCTTTGCGCTGCACCGTTTCGCGCGGCTGTGGCTGCCGGCCTTCGATGCGGCCAAGGCGCGGCGCGGGTGGCTGGATTTCGACGATCTGATCCGTCTGGCGCGCGATCTTTTGTCGAAAAGCGAGGTCGCGCAGTGGGTGTTGTTCAAGCTCGACGGTGGCATCGATCACATTCTGGTGGACGAGGCGCAGGATACCTCACCCGGACAGTGGCGGGTGATCGAGTTGCTGACGCAGGAGTTCACTGCCGGTCTGGGCGCGCGCGATGAGCTGCGCACGATCTTTGTGGTGGGGGACCGCAAGCAGTCGATCTACTCGTTTCAGGGCGCGGATCTGATGGGGTTCGAACGCACGCGCGAGCAGTTTCGCGCGCGGCTGGCGGCGGTAGAACAGGGTCTGAGCCTGCAGGAATTGAAGCATTCCTTCCGTTCATCGGACGCGGTTCTGCGGCTGGTGGACCAGTGCTTTGCGCCCGAGGCCGGGGCCGGCGGCCTTGGCGGCGCGCCCGAGCATCTGGCGTTTTTCCCGGCGATGGCGGGGCGGGTCGATCTGTGGCCCGCCGTGCCCAAACCGGAAAAGCCGGAGGAAACGCCGTGGGAGAGCCCGGTCGACCGCCCCTCGCCGGATAACGCCGAGGTCGAGCTGGCGCGGATGATCGCGCAGCAGATCCGCGCGATCATTGACCGGGGCGAGCAGTTGGACACGCGCAAAGGCCCGCGCCCGGTGCATGAGGGCGATTTCCTGATCCTGGTGCGGCGGCGGCGCTTGCTGTTTCACGCGCTGATCCGGGCGTGCAAGGCCGAGGGGCTTGAGATTGCCGGGGCCGACCGGCTGAAACTGGGCGACGTGCTGGCGGTGCAGGATCTGATCGCGCTGCTCAAGTTCCTCGCGCTGCCTGAGGATGATCTGTCGCTGGGCGTCGCGCTGCGCTCGCCGCTGTTCGGGCTGGATGAGGACGCGCTGTTCCGGCTGGCGCATGGCCGCAAGGGGTTCCTGTGGGAACGGCTGCGCAAGGAACCGGCACTGGCGGCGGTGCGCGCGGTGTTGGACGATCTGCGCGGGCAGGTCGATTTCCTGCGACCCTATGAGCTGATCGAGCGGATTTTGACCCGCCATGACGGGCGGCGGCGGATTCGCGCCCGTTTCGGAGCCGAGGTTGAAGATGCGCTGGAAGCCTTCGTCGATCTGGCGCTGACCTATGAAACCGGGCATGTCCCGTCGCTCGATGGGTTTCTGGGCTGGCTTGAGGCTTCGGATGCCGAGGTGCAGCGCCAGTCGGAATCCGCCGGGCGCAGCATCCGGGTGATGACGGTGCATGGCTCGAAAGGGCTGGAAGCGCCGATTGTGATCCTGCCTGACACGGCAGCGCGCAAAGCGCCAAACGCGGCGACGCTGGTCGAGGTGGGCGGCGTGCCGATCCTGCGCGCGACCAAGGACGGTGCGACGCTGCAGCAGCGTGAGGCGGATGAGGATGTCGCGCGGCTGCGCGAGGAAGAGAGCGACCGGCTTTTGTACGTCGCGCTGACGCGGGCCGAGCGGTGGCTGATCGTTTGTGCGGCGGGCGACGTCGAGGGGCCGTGCTGGTACAGCCGGGTTGAAACCGCGATGGCGGCGCTGGCACCGGTGCCGCTGGACACGCCGACCGGGGCGGGGCTGCGCCACGCGCATGGCGATTGGCCCGCGCTGGGCGCGCGGGCGGAACCGCCAGAAAAAGGCTCTGACCTTGCCGAATTGCCCGATCTGCCGCCGGAACCCGAAGGGTTGCGCGCGCTGACACCCTCGGCGCTGGGCGGGGCGAAGGCGCTGCCGGGCGCGGGGGATGAGACGGATGTAGCGCTGGCGCGGGGGAGTTTGATCCACCGGCTGTTGGAGGAGCTGCCAGCGCTGCCGGAAACGGAGCGCGCCCTGCACGGCGGCGCGCTGATCCTGGGGCAGCCCGACGGCGAGGCCAGTCTGGCCGAGGCGATGGCGGTGATGGCCGCCCCGGCGCTGGCTGAGATCCTGAGCGGTGAGGCGCTGGTCGAGGTGGCGCTGTCGGGCGACTGGAACGGGCGGCAGATGTGGGGGCTGATCGACCGGCTGATCATCACGCCTGAGCGGATTCTGGCCGTCGACTTCAAGTCCAACCGTGCCGTGCCGCGCGATGCGGCGCAGGTGCCCGAGGGGCTGCTGCGCCAGATGGGGGCCTATGCGCATCTGCTGGGCGCGCTTTACCCCGGTCGGCGCATCGAAACGGCCCTGTTGTGGACCGCGACGGCGCATTTGATGCCGCTGGATCCGGCGGCCGTGGCGGCGGCACTGGCGCGTGCTGCCCTTGACCGGGGTGCGGTGGCTTCATAGGTAGAAGGGAACACAAGTTATCCCCCCCGCTTTCAGATTGCCGTCAGGAGACACCCCATGGCCACTTTCCCCGTAACCGACGCCACCTTCGAAGCCGAAGTGCGCAACAGCGAGCTTCCCGTTGTCATCGACTTTTGGGCCGAATGGTGCGGCCCGTGCCGTCAGATCGGCCCGGCTCTGGAAGAGCTGTCGGCTGAATTCGACGGCCGCGTGCGCATTGCCAAAGTGAACGTCGACGAGAACCCGCAGATCACCGCTGCGATGGGCATTCGCGGCATCCCGGCACTGTTTCTGGTGAAAGACGGCCAGGTTGTTGCCAACAAGGTCGGTGCTGCACCGAAAGCCGCGCTGCAAAGCTGGATCGAAGCCTCGATCTGAACGCCGGTATCGCGCATTGAGAACGCCGGGCCCCAAGGGTCCGGCGTTTTTTCATACGCTGGCGTGCAGGACTTGTGCGCGGGTGGTGGTGCTGACGGGTGTCTCGATCTGGGCAAACGAGATCATCAGCGCACCGGTAGAGGTGCGCCGCGCTTCGATGCGCAGCTGTTCGCCGTCCGCCATGCGCATCAGCCCGCTCACCGGCTGGCCGTCATGCTGCCCCGGTCGGCTGAGCGCCGCAACGCGCGACCACAGCGCGGGATCGTCGCCGGCCTCGCGCCAGTTGTCCAACGCCTCGGGCAGCGTGACGGCGTTGAGCGATTCCTCGCCTTCAAGCATCCAGAGTTGGCTGAAGGCGGTATTGGTCAGCATCAGCTGGCCGGTCGCGGAGAAGACGGCGATTGCTTCGTCCAGCTGGTTGAGAACGGATTGGCTGGTTTCCATCTCGGCCCGGACGTGGCGGTTGTGATGGGTTTCCGAGGTGATGTCTTCGATCAGAAAGGCCAGCGCCCCGTCCGGGTGGGGTGACGCGCTGACGCGGAAGGTCTGGCCGCTTGGCAATGACCAGGTTTCTTCGAATTCGCCCACCGGCGCGCTGGTTTCGATCTCAAGCAAGCGCCGAGCCCAGCTGCGATAGTCGCGCGGCTCGGGCAGGACGTGTTTGTCGCGCATCCGGTTGAGAAAACCCTCAATCCCCGGGCGCGACAGCAGAAATTCGGGTTCCAGACCGGTCAGATCGGTGAGTGCGGGGTTGAACATTTGCAACCGCCGCGCGCGATCGAACACGGCCAGACCGATGGGAAGCGTGGCGAAGGTTTTGGTCAGCGTCTGGATAAAGTTGCTTTTGGTGCGCTCGGCCTGATGGGCGTTATCGGCGGGCAGCGCATAGGCCAGCGTGCTCTCACCGCCGTTTACCCGGGTCAGATCGAACCAGGACTGGCCGTCGTCATCGGGATTGGGCAGAGAAATGCGCTGGCCGGGTCCGACGGTTACGGCAGGAAAAAGGGCGGGCAGGGGCCAGGCGATAGCCACGCCTTTGCCCGAGTCAGTCAGATATTTCAGATAGGCGCCGTTCGCCCAGGTCACCTGCCCCTGCGCGTCTTCACGCCACAACAGCAGCGGCGCGGATTCGGTCATCTGACGCAAGAGGTTCAGCTCATCCTGCAGGGCGCGAAAACTGAGCCGATCGAGCAGTATCGCCCCTTCGTCTGACAGGGCGTCGATCACGGTAAGCCGAAGCGCACCGTCCAGCCAGTCCAGCACCACCTCGGTCGCGCAACCTTTGATCCCGGTGAGCCGGGTTTGGTGCTGCCGGGGCGCGGTGTCGATTGCGGCCGGCAGATCGGGGATATCCGCGCTGAGAAACCGGGTGAGCCGTTCCCAGTCGTCAATGCTGTGACCGTCGCTTTGGCGCAGCGATTCAAGCAAGGCGTGACCGCGTGCGTTGGCGTCGACCAGCGAGGTGCCGTCAAACAAGAAGGCGGCATCGCTGCCCGTTCCGACGCCTGAGCCGCTGCGTGACCGCGACGGAAGGACGGCAGAAACAATCAACAGTATCGCCACAACCGTCAGGGCCGAGGTTCCAACGAGGACCAGCGCGAAGCCTAGCGTTGTGGGCATGGGACCATCCTGTCTGCTGTCCGCAAAGACACGCGCGTGTCTTTGCCGAGATCGCCGACTATCGGTCAGATTGGTTAAGCCCGCGTTAAGACCCGCGGCAAAGCGTGCCGCCGGAAGGGTCGGGTCAGGACGTGCCGGATCCGATCGGCGCGTTTTCCCCAAGTGCGCGGCGGGCGTTGCTTTCGATGGCACTGCGGGGCCAGCGAACCTCGGCCATGGCGCCACAGGGCTCACCGGGAACCCCCAATGGTGCGCCGTGCTCGCTGCAATTGCCAAAGCGCACAGCGGCACCGGTGCGTTCCAGCAGGGTTTTGGCGATGAACAGTCCCAGACCCATCCCCTCATATTCAGGCCGCGAGTCGCTGCGCGGGGAATAGCCGCGCCTCTCGCGCAGGTAAGGCTCGCCCATCAGGTCCAGCAGATGCGGGGGATAGCCGGGGCCGTCGTCAATAACGCGCAGGGTGATGTGGGTCTCGGTCCATGTCGCTTCGACCCAGACCTGCGATTGTGCAAAATCGACCGCGTTCTGGACCAGATTGCGCACACCGTGGATGATCTCGGGGCGGCGCTGGATTTCCGGCATGCGGCCGTGATCGGCGGCGAAATCAACCACAACGATCTTGCCGCGCTTGGCGTGGGGCTCGGCGGCCTCATCGACCACGGCGCGCAGGGGCGCATTGCGCAGGTGCAGATCGTCTTTCCCAGCCTGACCCATCGAGTGCAGGATGGCGCGGCAGCGGTCGGCCTGTTCACGGATCAGGCGCGCATCGTCGGCCAGTTCGGGGTCATCCAGCGCCTTGATCAGCTCGGACGAGACCAGCTTGATGGTGGCAAGCGGCGTGCCCAGTTCATGCGCGGCGGCGGCGATCACCCCGCCCAGATCTGTCAGCTTCTGTTCGCGGGCCAAGGCCATGCTGGTGGCCAGAAGCGCCTCGGCCAGCGTTTGCTTTTCGGCGGCGATCGAGCGGGAATAGAGCCCGATAAAGGCGATCCCGATCACCAGCGCGGCCCAGAAGCCGAAGCGGAACAGGTCAGGCAGCAGCAACAGTGCGCCATCGGGCAGGCGCAAAGGTTCAAACGTAAACGCCAGCGTTGACGCAAGAATGGCGGTGCCCACACCAAGGATCAGCGTCGAGCGGGTTTGCAGCGCCGTGGCGGCGATGGTGACGGGGGCGATGAGCAGCAGCGCGAAGGGGTTGTTGAGGCCCCCGGTCAGGAACAGCAGCAAGGCCAGTTGGGTGGTGTCGAAGGCGAGGGTGAGCAGGGCCTCGGTCTCGGACAGGCGCTTGGTGCGCGGGAACAGATAGGCCGACAACAGGTTTGATGCCGCCGAGACGCCGACAACGGCCAGACAAAGCGTCAGCGCAAAGTCCAGATTGAACAGATAGCGGGTGACCAGAAGTGCAAGGACCTGCCCGCTGGCGGCCAACCAGCGCACGCGTGTCAGCGTTTCCAGCCGGACCCAATGGCCCTGCACATCACGGTTCATCAGGCTCAGGGTGGAGTTTTCCATCAAGCGGCCTTGTGTCGCGGTCACGGGTTTGCGCCTTGTTACGCGCGCCGGGCTGAGGCATCAAGCGGCTCTCAAGGACGCGAGGACGCCATGATCAAGACCTATACCATCGGTGCTGCGGCATTTATCGCCGGGCTTTTGGGCGTGTTGGGCTACATGGCCTTTTCGCCCGACAGCGACGATCCCTTTGGGCCCTGCCGGACGGCAGCGGTGCAGGGTGGCCTGTCGTCGATTGGCGGACCCTTCGAACTGATCAACAGCGCCGGGCAGACGGTGACCGACACCGATGTTATCACCATGCCCAGTTTGGTGTATTTCGGCTACACCTTCTGCCCCGATGTCTGCCCGCTGGACAGCGCCCGCAACGCGCTGGCGACCGAGATTCTGGAAGGCGAAGGCAGCGTTGTGCAGCCTGTGTTCATCTCGATCGACCCCGAGCGCGACACGCCTGACGTCGCCGGCGAGTTCTCCAGTATCTTTCACCCGCGCATGATCGGCCTGACCGGCAGTGACGAGCAGGTGCGCGCCGCCTCGCGGGCCTATCGCACGTTCTTCTCGCGGCAGGCCGGGGATGACGAATTCTACCTCGTCGACCATTCGACCTTTACCTATCTGGTCTTGCCCGAACACGGCACGGTCGAGGTGTTCCGCCACGACCTGAGCGCTGAACAAGTGGCGCAAACGGCGCAATGCTTCATCTCGCGGGCGTAACGCCCCTTATCTGGATTCTTGCATCCAGATTTGATTTCGCCTCTCATGACGACTAGATCGTTCTCAACAACGCGAGGGACTTGGCATGGCCGATGATAGCCCGCTCGATCTTGGCGAGGATCCATCGCTGCTTTTGGTGGATGACGATGAGGTGTTCCTCAAGCGTCTTGCCCGAGCGATGGAACGGCGCGGTTTTGCCGTCGAGACGGCCGGATCGGTCGCGGCAGGCAAGGCGCTGGCGCTGGCCCGCCCGCCCGCTTACGCGGTGATCGACCTGCGGCTTGAGGACGGGAACGGGCTGGACGTGGTGGAAGCCCTGCGCGCCAAACGGCCCGATGCGCGGATCGTGGTGCTGACCGGCTATGGCGCGATCGCCACGGCGGTGGCGGCGGTGAAGATTGGCGCGACGGATTACCTGTCGAAACCCGCCGATGCCGACGAAGTGGTCAACGCCCTGCTGCAACACGAAGGCGCGGTATTGCCCGAGCCGCCAACGAGATCCGATGTCGGCAGACCGTGTGCGCTGGGAGCATATTCAGCGCGTTTACGAGCAATGCGACCGCAACGTCAGCGAGACGGCACGGCGGCTGAGCATGCACCGGCGGACCCTGCAGCGCATTCTGGCCAAGCGCAGTCCGCGCTGAGGCCGGGTGAGGGGGCCAGCCCCCTCGGCGCGTGCCGCGCCTTCACCCCCCGGGATATTTTCGGACAGATGATGAACCCGGTTCGGGTGCGGAAAATTTTAGGAAAATTTTAGTCGTCGGATTCCAGTTCCGAGCGCAGTTCGCGCAGGACCGGCAGGATGGCCCGCACCTTGTCGATGCCGATCTTGCGGGCCAGCGCGCCGATGATCGGTGCGATGGCATGCAGGGCGGCATCGCGCGCGGCGCGGCCCGAGGGGCTGATGGACACGAATTTGCGCCGCGCGTCGTCCCAGTCGGGGCGGATGTGGATATGTCCTGCGACCTCGAGCTTGGAGAGAGTGTTGGTCATCGCGCCGCGGGTAACGTGGAACGACTTGGCCAGTTGCGCCGGCGTGCGCTCGTCCTGGGTGCGGGCGAGGTGGTTGAGCACCGAGAAATGCGACAGCTCCATCCCTTTGGGCAGCACTTTGGACAGCCGGGCACGGGCCAGCTGATCGGTCATGAACAGCTCGGCAAAGAGCGGGACCGCGAGGTCGTCGGCGGGCTTCACGCGCGCGGCTCCGGCGCGGCATAGGGCCGGTCGTGGCTGAGGGCGGGAACGCGGCCACGGGCGCTGTCGACGGCGCGCATGTCGAGATCGGCGAAGATCACGCCCGGCTCGGTTCCGGCGTTGGCGATCACTTCGCCCCAGGGCGCGATGGCCAGCGCGTGGCCATGGGTGGCGCGCTGGCGGCCGGTGGTTTGCGGGTGTTGGCCGGTCTGGGCGGGGGCCAGAACATAGCAGCCGGTCTCGATGGCGCGGGCGCGCAGCAAGGTTTCCCAATGCGCGGCACCGGTAACCGGGCTGAACGCGGCGGGGACGGTGAGTACCTGCGCCCCGGCTTTCGCCAGCGCGCGGTAGAGATGGGCGAAGCGCACGTCGTAGCAGATGGTCATGCCCAGCGTGGCGAAGGGTGTCTGTGCGGTGACAGCGCGGTCGCCGGGGCGGATGCCGGCGGATTCGCGGTAGGTTTCGGTTTCCGAGACCTGCACGTCGAAGAGGTGGATCTTGTCATAACGCGCCGTGATCGCCCCGTCGGGGCCGATCAGCAGCGAGCGGTTGGCAAAGCGCGGGTCGCTGTCATCCCCGGTCTTGAGGATCAGCGAGCCGGCCAGCAGCCAGATCCCGGCGCGCGCGGCTTCGTCGCGGAGCATGGCCAGCACCGGGTCGTCGGCTTCCTGCGTCAGGACGCCCTGCTGGTGCTTGCGGTCCGCCGAGATGCAATTGGTGCACTCGGGCGTCAGCACAAAGCCTGCGCCCCCGGCGACGGCCTCGCGTACCGCGTCGCGCACGAGAGCGACGTTCTCTGACGGCAGGTCGCCGACGCTCAGCTGCACGATCCCCGCGCGCATCGGCTCAGCCCTGCAACAGCGGGTCGAGCCCGCCGCGCCGGTCCAGCGCCATCATGTCGTCACAGCCGCCGATATGGGTCTCGCCGATGAAGATCTGCGGCACGGTGCGGCCGCCGCCCGAGCGCTTGATCATTTCGGGCTTGCGATCGGGGTGGGCGATGACGTCGATTTCGGTGAACGCAGCACCCTTGGATTTCAGCAGCCGCTTGGCAGCGTGGCAATAGCCGCAGAAGGGCGAGGTGTAGATCTCGATGACAGGATTGGGCATGGGACATCCTTTCGCGTTTCAAAGGGATGTAGTGCGCTATGGGGCAGTTGTGAACCGTTAACACCGGCGTCGCATCATTCCTCACGCAACACGCGGGCCAGAATGATCACATCGACATCATCCGCGCCCGCCGCGAAACAGGCTTCGGTCGCCGCAGCCAGCGTGGCCCCTGAGGTCATCACGTCATCGACCAGCAGGATATGCCGTCCGGCGATGCGTGCGGCGCGGCGGGGGTGGGCGGCGATTGCGCCCTGCATGTTCTCGAACCGGCCCAGACGGGTGCGCCCGCCCTGTGAGGTGGTGGCGCGGGTGCGCAGCAGCAGATCGGGGCACTGCGGGCGTTCAAGCGTGCAGGCCATGGCCTGCGCCAGCAGCGCGGATTGGTTGAAGCGCCGCCGGAACAGCCGCCAGCGGTGCAGCGGCACCGGGGCGATCAGCGTATCGGGGCGGATCAGCGGTGCCGCGACGCGGGCCATCCAGCGCCCGGCGGGGGTGGCGATGTCGTGCCGGTCGCCATGCTTGAGCGCCAGCACCAGTTTGCGCGCGGTGGCACCGTAGATCAGCGGGGCGCGGGCGTGGCTCCAGGGGCGGGCGGTGGTGCGGCAATCGTCGCACAGGAGCGGGGCCTCGGCAGGATCGCCGGGCAGGGGGGTGCTGCATTTGTCGCAGCTCAGGCCGGTGACAAAGGGCGTCTCGGCCCAGCAGAGGCCGCAGAGCGTGCCGGGTTCGGTGACCGCCGCGTCGCAGGTCAGGCAGTGCGGCGGGTAGAGCGTATCGAGCGCGGCGCGCAGCATGGTCTTGACTTCACCCGCCGGGACGCGAAACACAAAGCCCATGAATGCGACACCTCCCCCGCCCTGACCGACCGCGCCGCGCTGGCCCGATTCCGCGCCCGCGCCCTGCGCGATCCCGCGCTGTTCCTGCAAGCGGACGCGGCTGACGAGGTTCAGGAGAGACTCGCCGAGGTTAACAGAACGTTTACGGCACCGGCTGTGATCACAGCTTTTCCGCAAGTGTGGGAGGGGCGGCTGCCCGGTGCGGTGATCATCCCCGATACCGAGGTGCTTGATCTGAAACCCGGCGCGCATGATCTGGTGATCCATGCGCTGGCGCTGCACTGGGCCGATGACCCGCTGGGCCAGCTGATCCAGAGCCAGCGCGCCCTGCAACCGGATGGGTTGTTCATGGGCGTTATGTTCGGCGGCCAAAGCCTGCACGAGCTGCGCTCGGTGCTGGCGCAGGCCGAGGCCGACGTGACCGGCGGCCTGTCGCCGCGCGTGGTGCCGATGGGCGAGATCCGCGATCTGGGGGCGTTGCTGCAACGCGCCGGGTTTGCGCTGCCGGTGGCGGACGGGTTCACGCGGACGGTGCTGTACCGCGATCTGCTGCATCTGGTGCGCGACCTGCGGGCGATGGGCGAGGTGAACGCGCTGGCCGGGCGGCACAAGGCGCCGCTGCGGCGCGCGGTACTGGCGCGCGCTGCGGCCCTCTACAGCGAGGTTTTCGCGGATGCCGAGGGACGACTGCCTGTCACGGTGGAAACGCTGTTCCTGACCGGCTGGGCGCCGTCTGAGACGCAACAAAAGCCCCTGCGCCCCGGTTCGGCGGCGCATCGGCTGGCGGATGCGCTGGGCACGGCGGAAACCGGGCTTGAGCCTGCACCATTTGCCGCACCCCGTTTGCCCAGGGATTGACGGGCCAAGGATTGACCGGCGCTGCCCAGCCGCTAGCTGTGGGACGCCACCGGAAAGGACGACCCATGACCGACCAAGCTGCGCGCGGCCGACTGGCCCATGCACCCGCTGACCACCCGCCTGTCGCCAAGGCCAAGGTCGGGGTATTGATTGCCAACCTCGGCACGCCGGACAACTATGATTATTGGTCGATGCGCCGGTATCTGGGTGAGTTCCTGTCGGACAAGCGGGTAGTCGATCTGGCCTCGTGGAAATGGCAGCCGATCCTGCAGCTGATCATTCTGACCCGGCGGCCTTTCAGCTCGGGCAAGAATTACAAATCCATCTGGAACCACGACAAGGGCGAGAGCCCTTTGTTGACGATCACCAAGGACCAGACGGCGGCGCTGACCGAGCGGATGCAGGCGGCGTATGGCGATCAGGTGATGGTCGAATTCTGCATGCGCTATGGCAACCCGTCGACCGAATCCGTGGTGGACAAGATGGTCAAGGCGGGGTGCGAGAAGATCCTGTTCTTCCCGCTGTACCCGCATTACGCCGGGGCGACGCTGGCCACCGCGAATGATGAGTTCTTTCGCGCCCTGATGGGGCAGAAATGGCAACCGGCGGCGCGCACGGTGGCGGCGTATTTCGACGATCCGCGCTATATCGACGCTTTGGCGCAGTCGGTCGAGCGCGCCTATGCCGCGCTGCCGCAACGGCCCGAGGTGCTGATCGCGTCCTATCACGGCATGCCCAAGCGCTATTTGCTCGAGGGCGATCCGTACCACTGCCAATGCCTGAAAACCACGCGTTTGCTGCGCGAACGGCTGGGCTGGGAGGGTGATTCGATCCATACCTCGTTCCAGTCGGTGTTCGGGCGCGAGGAATGGCTCAAGCCCTATACCGTTGAGTATGTGGCGAAACTGGCGGAATCCGGGGTCAAGCGGATCGCGGTGATGGCGCCGGCGTTTTCGGCTGATTGCATCGAGACGCTGGAAGAGATCCAGGAAGAAATCCGCGAGGCATTCGAACACGCGGGCGGCGAGACGTTCACCTATATCCCCTGCCTGAACGATGACGCGGCGCATATGGATGCGTTGGCGGCGATTGCGCAGGACAATCTGGGCGGTTGGCTGGGCTGATTGCGCTGCAGTGCCAATAAAGACAGGCCCGGCGGGGTGTTACACCATGCCGGGCCTTGTCGAAGCGGTAGAAATGCAAAAGGGGTCAAGCGATGCCTGACCCCTTAAGACTTGATCGCGGTGTGCAGATCAGGAAGCCAGAGCGGCAACCAGAACCAGCAGCAGCAGCGGGATCACGACGCCGCCGACGGACGACGACGAGTGAGCCACAACAACTTCCGGCTCGACATACGGCTCAACATAGCCGGTTGCCAGAGCAGCGGTGCCGACGACAGCGAAAAGGCCAGCGAGAGCGATTTTCTTCATGTTAATCTCCAGATATTCGCACGGCCCTGCATTTTTGAGGACAGGAACGCGCACCCAAGACGATACCTCGTCCCTAATCTGAAAGCAGTTTGCGCGCACAAATGCAACGGGGCACTTTTTGCTTTTCATCCTCGGCACAGGGATGGCGTCAAATTAGCAACACCTGTGTCCCGACGCGCGTAAAGCTATAAAGTTCAGCAATATGTTCATTGTAGAGCCCGATGCAACCGCTCGACGACCGGCGTCCGATCTTGCGCGTGTCGTGGGTTCCGTGGATCCGGTAGAACTGCCAGCTGAGGTACAGCGCATGGGTGCCAAGCGGATTGTCGGGCCCGGGCGGCACGTAGGGCGGCCAGTCAGGATAGCGTTCAAGCATCGACGGTGTGGGGCGCCAGTCAGGGCCGACAACCTTGCGCACGATCTCGGTCCGGCCGCGGCGCGTCAGCTCATCGGTCATCGGAACCGGCGACGGGTACAGCCGGTAGGTGCCGCCATCCTCGGACCAGAAATGCACACAGCGGCTTTCGGTATCCGCAAGGATCGCGCCGCGTTGCAGGTTCGAGAAATAGTCGCGCCATTCCAGCGTGCGGAAGCTTGAGATGTTGCGGGGCGTGCTCTCCAGATCGGCTTCCATCTGGGTGGAGTTGTTCAGCGCGTTGGTTTGCGGTGCCGTTTGTGCCCAGACGGCGGGGGCAGCAAGCGTGCCACCCAAAGCAGCGGAGCCAGCCAGAAAGCCACGGCGACTGAGCCGCCGGAAGGGGTCATTGGTCATCGATAGGCCTCACAGGTTTATTTTTTTGCGCAAGGTATACGACAAAATGGCCGCAGTCGCAACGAGACCGCTTGCCATCACAGCGAGTTGCGTTTGAACTTTTAAAGGGATTTCGCTATGCCCAAGGGCGTTGCCTATTCACAGGAACTCTATGCCCAGCCTCGTTTATCCTGCTCTCGTGGCACTTGCGCTGATCGCTGGCTGCACCTCGACGGCAAGCACGCCGATGCGTCTGGGCCCTGATGGACGACCGGTCGCCGTGGTGTACCGGATCGCCGAACGCGATGTGCCGCAGATTCAGGCGCGGATGCGGGATGCGATCAACACGGTGCGCCAGCAACAGGGTCTGGCCCCGGTCGAGTTTGACGTGGCGCTGACCTCGGCTGCCGCGACGCAGGCGCGCGACATGGCCCTGCAGGGGCGGCCGTGGCACTTTGGCTCGGACGGCTCGTCGCCGATCGACCGGGTGCGGCGCGTGGGCTACACCGGGCATTTTCTGGGCGAAACCCTGTCCGAGACGTATGAGACCGAGCTGGAAACCCTGACCGCCTGGCTGACCGAAGCTGATACGCGCGGGATCCTTCTGGACCCACGGGCGCGCCAACTGGGCTTTGCCTGGCATCAGGATGCCAACGGCAAGCTGTGGTGGGTGCTGACCACGGGCGTTGACGATGGGTCGGGACTGGCGGCGCAACAGGGGCAAGGTCAGGCACCCATCGCTATGACTGCGCCGAACCGGGCGTAGCTTTCAGGCTGTGATCACAACCCGCGTGCCGTCGCGCACCATCGCGTAGATCTGTTCGATCTGGCGGTTGGTGACCGCGACGCAGCCATCCGTCCAATCCCCCTGCCGACGCCGCGTGCCGTGGCCGTGGATAAAGATATCCCCGCCCGGATCGCGCCCCTCGGCCTGCGCCCGCGCGCGGTCCTGCGCGTTGGGATAGTCGATGCCCAGTGACAGATGGAACGCGCTGTTCGGGTTGCGCCGGTCAATGGTGTAGACCCCCTCGGGCGTGCGCAGATCACCGCGTTGCAGCTTGTGGCCAAGCGGGTTCTGTCCCAGCGCGATGTCAAAACTGCGCAGGCGCTGGGCACCGGAATACAGCGCCATGCGGCGGTCGCTTTTGGAAATGCGGATCTCGGTAACCTCGGGTCCGTCGTACTCCAGCCGCCGGGGCGCGCCGGTGCAGGCGGCGAGCATCAGCAACAACAGGCTGCGCCGGGCGATCATCCGATCAACCCCCGGACAAAGGCCGCATCGCCGGGATTGCCCAGCAGCCCGACCGCCTCGCGCGGGTCCAGCCAATGCGCGCTGTGTCCCGGCTCGGTCGGGGCGGACAGGCGGCGGACCGGGAAGGCGAGGTAGATCATGCAGAGCTTTTCCGCCCACAGGTCGTATTCCGGCATGAAGGTGAACCGCCGGAACGTGCCCAGACGCCGGGGCGCGGCGATGCGCCAGCCGGTTTCCTCGAACACCTCACGGTGCAGCGCCTGGATCGGCGACTCGCCCGCCTCGACCCCGCCGCCCGGTAGCTGGAATTCCGGCTGCGGCGCGGCTTGATGCGTCACCAGGATCTGCCCGTCGCGCCACAGCACGGCGTAGGCCCCTGGCCTGCGGATATAGCGGCGGCCCCGTTCAGGCGGGGTGCCAAAGCGCGGGTTCATGCCCGTCCCCTTGTTTTGCGAAGGCCTGCTCGTAAGGGGCGAGATCAGCTTTGCCCCTTGGCCCTGAGAAATGGATTCCTATATGACGGCCTCAAAGCCAAGCCCCTTACGTGAAGGTTGACCCATGACCCTCGGTGCGCAAATCGCCTGGGACGACACCGTCCTGCCCTTTCAGCTGGACCGCAGCGATATCCGTGGCCGTGTGGCGCGGGTCGATGGCGTTCTGGATAAAGTCCTGTCGCAGCATGATTATCCGGCCCCGATCGAAGATCTGGTGGCCGAGGCGATCCTGCTGACCGCCATGATCGGCCCGACGCTGAAACTGCGGTGGCGTCTGTCGATCCAGATTCGCGGCAAAGGGGCCGCGCGTCTGATCGCGACCGATTACTATGCGCCGGGCACCGATGGCTCGCCCGCGCAGATTCGCGGTTATGCCAGCTATGACGCGGAACGTCTTGAGGTCGATCAGCCCGGATTCCCGCAGATCGGTGAGGGTTACATGGCGATTCTCATCCATCAGGGTGAGGACATGCAACCCTATCAGGGCATCACGCCGATTGCCGGCAACTCGCTGTCCGACTGCGCCGAGGCCTATTTCGCGCAGTCCGAGCAGTTGCCGACGCGCTTTTCCAGCGCCTTTGGCCGCTCGACCCTGCCGGGTCAGACCGAGACATGGCGTGCCGGTGGCATCATGCTGCAGCACATGCCCAAGGCCAGTCCCTTCGCCAAGGGCGAGGGTGGCTCGGGCGAGGGGGGCTGCTGACGGCGGGTGATCTGGTCGATGGTGACGACGCCGAGAACTGGACGCGCGCCAATGTCCTCTTGGACACGGTCGAACAGCTGGAAATGATCGGCCCCTCGGTGCAGCCCACCGATCTGCTGGTGCGCCTGTTCCACGAGGAAGAGCCGCGCGTCTATGATGCGCAGCCGATCGCCTTTGGCTGCACCTGTTCGGAAGACAAAGTGCGTCAGTCCCTGTCGATCTACTCGGCCAAGGACATCGCCTATATGACCACCGATGAGGGGACCGTGACTGCCGACTGCCAGTTCTGCAGCGCGCATTACGTACTGGACCCCAAGACCGTCGGTTTCGAGGCCCAGGATGCCAGCAAGTGAGATGATCGACCGGATGCGGGCTGCGCTGCATGGCGACGGCCCGCAATCCAGCGACTTTGACCTGAACCCGCAGTTCCGCCCCAACGGGATGAAGCTGCGGCCCGCTGCCGTGCTGATGACTCTGGTCGCGCAGCCGGGCGGCTGGGCGGTGTTGCTGACCAAGCGCGCCTCGACGCTCAAGCACCACCCCGGCCAGATCGCCTTTCCCGGCGGCAAGGTTGATCCGACCGACGCCGACCCAGAGGCCGCCGCCTTGCGTGAGGCCCATGAGGAAGTCGGGCTGGACCCGGCGCAGGTGACCATTCTGGGTGCGATGCCGCCGCATGAGACGGTCACCGGCTTTACCGTCTACCCGTTCGTCGGCGTGGTGAACGGCCCGTTCACCCCGGTGATCGAGGCGGGTGAGGTCGAAGAGGCGTTCTTCGTGCCGCTCGCGCATCTGCTGGACGAGCGCAACTATGCCATCCAGAGCCGCGCCTGGTTGGGTCAGCGGCGCGGGTATTACACCGTGCCATGGGGGCCGTATTACATCTGGGGCGCGACGGCCCGGATGCTGCGCGCGGTGGCGGCGAGGCTGGCATGAAAATCTCGGGCGTCTGGTTGGACAATCCAGGCACGCAGGCCGTGCTGGGAATGCTCACGGGCGCGGGCTATCAGGCGTTGGCGGTGGGCGGCTGCGTGCGCAACGCGCTGTTGGGCGTGCCGGTGACGGATGTGGATATTGCCACGGACGCCTTGCCCGAAACAGTGTCTAACCTTGCCGAAACCGCCGGTTTGCGTGCCGTTCCGACCGGGATTGCGCATGGCACGGTGACGATTGTCGCGCAGGGTGAGGGGTTCGAGGTCACCAGCTTTCGCCACGACGACGAAAGCTTTGGCCGCCACGCCCGCGTGTCCTTTGGCGCTGATCTGGCACAGGACGCGGCGCGGCGGGATTTCACCATGAACGCGCTTTATGCGCAGGCCGATGGCACGGTGATCGACCCGCTGGGCGGGCTGCCGGACCTGCTGGCGCGCCGCTTGCGCTTTGTCGGCGATGCCGAGGCGCGCATTCATGAGGATTATCTGCGCGTCCTGCGTTTCTTTCGCTTTCACGCGCAATATGGCGATCCCGCGCAGGGGCTGGACCCTGACGCTTTGGCCGCCTGTGCGGCGAATTCGGCAATGTTAGAGACGCTTTCGCGTGAGCGCGTCACCGCCGAGCTGCGCAAGCTGCTGGCTGCTGCCGATCCCGCACCCAGCGTCGCCGCGATGGCGCAGGCGGGGGTTCTGAACGCCGTTCTGCCCGGCGCGGACGCCCGCTTGCTTCCGGTTCTTGTGCATCTGGAAGACGGGGCGCCGGGCGGGTGGCTCAGGCGGCTGGCGATGTTGACCGGCGACGCCGACGGGTTGCGCCTGTCGAAGGCTGAAACCCGCGAATTTGGCAAGATCAGAGACGCTTTTGGGTCAATGCACAGTCCTGCCGCACTGGGTTGGACCCTTGGCGAAACGCTGGGCGCGGATGCCGTTCTGGGCCGCGCTGCGCTGTTTGAAAACCACGCGCCGGAAGGTTGGCACGCAGACGTGAAGCGCGGGGCAGAGGCCCAGTTTCCCCTCAAACCCGCCGACCTGATGCCCGCGCTGCAAGGCCCCGATCTGGGCACCGCGATACGGCAGGCGCAGGCGCAATGGCTGGCCAGCGATCTGAGCTTGGGCAAAGAGGCGCTTCTTTCCCGGCTGGGTCTGGCCTAACCCCGGCGCGCGGCCTAGATTGCCTTCACAAGTGAAGGACCGGCGCCCGTGTTTAAGTTTTTTGAGACCCTCGTTGACCCGTATGTCGCCTATCGTCAGGACGACACGCCGCCGCGCAAACTTTTGCCGTTCCTGCTGGAATACGCGCGGCCGTTCCGCAAGGTTTTCATCGTCACGATCATTGCTTCGATGCTGGTTGCCTTCGCCGAAACGGGGCTCTTGTGGTATCTGGGCCGCGTGGTGGATCTGATGGGCACCAGTGAAGCGGGTAGCTTCTGGCAGTCGCACGGGATAGAGCTGCTGCTGGCCGCGCTGTTCTTGCTGCTGATCCGGCCGGTGATGCAGGCCATCGACGTGGGTCTGATCAACAACGCGATCCTGCCGAACTTTGGCACGCTGATCCGCTGGCGCGCTCACCGGCAAGTGATGCGGCAATCCGTCGGCTGGTTCGAGAACGACTTTGCCGGGCGCATCGCCAACCGGATCATGCAAACGCCCCCCGCTGCAGGCGAGGCGGTGTTCCAGATCTTTGACGCACTCACCTATTCCGTGGCCTATATCATCGGCGCGGGGGTGCTGCTGGCCGGGGCCGATGTGCAGCTGCTGCTGCCGCTGCTCGTCTGGCTGGCGCTGTATCTGATGCTGGTGCGCTGGACGGTCAAGCGGATCGGGCCTGCGTCGATGGCGGCCTCGGACGCGCGCAGCGCGGTGAACGGGCGGGTGGTGGATGCGTATTCCAACATCCACTCGGTCAAGCTGTTTGCCCAGCAAGAGCTGGAATTCGACCACGCCCGCGAAGCGATCGAGAACGCGCGTCAGACCTTCAACCGCGAGATGCGGCTGTTCACCATCATGGACCTGTGTCTGGTGACGCTGAACGGGCTGCTGATCGTCTCGGTCGTCGGCTGGGGCCTGTGGCTGTGGTCCACGGGCGCGGCCAGCGTCGGGATTGTCGCGGCGGCCTCGGCTCTGGTGTTGCGGCTGAATGCGATGACCGGGTGGCTGATGTGGGCCGTCAGTTCGTTCTTCCGCAACATGGGCGTTGTGGCCGAAGGGATGGAGACCATCGCGCAACCGATCAGCTTGACCGATGTGCCGGGGGCCAAGCCGCTGGTCTTTGCGGATGGCAAGATCGAGCTGGACGGCGTGAGCCACCACTACGGGCGCGGCTCGGGCGGGTTGCAGGGGCTGTCGCTGACCATCAAACCGGGCGAAAAGATCGGTGTGATCGGGCGCTCAGGCGCGGGGAAATCGACCCTCGTCAAGCTGCTTTTGCGGTTCTATGACCCCGAGGGCGGGCGCATCCTGATCGACGGGCAGGACATCACCCACGTCCAGCAAGACAGTCTGCGCGCGCAGATCGGCATGGTCCAGCAGGACACCGCGCTGCTGCACCGCTCGGTGCGCGAGAATATCCTGTATGGCCGGGGTGACGCGACCGAGGCCGAGATGATCGACGCCGCCAAGCGGGCCGAGGCGCATGACTTCATCGAGGCGCTGGGCGATGCCGAAGGGCGCAAAGGCTATGACGTGCGCGTCGGCGAACGCGGGGTGAAGCTGTCGGGCGGGCAACGCCAAGGGATTGCCATCGCGCGGGTGATCCTGAAAGACGCGCCGGTGCTGGTGCTGGACGAGGCGACCAGCGCGCTGGACAGCGAGGTCGAGGCTGCAATTCAGGAAACGCTCTACGGGATGATGGAGGGCAAGACGGTGATCGCCATCGCGCACCGGCTGTCGACCATCGCGCGGATGGACCGGATTGTGGTGCTGGATGACGGGCGGGTTGTCGAAGAGGGCAACCACGCTGAACTGTTGGCGCAGGGCGGGCTTTATGCGCGGTTCTGGGAGCGGCAGTCTGGCGGGTTCATCGGCACCGATGACTAGGAAGGGAGGGGGCCAGCCCCCCTCGCCCGTACCGGGCTCACGCCCCGGCGTATTTGAGGCAAGATGAAAGGGCGCGGATCTCGCGCGGCACATATGGCACTTTCGACCCTGATCAACCCGTTTCGCGCTGCCGAAGGCGCGCCGCCACGCGCGCTGTGGTCCTTTGTGCGCTGGGCGCTGAGCGGTGCGTGGAAGGGGATCTGGATTGCCACGGTGATCTCGGCTGCCGGGGGCGTGACCGAGGTGCTGGCGGCGCTGGTGATGGGCGCGGTGATCGACGCGGCGACGGGCGGGCAGGTGGCGACGTTCTTTGCCGACAACTGGCTGATGTTGCTGGGCTTTGCCGGGTTCTTCCTGCTCTTGCGCCCGCTGGCTTTTGGCCTGAACAGCGCGGCGAACTTTCTGACCATTGCGCCCAACATCGACCCTTTGGTGCTGTCGCGGCTGAACCGCTGGACGATGGGTCAGGACATCGGCTTTTTCGACAATGATTTCGCCGGGCGCATCGCGCAAAAACAGATCCAGACCGCGCGCGCCCTGACCGAGGTGGTGAGCGAGAGCATCAACACCGTGGCCTTTGCCCTGTCATCGCTGGCCGCATCCGCCGCGCTGATGGGGGCGATAGACTGGCGGCTGGGACTGGGGCTGGCGGTCTGGTCGGTGCTATATCTGGCGCTGATCCGGGTGTTCATCCCGCATATCCGCAAGCGCGCGTCGGCCCGGGCCGGGGCGCGGGCGATGGTGACGGGGCAGGTGGTGGATACGATCACCAACATCCGCACCGTCAAGCTGTTCGCCCATGCCAGCTTTGAAGACCGCAACGCGCTGGACGCGATGCACACCTATCGCGACCGGGTGCTGGGCTATGGCCGGGTCTCGGCCACGTTCCGCATTTGCCTGATGCTGGTGGCCGGGGTGCTGCCGGTCGCGCTGGTCGGCGGGACGCTGTGGCTGTGGACGCTGGGGACGGCCACGACCGGCGACATCGTGGCGGCGGGGACGGTTTCAATCCGGCTGGCGCAGATGACCGGCTGGGTCAGTTTCACGCTGATGGGGATCTATGCCAATATCGGCGAGGTCGAGGACGGTGTGCGCACCCTGACCGTGCCGCATGCCCTGCGCGATGCCGAGGGCGCGACGGTGATGCCGCCGGTGCTGGGCGAAATCCAGTTCGACGATGTGAGCTTTGCCTATGGGCGGCGCTCGGGCGGTGTGGACGGGCTGAACCTGACGATCCGGCCCGGTGAGCGGATCGGCATCGTCGGGGCCTCGGGCGCGGGGAAATCGACGTTGGTGTCGTTGCTCTTGCGGCTCTATGACACCGAAAAAGGCGTGGTTCGGATCGACGGGATCGACGTGAAAAGCGTCACGCAAGAAAGCCTTCGCCGCCAGATCGGCATGGTCACGCAGGACACGGCGATGTTCAACCGCTCGGCCCGCGACAACATCCGCTACGGTCGCCCCGACGCGACCGAAGCCGAGGTTCATGCCGCCGCCCGCGCCGCCGAGGCGCATGAGTTCATCCCGCAGTTGCGCGACAATGCGGGCCGCGAGGGGTTCGAGGCGCAGCTGGGTGAGCGCGGCGTGCGCTTGTCGGGCGGGCAGCGGCAGCGGATCGCGCTGGCACGGGCGTTCCTGAAGGACGCACCGATTCTGGTGCTGGACGAGGCGACCAGCGCGCTGGACAGCGAGGTCGAGGCGCAGATCCAGGAGGCTTTGGCGCAGGTGATGACCGGCAAGACGGTGCTGGCCATCGCGCACCGTTTGTCGACGATTGCCAAGATGGACCGCATCATCGTGCTTGACGCGGGCCATGTCGTCGAGGAAGGCACGCATGAAGCGCTGCTTGCCAGCGATGGCCGCTATGCGCGGTTCTGGGCGCGGCAGTCGGGCGGCTTTCTGGGCGTGGATGAGGACGAAGAGGCGTGATGGATCTGGAGACGGTCGATGCGGCGGAATTCGGTCGCAGCCTGAGCGGGCTGGGCGTGAACCTGCTGTGCCGTGATGTGCGCGGGATGGCAGGGTTTCTGGCCAGGGTGTTCGGCCTGGGCATCCATCGACTGTCGGATGACTTTGCGCTGGTGCGGCATGGGGCGGTGTTGATCCAGCTGCATTCGGACGGCACCTTTGCCCGGCATCCGCTGCATGATCTGCTGCCAGAGAACCCGCCGCGCGGGGCGGGGGTGCAGCTCTATCTGTTCGGGATCGACCCTGACGCGGCGGTTCTGCAGGCCGAAGCGCAGGGCGGGACGGTGATCGAGCAGCCTGCCGACAAACCGCATGGCCTGCGCGAAGCGACGATCCTGTCGCCCGAAGGCTATGCCTTTTCACCGGCGGTGGTACGCGCATGATCACCATTGAACGCCTGAACCTGCGGGCCGAAGGTGTGGCCCCCGGCGTGATCGTCGCCCGTGCGCTGCCGGGTGAAGAGGTGACGGGCGAGGTGGTCGAGGGGCGCATCGCACAACCGAAGATCCTGACGCCCTCGGCCCAGCGGGTGGCTGCGCCCTGCGCGCATTACAAGGCTTGCGGTGGCTGCTCGCTGCAGCATGCGCGTGATGATTTCGTTGAGGAGTGGAAGACCGGCGTGGTCCGGCAGGCGCTGACCGCGCAGGGGCTTGAGGCCGCGTTCCGCCCCACCGTGACCTCGCCCGCTGCCACGCGCCACCGGGCGACGCTGACCGGGCGGCGGCTGAAGTCGGGGGCGTTGGTGGGGTTCCACGGGCGCGCCTCGGGCACGGTGACGGCCATTCCCGGCTGCACCCTGCTGGACCCGGCGCTGATCGCCGTGATCCCGGCGCTTGAGGCGCTGGTGGTCGAGGGCGGCTCGCGCAAGGGAGAGATGCGGCTGACCGTGACGCGCTACGCCGAGGGCGTCGAGGTGGCGGTCGAGGATGGCAAGCCGCTGGACACCGCGCTGCGCATTGCGGTGCCGCAGATCGCCGGGACGCATGGCTTGGCGCGGCTGGCGTGGAATGGTGAGGTGCTGCTGCAAGAAGCCCCGCCGACGCTGGCGATGGGCCGCGCGCGCGTCTCGCCGCCGCCGGGGGCGTTTCTGCAAGCCACACCGCAGGGGGAAAGCGCCCTGCGCGCCGCGGTGGTTGAGGCGGTCGGCAGCGCCAAACGGGTCGCCGATCTGTTCGCGGGCTGCGGCACCTTCGCGCTGCCGCTGGCCGAAACCGCCGAGGTTCACGCGGTCGAGGGGTCAGCGCCGATGCTGGACGCCCTGAACCACGGCTGGCGCAATGCCGCGGGACTCAAACGGGTCACGACCGAGGCGCGCGATCTGTTCCGCCGACCGCTGCTGCCTGACGAGCTGGCAAAGTTTGACGCGGTTGTGATCGACCCGCCGCGCGCCGGGGCTGAGGCGCAAATTGCCGAGCTGGCGCGCGCTCAGGTGCCGGTGATTGCTCATGTCAGCTGCAATCCGGTGACTTTCGCCCGTGACGCGCGCACACTGCTGCAGGCGGGCTATCGGCTGGATTGGGTGCAGGTGGTGGATCAGTTTCGCTGGTCGGCGCATGTGGAGCTTGCGGCGCGCTTCGTGCTGCCCCATATCGCCTGAAAACCTGCAGGGCATCATGACAACGCGCGACCGTATTCTGGCATTTCTGGACCGCACAGCCGTGCGCAACACGCTTCTGGTGGTCATCCTGATCAACGCCGTCCTGCTGGGGATGGAAACCTCGCCCGCGATCATGGCCACGGCCGGTCCGCTGGTGGTCGCGCTCGATTCCCTCTGTCTGGCGATCTTTGTGGCCGAGCTGGCTGCAAAGCTGTTCGCGCTGCGCGGGCAGTTTTTCCGCTCGGGCTGGAACATCTTTGACTTTGTGATCGTGGGCATCTCGCTGATCCCCGGCGCGCAGACGCTCAGCGTGTTGCGGGCGCTGCGGGTCTTGCGGCTGTTGCGCGTCATCTCGGTTGCGCCGACGTTGCGCCGGGTGGTTGAGGGGTTTGTGAATGCGCTGCCCGGCATGGGGTCGGTCATCTTGCTGATGGGGATGATCTTTTACATCGGCTCGGTGCTGGCGACGAACCTGTTTGGCACCAGCTTTCCTGACTGGTTCGGCGATCTGGGGGCCTCGGCCTATACGCTGTTTCAGGTGATGACGCTGGAAAGCTGGTCGATGGGCATCGTGCGCCCGGTGATGGAGATCCATCCGCAGGCCTGGTTGTTCTTTGTGCCCTTCATCCTGATCACCACCTTTGCGGTGGTCAACCTGCTGGTCGGTCTGATCGTCAACTCGATGCAGGACGCGCATAACGAGGAAAGCAACGCCCGCACCGATCAATACCGGGACGAAGTGCTGGCCCGGCTGAAAGCGATCGAAGAGCGGCTGCAGCGCAACGAGTAAGGGGCCTCAGCCGGGGTCGATGTATTCAAACAGCGCGCAGCTGACATCGTCAGGGAAATCCTCGGACCCGTGCCAGCGGGCCAGATCCCACATCAGGGCGTTGAGCAAGGCATTGCCCCTGAGCGCGGCAAGGTCGCGCAGCGTTTCCTCAAGACCCTCTTGGCCCAGCTCATCGCCGCGCGCATTGGGGCATTCGGTGACGCCGTCCGAAATCAGCAGCAGCCGCTCGCCGGGCATCAGCTTTGCCTGTACTTCATGATAGATGGCGTCCCCCAGCAGGCCGACGGGCATGCCGCCGTGGCCCAGCTGTGTGCAACTGCCGTCTTGATGCTGGATGATCGGGTGGGGATGCCCGGCCTGTACCATGCGTACCAGACCTGAGCGGCGGTCGATGATGGCATAGATCAGCGTCACGTAGCGCTCGGTCTGGATTTCGGACAGCATGAGCCTGTTGATCGCATCCGCCACATCCGTCGGCGGGCGGCCGATGGGGCCGTCGGGGCCCATGGTGATGGCGATGTTGTGATCGGGCGAAGCGCCGGACAGCAGGCCCGACAGCCGCGCGGTCAACAGGGCCGAGGTCACGCCATGCCCCGACACGTCAAAGGCATAAAGCCCGACGACCCCCGGCGAGATGTCGAAAAACCCGACCATGTCGCCGCCGACATGCCCCGAGGGCCGCAGGATCAGGCTGATCTGGCCGGTGTCATACTGATGATCGCGCTCGCGCAGCAAGGATTGTTGCAGATTCCGCGCCTCGATCAGGTCGCGGTCGAGAGAGTCATACAGCGCGCGCAGCTTGTGCAGCGTGTCGCTGAGCAGGGCGTTGTTGCCGCGCAGGGTGCGTTCCATCGCCAGCACGCGTTCCCCGGCGTTGATCCGCGCGCGCAATTCGCCCGGATCGACGGGCTTGGCCAGAAAATCATCGGCCCCGACATCCAGCCCTTCGGTGACGGCCGTCTTGTCGGATTTTGAGGTGAGCAGGATGAAATAGACGTAGCGATCCATCGGCGTCGCCCGCAGGGCGCGGCAAAACTCGATCCCGGTGATGCCGGGCATGATCCAGTCGGACAGGACCAGATCAATCGGCAATTCAGCACAAAGTGCCAGCGCCTCTTGTCCCGAGGCAGCGTGGTGCACGGTAAACCCGCGTCCGCGCAGCCCGGCCTCAACCACCATACGCTGCCCGCGTGAGTCATCCACGATCAGAACATGCTGAATCGCCTGGTCGGAAACCGCCGGTATCGGCAGCGTGTCAGATGTTGGGGCGAAGGCGGGCACGGGACACCTTTGAGAACAGTTCTCCAGTTTTTCCGCCTAGAAGGTTAACAACTGCTCAAACCGGCAATTGTTTTTTCTTGCCATTTTGCGCTAGTGTTCTCTTAAAGGTTGAAGACAAAAAATGCGGTTAAAAACGATCCGAGTGAGGTGCCGACATGATCGACTGGGAACACGTTAACCAATTGCGCACAGATGTGGGCGATGGGTTTGATGATATTGTTGAGGTGTTTCTGCAGGAAGTCAGCGACCGGCTGGCGCGTGTGGATGTCGACGCCGATCTGCAAACCCTGGCGGCAGACCTGCATTTCCTCAAAGGTGCAGCGCTGAACCTTGGGTTTCAGGATTTCGCCGAACGCTGCGCACGCGGGGAAGACAGCGCGATGGCCGGTCGCCGGGGCGAGGTTACGCTGTCAGAGCTGATCCAGTCGTTTGAAGACACGCGCGCCGCCTTCGTGAGCGGCCTGTCGCGTCAGGCGGCCTGAGCCGCCTAAACCAGAAAATTCGCCAGCGCTTCGTCGATGGTGACATCGCGGAAATCGAAGCCCGCCGTCTCCATCCGCGCGAAAAGCGCCGTGATGTTGTCGGCGCGCGTCGTTTCGACGCCGATCAACACCGAGCCAAAGTTCCGTGCCGATTTCTTGAGGTATTCGAACCGGGCGATATCGTCGTCAGGGCCCAGAATCTCAAGGAAATCTCGCAGCGCGCCGGGGCGCTGCGGCAGGCGCAGGATGAAGTATTTCTTGTGCCCGGCAAAGCGCATGGCGCGTTCCTTGACCTCGGGCAGGCGCTCGAAATCAAAATTCCCGCCCGAGGTCAGGCAGACCACCGTCTTGCCCGCGATCTGATCGGCAAGGTCGGGCAGCACATCGACCGACAGCGCGCCCGCCGGTTCCAGCACGATCCCTTCGACGTTGAGCATCTCCAGCATGGTGATGCAGATGCGATCCTCGGGGGCCAGCAGCACATGCGCCGGGTCCACGTCGGCCAGCGCCTCGAACGGGCGGGCGCCGATGCGGGCGACGGCAGCGCCGTCCACGAAGCTGTCGACCTTGGGCAGCGTCACTGGCGTGCCTGCTTGCAGCGCGGCGGTCAGGCTCGCGCCGCCCAGCGGCTCGACATAGCGAAAGGCGACCTGTGCGCCCAGCCCCTCGAAGAACCGCTTCACACCTGACGACAGTCCGCCGCCGCCCACCGGCAGGATGATCATGTCGGGCATCCGGCCCAGTTGCTCGACAATCTCGACGCCGACACTGGCCTGACCCTCGATCACGTCTTCGTCATCGAAGGGCGACAGGAAATGCGCGCCCGCCTCAGAGCAGAACGCCTGCGCGGCCGAGAGTGCCTGATCGAAATAATCGCCGGTCAGCCGGATCTCGACGAAATCGCCGCCGAAGATCCGCGTCTTGTCGATCTTCTGCCGGGGCGTGGTGACCGGCATGTAGATCACGCCTTTGCGGCTGAAGTGGCGGCAGGCGAAGGCCACGCCCTGCGCGTGGTTGCCGGCACTGGCGCACACGAAAGTGTCCTGATCCGGTGTCGCGTCCAGCACCCGCCGCATGGCGTTGAACGCCCCGCGGATCTTGTAGCTGCGTACCGGCGTCAGATCCTCGCGCTTGAGCCAGATATCGGCCCCAAAGCGGTTGGACAGATGGTCATTGCGTTGCAGCGGCGTCGGTTCAAACAGGCGGCGCAGTTCGGCAGCGGCGGTGCGGGCAGGGGTGAGGATATCGCGCATGCTCTCCCTCTACTGCGCAACGCAGCCACGGGCAAAGGACATTCTGCGCAGAGCCCCCATGACCTTGTTACAGGGCTCGTGTATCAAAGCGGTGCACCCCAGCCGGACCGATACCCCATGCGCCTGTTTCTTTTCGCATCCCTGACGCTGCTTGCCGCCTGCGCCGTGCGCGAAGAGGTGGACTTTGTGCAAGGCCCGGCCGAAGGGACCGTCAGGCAAGATGTGCTGGTCGGCACCACGCGCGGGGCGGACCCGACGCAGCCGGTGCCGGGCTGGAGCCGCTCGCCCGAGGTGACCTATGGGCGATATGTGGTGTCCATTCCGCCGGACCGTGAACCCGGTGCGATCCCGCGTCAACGCCCACGGTCGCAGGCTGATCCGCTGCGCCACTTCATGCTGGCCGGGACCGAGGCCCTGAACACCCCCGGTTTCGTCCGCGCCCTGCGGACCGAGCTGGCCCAGCAGCCGTCGGCCCAACGCGAGGCCGTGGTGTTCGTGCATGGCTTCAACACCGCCTTTATCGAAGGCGTCTATCGCACCGCGCAGCTGGACTACGATCTGCACATTCCAGGGGTGATGCTGCATTATTCGTGGCCGTCGCTGGGCGCTCCGCTGGCCTATGCGCATGACCGCGACAGCGCGCTGTTTGCGCGCGACGGGTTGATCGACATGCTGCATCAGGTGCGTGCCGCAGGGCCACGCCGCATCATTCTGATCGGCCATTCCATGGGCGCCCATCTGACGATGGAGGTGCTGCGCCAGCTGGCCCTGACCCGCGATCCGGCGATGGCGGCAATCGGCGGGGTGATCCTGATTTCGCCCGATATCGACGTGGCGCTGTTCCGCCAGCAGGTCCGCGCGATCGGTCCGTTGCCCGAGACCTTCATGATCGTCACCTCGCAGCGCGATCGGGTCCTGACCCTGTCCGCCAGCCTGACCGGCGAACGGTCGCGGCTGGGCAACCTGTCAAACGCCGAGGACGTGGCCGGTCTGGGGGTCACCTTGGTCGATGTCAGCGCCTTCGGCACCGGGGCGGGCCATTTCACCGCCGGGTCGTCGCCTGCGCTGATCGGGCTCTTTGCGCAGATGAACGCGTTCAATCTGGCGCTGGGGCAGGAAACGTCGGGTTCGGTTCCGCTGCTGCCGGCAACGATCCTGACCTTGCAGAACACCACCGAGATCATCCTGAACCCATTGAGCGGCGACACCCGGCGCGGAGGCCGTGCAGTCTTGCCGTGGTGGATGCGGCGGCTGGTGACCGGCGACGAGACGCTGGCCGAGTCGGACGGTTCGTCGCGCTGACGCTCAGCGACGTTTGCGCAGATAGACGTAATAGGCGCCGCTGCCACCGTGGCTGCGGTGCGACTCGCGCAGTTCCATGACCATCGGCCCCAGCGGTGCCGAGCGCAGCCAGTGCGGCACCTCGTGTTTCAGCACCCCGGCGCGTACCGGCATCGGCGCGACGTGATCCCCACCCTTCTTGCGGCCCTTGCCGGTGATGACCAGCACCAGCCGCAGCCCGCGCTGGTGGGCCGACAGGATAAAGCCGATCAGCGCGCCATGCGCCTGCGTCACGGTCATGCCGTGCAGGTCGATGCGCGCCTCGGGCTCCATCTTGCCGCGCGTCATGGTGCGGTGCAGGTTGCGGTCCATGCGCACAGGCTCGCGCGCCAGCCTTTCGCTGACGGTTTCGGCAAGGTCCAGTTTGATGGTGGGGGTCGGGGTGCTGATGCCGGGGCGTTTGATCACCTGCGGCATGGGCAGCGGGCGGCTGGCCCCGACCGGGCGGGCCGGTTCGGGGAAGGCGGGCTTTGCGTCAGGAACCGGGCCTGCGCGCGTCTCGGGCGCAGGTTCCGGTCGCATCTGACGCGCGCTACGCGCCACGCGCTGCCACAGCGCACGCTCGTCGTCTGTCAGGCGGCGGCGAGCCATGCGCGGGCCTCGCTGTCGGGATCAGTCGTCGGTGGCGACAAGCCGCCAGTTCGGGTTGTCCGAACCCATGACGCGGGCAAAGGTCCAGGTGTCGCGTTCCTGCTTCACGGTGTTCGCGTCGCCTTCAACGATCTTGCCCTCACGGTCGCGGACCACGCTGGTCAGCTCACCGATAAAGCGCACGCTCACTTCGGCTTCGCGCGTGTCAGCGTTGAACCTTGCGCTCGACAGCGCAATCTCGCGCACGCCGACAAAGGTCGCCTCGACCTGCAGACCCTCGCGTTCGCGCAGCTGCACAACCTCGTCGAAGCTTTCGAACACGTCACGGGACAGGAACGGCACCAGATCGTCCATCGAGCCCCGCTCGAACCCCATGAGGATCATCTCATAGGCCCCGCGTGCCCCGCCCAGAAACTCGGTCACGTTAAAGTCAGGCTCGATCCGTTTCATCGCCGCCAGCGCGACAGCGGTCTCCGAACCCGCAGGAGCGTGGTCGGTGATATCGTGATCTTCGCCGCCTTCGATGACCTCAAAGCCAGCACGTTGACGCGCAGGCGTCGCCGCGCCCGGGATCGGCGCTGCCGGGCGTTCATGCCCGTCGCGCGTGCCCAGCACATTGCGTAGCTTCACAATGAGGAAAATCGCAATGCCAGCGAGAACCAGAAGTTGTATCACAGCGGAATCCATAATGTCCTCGGGCAGACGGCAGCCTTGGTTTCAAACGAGTGTTGCTTATGTAGGGTGCGTTGTCGCCTAAGTCCACCATCACGCCGAAAGGGAAATCGCCTCGTGCCCATCTTGCTGCTGTTCATCGCTCTGCCGTTGATCGAAATCGCGCTTTTCATTGCCATCGGCGGTCAGATCGGGGTCGGTGCGACACTTGCGCTCATCTTGTTGTCCGCACTGCTGGGCGCGTCCATCCTGCGCGGTCAACAGGCCCGCGCGGTGGCGATGATGCAGGGCGGCCTGCGGATAGAGCCGGGCACGTTTCTGGCGCAGGGGGCGTTTCGCGCCTTTGCCGGGTTGTTGCTGATCCTGCCGGGCTTTCTGACCGATGTTCTGGGGCTTGCCCTGCTGATCCCGGCCCTGCAACGCGCCGTGGTGCGGGCGATCGGGGCCAAGGCAACCGTGTCGACGGCGCATGTGTACCGCACCGATGACGTGGTCGAGGGCGAGTTTACCGTGCGCGAGCCGGGCCGCGACCCGCTGGACCCTGATCGCCGGATCGACGACCAGCGCCATTGAGGCGCAGGGTTTCACCTGCTAGAACCCGTCGCAACCAACACAAGACCTAGCGAAAACAGGAGAGTTTCATGGCCGAGAATGGCAACGGCGCCGCGCCGCAACCGGCTGCGCCGAACGGCGCCCAAAACGGGGCCCAACCGCAGGTGAAGTTTCAGGTTCTGGCGCAATTCGTGCGCGACCTGTCGTTCGAGAACGTGATCGTGCGCGGCAATGGCGTGCTGCCTCCGGGCCAGCCCGACATTCAGGTGCAGGTCAGCCTCGACGCCAAAAAGCGTGAGACTGACGGGCATTACGAGGTGATCTCGAAGTACAAGGTCGAGTCGAAGAACAAGGAAACCGGTCAGACCCTGTATCTGATCGAGCTGGAATACGGCGGCATCTTCCTGATCGACGGGCTGCCCGCCGACCAGCTGCACCCGTTCCTGCTGATCGAGTGCCCGCGCATCGTGTTCCCCTTCGCGCGCCGTATCATCTCCGACGCCACCCGCGATGGCGGCTTCCCGCCGCTGAACCTGGACATGATCGATTTCATGGGCATGTACCGCCAGCAGCTGCAACGTCAGCAAGGCCAGGCTGGACAGCCGGGCGCGCCGCTGGCGTCCTGATCGGCTGTTGCCCAACGGATTTGGCGGCCGGACCTTGGGTCCGGCCGTTTTCTTTTGCGAATTGTTAAGAAGTTCTCGGCAGGATCGGCGGCAGAACAACCGTTTTGACCGGCAAGGGGTGTTGGACGTGGCCAGCATGCATCCGCCTGACCTTGATCAACCCGCGCCCGCACGGTTATCGCGGCAGGACCGTCAGACGCGGGTGGGCATCTTGCGCAATCTCAACCCTGTGCCGCGCCCACCGGCGCGTCGCCCTGCCTTGACGGGGCGCTGGCCCTGCCTGCGCAGCGCGCGCCGCAAAGCGGCTGCCACCATGGCGGACGACGTGCCGCCTCCTGATGGCGCTGCAACACCGGCCCCTGCAGAAACACACAGCGCCGTGGATCGCAGCCCCGACGGGCGGGTGCGACGCATCGACATTGACGGACTGATGGCCTCGGTCGAAGGGGTGGGCACGGAACCGGCGGTTCGGGTGGCCTATGCAGCCACCATACGCGCGGATGGGGAAAGCGCCGCTGACGTGCCCAAAGGGCGTAAACCGCCCTCGATCCTGTCCGCCGAAGCCTGGACTGATGAAGCCGACGAAGATGACGACCCCCTCGCCATCGCATTCGAGGCAGCCAAACATGCACCCGTCGTGCACCGCGCTCCGCCCGCCCGGCACTCACGCACCGGCCTGTGGATTGCGGTGATCGGCCTGCTTGTGGCACTCGCCATCGCTGTTCTGGTTCCCGGTTGGATGACGGCGTGAGTCGCCTTTACCCCTTGGGCAGCATTCGCTATCTGCGAACTGGCACCACAGACGGGGATAGCGATGAAACAGCCACGGGCCTGGCAACGGATGCTCTCGGGGCGCAGGCTGGATCTGCTCGACCCCACACCGATGGATATCGAGCTGGAAGATATCGCGCATGGCCTGGCCTTTGTCGCGCGATGGAACGGGCAGACGACGGGTGACTGGCCCTATTCCGTGGCCGAACACTCGCTGCTGGTGGAAACACTTGCCGGTCGGCTGGACCCCCGCTTCAAGCTGCGCTGGCGCCTGGCGGCCTTGCTGCATGACGCGCCGGAGTACGTTATCGGCGATATGATCTCGCCGGTCAAAGCGGCCGTCGGGCCCAGCTATGGCGCCTTGGACACGCGGCTGACCGCTGCGATCCACTTGCGATTTGGCTTGCCGGCGATCCTGCCCAAATCCGTGAAAACGCTGATCAAAAAGGCCGATACGCTCAGCGCCTGGCTGGAGGCCACACAGATCGCGGGCTTCACCCGAACCGAAGCCGACCGCTTTTTTGGCCGCCCCACGCCTGAGATCGCCGGTATCACCATCACGCCACGTCCCCCGCGCGAGGTGCGCGCTGACTATATCGCGCGGCACGCACAGCTTCTGGCCGAAATCGATGCGCAAGCGTGACGGGCAAAGCGAGGGGCTCCTCGCCCCTCGCGCTCCCCCGCCAAAGGAGGCGCACGCGCCCCCTTTGGAAACCCCCGTGGATATTTAGAGACAGAAAATGACGCATGGTTAACGGAACCTTATCATCTGTCCTTAAATATCCTGGGGGGTGAATTCGGCGTCAGCCGAAGAGGGGGGCAAGGCCCCCTGACCCGTGTCGCCAGGGCGCGAATCCTCAGCTGTTCAGGTACTGCGCGTGCCAGGCGATCTGGGCGGGCAGGACGCTGGAGATGAAGTAGTACGAGTGATCGTACCCCTCATGCATCGTCAGTTCCAGCGGTTGGCTCGCAGCGTCGCAGGCAGCCTTCAGCCGCTCGGGCATCAACTGGGTCTCCAGAAACCCGTCCGCCGCGCCCTGATCCACCTTCAGCGCCGGCAGCCGGGCGCCCGCGTCGATCAGGCGGCAGGCGTCGTAGTCTGCCCAGGCCGCACGATCTGGCCCAAGGTATTGCCCCAGCGCCTTGCGCCCCCAAGGGCAGTCGCTGGGTGCACAGATCGGAGCGATGGCGCTGACCGAGCGGAAGCGTTCCGGGGTGCGCAACCCGATGGTCAGCGCGCCATGCCCGCCCATCGAGTGCCCGGTGATCCCTTGCCTTGCCATGTCGACCGGGAAATGCGCGGCTACCAGCGCGGGCAGTTCCGTCTCGATATAGCTGCGCATGCGGTAGTTCGTGGCCCAGGGCTGCTCTGTCGCGTCGACATAGAACCCGGCACCCAGACCGAAGTCATAGGCGCCCTCGGGATCATCCGGCACGCCGTCGCCGCGCGGCGAGGTGTCGGGGGCGATCAGGATCACCCCGTGCTCGGCGCAGGCCGCGCGGAACTCGCCCTTTTCGGTGACATTCGCCCAGGAGCAGGTCAGCCCCGACAGGAACCAGAGCACCGGCATCGGCCCGTCGCCATCGGGCAGGAAGATCGAGAACTCCATCGGTGTGCCGGTCTCGGCGCTGTCATGGCGCCAGACTTCCTGCCAGCCGCCGTGAGAGCGCCAGCGGTTGATGCGTTCCATCAGAACACCACGACCGAGCGGATCGACTGGCCGGCGTGCATCAAATCGAAGCCCTTGTTGATCTCTTCCAGCGTCAGCGTGTGGGTGATCATCGGGTCGATTTCGATCTTCTTGTTCATGTACCAATCGACGATTTTCGGCACATCGGTCCGCCCGCGCGCGCCACCGAAGGCCGAACCTTGCCAGACCCGCCCGGTGACCAGCTGGAACGGCCGGGTGGCGATTTCTTTCCCCGCCTCGGCCACGCCGATCACGGTCGAGACGCCCCAGCCGCGGTGGCAGGCTTCAAGCGCTTGACGCATCACGGTGGTGTTGCCGGTGCAGTCGAACGTGTAATCCGCGCCGCCGTCGGTCAGCGCGACCAGATGGCTGACGATATCGCCGTCGATCTTGGTGGGGTTCACGAAATGGGTCATGCCGAACATCTTGCCCCACTGGGCTTTGTCGTCATTGATGTCGACGCCGATGATCTTGTCGGCCCCGACCATCCGCGCACCCTGAATGACGTTCAGGCCGATGCCGCCCAGCCCGAAGACCACGACATTCGCGCCCGGTTCGACCTTGGCCGAATTGATCACCGCCCCAACGCCGGTGGTGACGCCGCAGCCGATGTAGCAGGCCTTGTCGAAAGGGGCGTCGTCACGGATCTTGGCGACGGCGATTTCGGGCAGAACGGTGAAGTTGGAGAAGGTCGAGCAGCCCATGTAATGATAGATCGGCTGACCCTTGTAGCTGAAACGCGTGGTGCCATCGGGCATGACACCCTTGCCCTGCGTCGCGCGGATCGCGGTGCACAGATTGGTCTTGCCGCTCAGGCAGCTTTTGCACTGGCGGCATTCGGGGGTGTAGAGCGGGATGACGTGGTCGCCCGGCTTCACCGATGTGACCCCCGCGCCGACTTCGCGCACGATGCCGGCACCCTCATGGCCCAGCACCGACGGGAAGATCCCCTCGCTGTCCAGACCGTCCAGCGTGTAGGCGTCGGTGTGGCAGATGCCGGTCGCCATGATCTCGACCAGGACTTCGCCCGCTTTGGGGCCTTCGAGGTCCAGTTCAACGATTTCGAGCGGTTTCTTCGCCTCAAAGGCAACAGCGGCGCGGGTTTTCATCGGTAAGCTCCAGGTCAGAACGTTTGCGCCAATTTGCCCGGCGGGCAGTCTGGATGCAATCGGTAACCCGAAGTGTCAGCCGTGCTCTTTGAGCAACCGGCGCTTCTGGCGGTCCCAGTCGCGCTTGGCCGAGGTCTCGCGTTTGTCGGTCAGCTTCTTGCCCTTGCCGACGCCGATCTTGATCTTCACGCGGCCCTTGTCATTGAAGTACATGACCATCGGCACCAGCGTCATGCCGTCTTTCGCGGTTGCCGCCCACAGACGGGACAGCTCTTTGCGGCTGACCAGCAGCTTGCGTTTGCGGCGTTCTTCATGGCCCCAGGTCTTTGCCTGCAGGTAGGGGGCGATGGCCGAGTTGATCAGCCACAACTCGCCGTTTTCCACCGTTGCATAGCTTTCGGCGATGTTGGCACCGCCCTGGCGCAGCGATTTCACTTCGGACCCGTACAGAACGATTCCGCATTCGAGATCGTTCTCGATGAAGTAATCGAAGCGGGCACGCCGGTTCTCGGCGATCACTTTGCTGTTGGGATCGTGCTTTTTCTGGGCCATTCTCGCGATCTATTGGTTTGATTAGAGCCTGTCCAGTGGTGGCGCCGTCTGGCGCTGCCCACCTACCCAGGAGGAATGTCCGTTTATGAGACCCATCCTAGCCCTTGCCGGCATTGCATTGCTTGCAGCATGCGAGCCGATGCCGCCACTGTCATCGGGCCCGTATTACCGGCCCGCCCCTCCGATGGAGCCGGTTGTGCCTGACGTGCCGCCCCTGTCGCCGCCCATGGCCGAGCCGCCGCGCGTCACACCGCCGGTCGCGCCGATCAGCACCGACCCGTCGGATACCTGTGGCGCGAACAGTTTGCAGCACTTTGTCGGCAGCGTCGCGCCGCAACCTTTCCCGGCCCCCGGACCGGTGCGGGTTATCGGTCAGGGCGACCCGGTGACGATGGACCACAACCCACAACGCCTGAACGTGACGGTTGATCGCGAAACGCGTCGGCGCGTGGTGTCGCTTAGCTGCGGATAAACTGTCAGCCGCAATAAAGCCGGACCGGGTGCCTTGCAGCACCCGGTCCTTCGCTTTGCCGGGGTTTGTTCCCGTCGGGTGGGGGCCCAACGAGGCCCGGTACATTCATGCGATGGCGTGAGGTATCGAGCAGGATCATGGCGATTCGCGGGCAGAACGGGGCAAAGACGGTGAGAAGTCCGAAAATTTTGCCGCATCTCCGGTGTAAGGCTTGATTTCTCGACGGGCGAGAGACACGATTTTTCCCATGAATGTGCAAAATTTCGGCGCTGCGCCGTCTTACACCGAGCAGGTGAGCTACGATCGGTTCGAGCTGGGTCAGATCCTCTCGGTCTATGGTCGGTTCGTCGCTGCCGGTGAGTGGCGCGATTACGGCATTTCGGCGCTGCGCGACCGGGCTGTGTTCTGCATCTTTCGGCGTGCCGCCGAAAACCCGCTCTACCGCGTCGAAAAGATTCCGGCCCTGCGCCAGCGCCAGCAGCTCTATGCGCTGATCGGTGCCGACGGACAGGTGCTGAAACGCGGCAGCACCCTGCGCAGCGTTCTGGCCCCGCTGGAACGCAAACTCATCCGCACGCTGGACTGATCGCCGCGGCGTGTCTTTTGGCCATGACCGCCCTCAGGCTTGCCCCTGTTGGTGCAGCAGCCTAAGCCTGAACCATGCGCATCCTTGAGAATGTCATCAGCGACCGCGGGTCGAAATATGCGGTGTCGGGCGGTCCGTGCACCTGTGAGGATGAGGCGAAGGCGTTCATCAAGGAATTGTGCCGCAAAAAGAAATTCGCCAAGGCGACGCATCACTCCTGGGCCTTGCTGACCGCCGACGCACCGCTGAAGAACGACGACGGCGAGGCCGGCGCGGGCATGGTGATCGTGCGCATGCTCGAGCGCGAAGGGCTGCGCGACCATATCATCGTGGTCACGCGCTGGTATGGCGGCAAGCATCTGGGCGGCGATCGTTTCCGCCATGTACAAGACGCGGTGCGTCTGTATCTGGACGATCTGGGCCGATCCTGAACGCGACCATAGGCGCGTGTCCCGGAAAGCTGCTGACCGGGTGAGTGGATTGGAAAGGGCTGTCCCCAGCAGTTCCGCTGGACTGACCCTGCGCACAGGTCTATCCGCAAGGGTATGAGCGAATTCATCTATGCCCCGCCGCCGGGAGCCCCGCGTATCCTGCATCTGGATGACGATCTGCTGGTGGCGGATAAGGACTCTGGTCTGCTGTCTGTCCCCGGTCGGGGTGAGGATCGGGCGGATTGCCTGATCGCGCGCCTGCGGGAAGAGTATCCCGAAGTGCTGCTCGTGCATCGGCTGGATCTGGACACCTCGGGTGTGATCATCTTTGCGTTGACGCAACAGGCGCAGGCGCATCTGGGCCGGCAGTTCGAAGAGCGCAAGACGCAGAAGCGGTATATCGCCCGCGTGCAAGGGCACCCGGAAGAGCAAAAAGGCCAGGTCGATCTGCCGCTGGGTGTGGACTGGCCCAACCGGCCGCGCCAGATGGTCGATCCGGTGAACGGGCGGCCGTCGCAGACGGACTGGCGCGTGCTGCGCCATGACGGTGACACCACGCGCATGGCGTTGAAGCCGCTGACCGGGCGCAGCCACCAGTTGCGCGTTCATATGCTGGCGATGGGGCACCCTATTCTGGGCGATCCGCTCTATGCGACGGGCGCGGCGCTAAACTACCCGCGCCTGATGCTGCATGCCGAAGAGCTGCGGCTGCGCCACCCGCGCACGGGGGCGCAGATGACCTTTCGGTCAACCGCGCCGTTCTAGGCCTCAGGCGGCCTTGCTGTCGGCGGTCTCGGTCAGGATGGCGAACAGTTTGTCGGGGTCTTCGTTGGCGCGCAGCTTGGCGCAGACCGAAGGGTCGCGCAGCGTGCGCGAGACCAGCGCCAGCGCTTTCAGATGCTCAACCCCGGCATCGCGGGGCGCGAACAGCGCAAACACCAGATCGACGGGCGCGCGGTCGACCGAGCCATAGTCAAGCGGGCGGTCCAGACGGATGAAGATCCCGCGCACGCGTTCGATGCTGTCGATGCGGGCGTGGGGCAGGGCGACACCATGGCCAACCCCGGTCGGTCCAAGGCTTTCGCGTTCCTGCAACGCGTCGATAGCGATCGATCTCGTCGATCCCGTGGGCGGCCGCAGCGATTTCAGCGAGATCCTGGAACAGGCGTTTCTTGCTTTTCACAGCGTTGCAGACCCGGATTGCCCCGGGCGTCAACAGATCAGCCAATTCCATGCAGTGCTCCTGCTCCGTCTATCCGATAGGTCTGGCCCCCGCGCGCGCTGCGCAGGGGGCCGAACCGAATTATTGCGGGTCAATCCAGCCGACATTCCCATCTTCGCGCCGGTAGACCACATTGATCCCCCCGTGACGCTCGTTGCGGAACACCAGAACTGGTGAATGGGCAAGCTCCATCTGCATCACCGCTTCACCGGCCGAGATCGACGGAATACGCGCTTCCATCTCGGCGATGATCATGGGTTGCAGTGTATCGGGCTCATCCGCATCCGACCCTTCGTCAGAAGCGAGGATATACGAGGAACCCTCACCGAATTCAACAGGGGCAACCCGATCGCGGTGGTGGTCCTTCAGACGCCGCTTGTAACGGCGCAACTGCTTGTCCATGCGCTCGCAACAGGCATCAAAGGCAGCGTAGATGTCGTTGGCCTGACCCTTGGCCTGAGCCGTGAGACCGGTCGACAAGTGCACGGTTGATTCTGCAGACATGGGTGTGGCCTTCACGGGAAAACACGATATTCGCGTCGGTCGGCCGCTGGGAGTATTTCTCCATCACGTTGCCCAGTTCGCTTTTCACATGCGACTGGAGCGCCTCGCCAACATCGATCTGTTTTCCACTGATCTGGTACCGCATGGGCCTCTCCTTCTTACGACGGACACCCCTGAGCCAACACGGCACCGGGCGTTTCCGCCAGCTCGGCCTGTCGTTGCGTACTCATCCCCCGCGTTTTGAAGCGGCCAGTCTGCGCCGCGTCGAGGACGGGGAATTCGCAGGCCTTGTCTGTATTTGGCGACAGTTCTACGGGCGATGTCAACGCCTCGATCATGCAACATTCTAGTGATCGCGTCGTCCGACAGCGGCCTGCCCGCGGGCTCGGCGGCGATCAGCTCGGCGATCTGACGTTGCACCGCGCGGGCTGACACCGGGCCGCCAGCGCTTTGCAGCGTGGCCGAGAAGAAAATGCTCAGCGGCCAGAGCCTTCCGTCCACGTCAATCGCCTTGCCAGCAAGGGCCCGGCTGACCGTTGACGGATGCAGGCCCAGTTCGGCGGCCAGATCCTGTTGTGTGGCGGGAACCATCGCCAGCGGTCCGTGATCAAAGAACCCCGCCTGCGTTTGCGCCAGCCATGTGCCGATCCGGGCCAGCGTCTTGCCGCGCTGCTCCAGCGCCGCCAGCATCGCGCGGGCTCGGGCCAGCAGCTCGGGTGCGAAGTTTTCGGTCTCGGCCTTGCGAACCATGGCGTGATCCAGCGTCGCCACCGGGCGATTCGAATCAACCGGCACAACGCTGATCTCGCCCGCTTTGCGCAGCAGTTTCAGGTCGGGCGACAGGATCGTTGCCGCGTCCCGGCCATCGTCGTGGATCGGATGCGCGGTGAGACTGCGCAACAGGTCGGCGCGGTCCCGCGCCTCGCTTTGCGACAGGCCCAGGGCGGTGGCGATGCTTTTCCAGTCCTGACGGGCAAAGGCGGCCAGCTGCCCGACCGTCGCCGCTGCCTGATCGGTGCTCAACCCCTTGTCGATCAGTTGCAGCGCCAGCGCCTCACCCACCGTGCGCGCCCCGATACCGGCAGGCTCGCAGCGTTGCAGCGCGGTGAGGGCCTCGGCCAGTTCGTCCTCGTCCAGCGCGTATTCCTCGGCCAGCGTGGCAAGGTCGGTGTCCAGCAACCCGTCCGGCCCCAGCTCCGAGATCAGCAAAAGCGCCATGGCAGCGATACGCTCTGGCAGCACCATGCGCCCGATCTGGCGGCGCAGGTCGTCCTGAAAGGGGGCGGCGTGGGCGGTCTGGCGGTCTTCGACCGACAAGGTCACCGCCTGCCCGGCGCTACGGCTTTCGACCAGCAGGAAGGGATTGCGCCCGGCTTCGCGCGCCAGTTCGTCGGCCAGTTCGGACGGCGACATGCGCAGGATGGCCAGCCGGGTGCGCAGCTCGGGCGTCAGGGCGAGGCGCTGCTCAAGACGCAGCTCAAGCCGCGGGCTCATGCCCACGGGTTTTGCCCCCGGAAATTAGCGGAAGCTGTCACCCAGATAGACGCGGCGCACGTCTTCATTGGCCACCACCTCTTCGGGCGTGCCGGTCATCAGCACGGTCCCGTCGTGAAGGATATAGGCCCTGTCCACGATCTCAAGCGTTTCGCGCACGTTGTGATCGGTGATCAGCACGCCGATACCCCGTGCGGTCAGATCGCCGACCAGCGCGCGGATGTCGCCCACGGCAATGGGGTCAACGCCCGCAAACGGTTCATCGAGCAGCACGAAGGCCGGGTTCGAGGCCAGACAGCGCGCGATCTCGGCCCGCCGCCGTTCGCCACCCGACAGGGCCAGCGCGGGGGATTTGCGCAGGCCTTCGATGTGGAATTCGGACAGCAGTTCTTCCAGCCGGGCCTCACGCGTGCCGCGATCAGGCTCGGCGATTTCCAGAATGGCCTTGATGTTGTCTTCGACCGACAATCCGCGAAAGATCGACATCTCTTGCGGCAGGTAGCCGATGCCCATGCGTGCGCGGCGGTACATCGGCCAGCCGGTCACGTCGATACCGTCGATGCTGACGCGCCCGCCGTCCGCCGGGACCAGCCCGGCGACGCAGTAAAAGCACGTCGCCTTGCCCGAGCCGTTCGGCCCCAGCAGCGCGACAACCTCGCCGCGGCGCAGGTCGAGATCAATGCCCTTGAGGATCGGGCGACGCTTGTAACTTTTGCGCAGCCCCTGGATGCGCAGGCCGTCGGCCAGCGGTTCGGCAGAACTCATAAGGTGTCATTCCATCCGGATGATGGTGCGCACACGGCCCATCATGCGACCCGAGCCCGAGCGCAGATCGGCAACAAAGCGTTCGCCCGACAGCATGTTGGCGCCCTGCACCAGCATCACGCTGCCGGTCATTTCCAGCGTTTGCGCATCCATGTCATAGACCGCTTCCCGGGCTTCCAACGCTTCGGTCGGTGTGGCCATCGTCACCCCGCCGGACGCCACCAGCCGCGCGATCCGCTGGCTGCCGGTCTGTGTGCCTTGAGTATAGACCAGCCGCAGCGATTGAGCCGAGATGTGCAGATCGCCCTGTTCGGCCACGACATTGCCGGTGAATTCGGTAGCACCGGTCGTCTGGTCGACGCTGAGATCGTCTGCCGTCACTTCCAGCGCGGTCCCTTCCAGTTGCAGGGACTGACCAAAGCTGATCTGCACCCCCTGCTGCGCCAGCACCGGAGAGGCGGCGAACAGCAACACGGTGATCAGGCGGAGCAAGAGACGCGGCATTTGAGAGTCCTCAATTGTCAGGCTGATAGTTCAACCGCACACCGCCCCCGAAAACAAGCAGATAACCCGCACCATCCCCGGAATCGACCCGCATCTCCATGGAACCGGCGGTAATCTCGCCTGCCGGAGCGGTGCCGCTGACCGGGCCGGGAATGGTGACACGGGTGGAATCCAGCAGTCCGACCATGCTTTGTGCCGTCAGATCGTAGCCGGGCGTCGCGGTCAGTTCCAGCCCGCCGGTCATGTCAAAGGTGCCGCGTCCGCGGTCGATGGTGCCGTTGGTGGCGCTGGCCGTCAGCGTCTCGCCCTCGCGTCCCTCAAGCTGCAGGTGCAGCCCGGTGACCTCAAGCCGCATTGTGGCGTTGGGGTCCGAGCGGGCGGTCTGCGTGATGATGGTCAGCGCCGCGCCATCGTCGGTGACGCCGGCGAAATGCGCACCCGACAGGCGCGGATCGCGGGCGCGGTCCTCGACGTCGATCTCGGCGTTCGAGATGGCAGCGGTCGGGTCAATCGTCCGCGCCAGCATGAACACCAGCGACAACAGGATCAGCGCGGTCAGCGGCAAAACCACCTTCAGGATGCCCACCACCCTGCTGTGTCCCGGTCGGCCCATGCTGTGCTCGGCAATCGTCATGTCAGTGCGAGAAGATGTCCATGTCGGGCCAGCCCATCAAGTCCAGCTTGGCGCGGTGCGGCAGGAAATCGAAGCACGCCTGCGCGACCTCGGTGCGGCCTTCGCGTTCCAGCATGACCTCAAGCCCGGCTTTCAGCTTGTGCAGGTACAGCACATCCGACGCGGCATAATCGCGCTGCGCCGGGGTGATCTTTTCCGCGCCCCAGTCGCTGGACTGCTGCAGTTTCGAGATGTCGACGTTCAGCAGTTCCGTCAGCAGGTTCTTCAGCCCGTGCCGGTCGGTATAGGTGCGCACCAGTTTCGAGGCGATCTTGGTGCACCAGACGGGCGCGGCCAGAACGCCGAAGCGGTGGTACATCACTGCGATGTCGAAGCGACCATAGTGGAAGAGTTTGATCACCTGCGGATCGGCCAGCAGCTTTGTCAGGTTCGGCGCTTCGGTCTGATCCTGACTGATCTGCACCAGACAGGCGTTCCCGTCGCCACCCGACAGCTGCACCAGACACAGCCGGTCACGGTGCGGGATCAGGCCCATTGTTTCGCAGTCGATGGCCACCACCGGGCCAAGATCCAGACCATCGGGCAGATCGTTCTGGTAGAGGGTAATGGCCATGGTGTCCTCGGGCTTTGTCGCGTGCGGTTGAGGCTCCAATACCGGGCCAAGGCCCTGTTGAACAGAGCCTAACCCGTGAAACGCTGCGTGCCGGGGGCCGTTTTCCTTCAGTAAAACGTGTAGCCGAACGCCATGCCAAAGGCGCGGTCGGACAGTTTGGCATTGCCGATCCGTGCGCCGCGCAGCCAGAGACGGCCATGCACCTCGGTGCCTGACAGGTCAGCGTCGGCGGGCAGAAGTGTGTCTTGCGCCCAGAGCCCGCCCAGAAATTCGGTTCCGACCAGCGTGGTCGGGCCGTCAAACCGCGCCTCGGCCAGATCGGCATTGCCGTAGCAGATCGCGGCGGACAGGTCGGCGCTTTGGGTGAAGCGGGCAGCGCGGAACCCGGCGGTGCCGCGGAACTCGGCGTGATCGAAGCGGGCAGGGCCGTCGATCCGCACCCGGTCAAAGCGCGCGTCATTGGTGAACAGCGCGCCCGAGAAATCGGCGCTGGCAAAGGACGCGCCGGTGAACCAGCTCAACCCCTCGAACACCGCGCCTGCGGCCAGTACGCCGCTCTCGAACCGCGCGCCGGTGAAATCGACGCCGCACAGCGTCAGCCCGCGCAGATCCAGCGGCTCGGTCAGGGTCAGCCCTGCCAGCTCCAGCGCCTCGCCGTGTTTCCACGGGCGTTGCAGCGCGTCGCGGACCTGCGCGGCCTGCATCACGCGTCCGCCATGGCGATGATGTCGTCAACCCAAGGCAGCGCCAGATCATCGGCCATGTCATCGCCCGAGGCATTATGCGTCACGCGCTCGCCGACCAGTTCGGCCCCGGCACCGGCCAGCAGCTCTTCCATCCGCTTGCCGCCGAAGTTGAAGGTTTCGGGGTATTCGCTGTCACCCATGCCAAAGACGGCAAAGCGGATACCGTCCAGCGAGGGCTTCTGCGCCTCCATCTTCGCGGCAAAGGGCTGGGCCGAGGCGGGCAGTTCGCCGTCGCCATAGGTCGAGCAGACGACAATATAGAACGTGTCCGTGTCGAAATCGGCGGGGTGGAAGTCGGACAGGTTGGTCACGCTGGCGTCGTGGTCCGACAGGTGCGCGGCGATGTCTTCGGCCAGCATTTCAGCATTGCCGGTTTCGGTGCCGTAGAGAAGGGCGATCTGCATCAGAGGTCTCCTGTCTGGCGCGCGGTCGCCAGCATCTGTTCGGTGGTGGTCAGCTTTTGGCGGCAGCGGTCGGCGGGGCAGGCGGCGCGCTCGGCGGCGTCGATGGCCTGCCATTGCGCATAGGTCACGGCTTGCGGGATGCGCGCGGTCAGCGCATCGCGGCCCGCTTTGGTGCTTGCGGTCCCGGCGAGGTCAGCAACGATGCGCGCGGCAACCTGTTGCGCATCGGCGCGGTTTTCGGGGATCGTGCCGCGCGGACCCCGGCGATACCAGCCGGTCGCGTAAAGGCCGGGGCTGACCGCGCCCGCGTCGTCGGTGGCGGGCGTGTCGCCGGTGAAACCGATGGCGGTGAGCACGGTATCGCAGGGCAGGGTAAGGTGCTCGGCTGCGCGCTTGAAGCGTGCGGCGGTGACGTGCGCGGTGCCCTCCAGCGCCTCAGGCGTCCAGCCGAAGTGAAAGGCGATTTCGCGCGTCGCACCCTCGGGCGCGTGGCCGTCGATGCCTTGCAGCGCCTCGATCAGCTTGCCCTCACCCTGGGCACCCTGAACCGAGATGCGGGCCTGCGTCAGCCGCCCCAGTTCGCGCAGCATCACCGGGTCGAACTTGGCCTGATCAGCGGGCGAGCGGCCCACAACGTCGATCCGCTCAACCCCCGCCGCCATCAGCGCCTGCGTATGGGCCTGCGACAGGTCGGAACCGTGGAATTCCTCGGGCCCCTTGGCCAGCACGCGGATCAGATCGACGGCGACATTGCCGTTGCCGATCACCACCACCCGCTTGCCGATCTGCGCAGGCGCCACGCCCGGCATATCGTTCCACGCGCCGGTCACCTGACCCGAGCCATAGACCCCGGCCAGCCCCTCACCCGGAATGCCAAGGCTGCGGTCCGTGCGCAGGCCAAAAGCCATGACCACGGCGTCATACATCCCGGTCAGGTCATCCAGCGCGATGTCGGATCCGACCCTGACATTGCCGAAAAACCGCACATCGCTGCGTTCGAACAGCCGCTCGAACTGGCGGATCACTGCCTTGGTGCCCTGATGGTCCGCCGCCACGCCGTAGCGGATCAACCCATAGGGAACCGGCAGCGCGTCGATCATGTCGATGCGCGCGTCGGGCAGCGCCTTGACCAGCGCCTGCGCGGTAAAGCAGCCCGACGGGCCGGTCCCAAGGATTGCAATCGACACCATCTCAGCCCTCCTGCAGGCGTGCCCAGGGGTGCGGGCGGCCCGTCAAATCCACATACAGCGACTTTTGCGCCATATAGGCGCGGATCCCCTCGCGTCCCTTTTCGCGCCCCATTCCAGCATCCTTTTCCCCGCCAAAGGGCGTCGAGATCGAGAATTGCTTGTAGGTGTTGATCCAGACCGTCCCCGTGGTGATCGCCCGCGCGACGCGGTACGCGCGGGGGAAATCGCGCGTCCAGAGGCCGCAGGCAAGCCCATAATCATTGTCATTGCCCTGTGCGATCACGTCCGCCTCCTCGTCAAAGGGCAGGACGACCAGCACGGGGCCGAACACTTCCTCGCGGCAGATGCGGTCGGTGTTGGTCACATTGGACAGGATCGTGGGCATGTAGTAGCTGCCCGCATCGTAAATCCCGCCCTCGGGCGCAAAGCCGCCGCAGAGCACCGTCGCCCCGTCTGCCACCGCCTGCGCGACATGCGCAGCGACGGCAGAGCGGTGGTCAGGATGCACCAACGGCGCGACCTGAGTCGCCGGGTCCAGCGGATCGCCAACGACCAGCGCCTTGGTCGCGGCGACCAGCCGGGTGACGAACTGGTCATAGATCGCCCGCTGCACGAACAGGCGTGAGCCCGCGATACAGCTCTGGCCCGAAGACGAGAACACCCCGAACAGGATCCCGGCCACGGCCAGCTCCTGATCGGCATCCGCAAAAACGATGGTGGGCGATTTGCCGCCCAGCTCCAGCGACACCGGCATCAGCTTTTCAGCGGCCTGCCGGGCCAGGGTGCGGCCGGTCGAGGTGCCGCCGGTGAAGCTGACCTTGGCGATCGCGGGATGTTCGACCAGCAGATTGCCGATCTCACGCCCCGCGCCGGGCAGGACCGAGAACAGGCCCTTGGGCAGGCCCGCCTCCTCGACAATCCGCGCCAGTTCCAGCGACACCAGCGGCGACCAGCTGGCGGGTTTCAGCAGCACCGCATTGCCCGCAGCCAGCGCCGGGGCGACCTTTTGCGCATCCGACGCGATGGGCGAATTCCACGGCGTGATCGCGGCGACCAGACCCAGCGGTTCATGCACCGACATCGTCAGGTAATCGCCGCGCGGGCTGGTCAGGCTGTCGTCAAGCGTCTCTAACGCTGCCGCCATGTAGCGGAACGTCGCCGCCGCGCTGGCCACCAGCGCCGAGGTTTCGCGCAGGGTCTTGCCGGTATCGCGGGTCTGGATGAACGCGATGCGCTGGGCATTGGCGTCAATGCCGTCAGCGATCCGGTGCAGATACCGCGCGCGCTCATGCGGTTTCAGGCCGCGCCACGCCGGGTCCGCCTGCGCCTTGAGCGCCCGCGCAATCGCCCGCTCACCATCCGCACGGCTGGCCCCTTTGAGCACGCGGTTGACCGAACCATCGGCGGGAAAGATCGAGGTGATCTCGGCCCCGGTGCCGGTTTCCCATTCGCCGCCGATAAACAGCCGCCCGTCGGGCAAATCATGGGTCATATCGCCACCTCGTTCAGCCGGTTCATCACCTCGCGCGCCACCGAATACACCGTGGCGAGCGAGGTCTTGGGGTTGTCGGGCGAGGGCTTGCCCTCGATCCGTATCGCGTAATCCGCCGCCCCTGAGGTGACGCGGTATTCGTGGATGTTCTGGCCTACCGTGGGGTCGGCCACCATCTGCACCTGCGTCGCTTCAAACCCCAGACCCGCCAGCGCCAGCGTGGCGGCGACATTGGCGTTCTTGGGGTAGCGCAGCGCCGCCTCGCGCGCGGTGCCGGTGAAGAAGGTCGCCGGTTCAGTCAGCGCGGGCAGATCAAGCAACGCCTCGGCGGGCGTGCCCTTCCACGCCAGCGGCGGCTTGCGCGAGGTATAGACGACCGAACTGATCCCCGAGGGTTTCAGCGCCGCCAACAGATCCACCCCGCCAATCGCGCCGGCAGGCAGCACGATGCGCGTGTGCCCGGTCTTGGCCGCCGCACGCACCGTGTCGTGCAGATCGGCATCCGCCAGCGCGCCAATCGACACGACAACGCACTCGATCCCGGCCTTGAGCGCCGGCACCACAGTCCCCGCCACTGCCGAATGCCCGGCGCATTCGACGATCAGATCGGGGCACGCGGCCAGCAGGGCGTCGGTGTCGGTGACCACCTCAACCCCCGCCGCGCGCGCTGCTTCAGCCTGTGCGGGGCGCAGCAGGACGGTGAGGCGCGCGGGCATCGCCCCCTCACGCGCCAGCACGTCCAGCAGCGCGCGGGTGATGTTGCCGTATCCGATCAGACCCAGATGCATGCGCTCAGACCTTGTTACCGGCAGCGCCTGCGGGCGGGCCTGAGAAAGTCTCGCCAAACGGGCCAATCGCGATCATGTCCACCTCGATCAGGCGCGGGCCGGGGGCAGCAAGGGCGGCATCCAGTGCGGCAGCGAAGTCGTTTACATCGGAGACGAGCGTATGCGGCAGGTTGATCGAGGCGCAATGCGCTTTGAAATCAGGCGTTTGCAGCGCCGAATAGTGATAGCGGCTGTCGTATTGCGCGTCCTGGATGTTCTTGATCACGCCATACGCCTGATCGTTCATCAGCAAGAACACCACCGGCGCGTTTTCCTGCACGGCGGTGATCATCTCGGCGATGCCCAGCTGCGTGCCGCCGTCGCCCAGAAGCGTGATCGCCTTGGGCCCATCGCTGGCCAGCGCGGCCCCGACGCCCATCGCCACGCCCTGACCGATGCCGCCACCCAGCGCGTGAACGCCGTGGCGCGGTTCGGCAAAGCCGACGTAGCGGTTGCCGAAGGTCGAGTTCGAAATCGTCACGTCGCGCACCCACGCATGACGACCCGGTGCGACACGTTCCAGCAGCGCGTCCGCGACCACCTGATACGGCCCCATCTGCGCGCGCAGGCGGCCCTCAGCCGTGGCGCGGGCGGTGGCGACGTCAAAGCCCAGTTGCGGATCGACGTCCAGTTTCTCAGGCAGCAGCGCCAGCAGGCGGCGCAGCGTGTCGGCGGAATCGCCGTGGACGAACAGCTCGACCGGGTAGTTGCGACCGCCTTGTGATGCCTCGGCGTCGATCTGCGCCAGCGGGCGCGGCAAGCGCATCGCGTTATTCAGCGTCTCATTGCCGCGCAGGCGCGAGCCGACGACGATCATCAGATCGGACGAGGCATAGAGCGCCTGCGCTTCGGGCGTCATGTTGAAAGCACCCAGATTGGCCGGGTTCTGCTCGGATACCGTGGCGCGCCCGTTGGTCGAGGTGACCACGGCGCAGCCCCGGCGCACCAGTTCGGTCGCCTCGGCGCTGGCGTGACAGGCGCCGCCGCCCAGCCACAGGATCGGGCGCTTGGCCTCGATCAGCAGGGCGGCCAGTGCGGCCACGGCGTCGTCGCTGGCTTGGGGGCGCTGCGGCTGCGGCTTGAAGATGCGGGTGGCCCCGGCGGCCTTGGCGCGCTGCACATCGACCGGGATTTCCAGCGTCACCGGGCCGGTGGGCGCGCTGATCGCCGCCGAAACCGCAGCGGTCAGGGTGCCGATGGCGGAATCCGCGCTCCACAGGCGGTAATAGGCCTTGGAGATCCCTTTGAGCATATCGGGCTGGCGCGGCACGTCATGGATCGGCGCGCGGTCGCGGTCGGCAAAGCCCAGATCGACGGTCGCGGTGATGTGCAACAGCGGCGTGCCTGCCGTCAGCGCCTCAACCTGCGCACCAGCGGCGTTGCCCGCAGCGGTCCCGGTCGAGGTGATCACCACGCCCATCTCGCCCGACACCCGCGCCCAGGCGTCGGCCATGCTCATCGCACCGGACTCACCGCGCGCTGGCACAAAGCGGATGACGCCCTGCCGCGCGACCGCGTCCAGAATTGGCATGTTGTGAATCGAGATCACGCCGAACATCGTGGTCACGCCAATCTCGGCCAGATAGCGCGCGATGAAGTCGCCAACGGTTTCCGTCTGGGCAATGGGTTCGAGTTTCATGTCCATGATCCTTGGTACTCAAATATGGCGCGACAGGCCGCCCGAGACTTCAAGCTGGGCCCCGGTGATATAACTGGCGGCCCGAGAGCCGAGGAAAGCGATGGCGGCAGCGGCTTCGCTGGCGTCGCCCAGGCGGCCCAAGGGGATGCCCTTGTTGCGCGCGAGATCGGCGTACCAGACCTCGCGGCTGACGGATTGGTCGGGGCGCTCGGCAAAGCGGCGGGTCCATTGGCCCGAGCCGATCAGCCCGATCAGCACCGAGTTGACGCGCACATGCGGGGCGAATTCGATGCTCAGCGATTTCAGCAGGCTCTGCACCCCGGCGCGGGCGGACGCCGTGCAGACCATGTGTTTCTCAGGCTGGTAAGCGAGCAGCGAGTTGACCGCGACGATGGCCCCGTTCGACGCCTTGAGCATCGGCAGAAAGGCGCGGGTCGGGTTGATCTGGCTGAACAGCTTGAGGTCATATTCCGCGCGCCAGTGGTCATCCGAGGTGGTCTCGAACGTGCTGACCCGGCCTTGACCGGCGTTGTTCACCAACAGATCGCAGGTGCCGAATCTGGCCTGAACCGCCGCCGCAAAGGCGTTGACCGCGTCGGCATCCAGCACCGAAAACGCCTGCCACAGGATGCGGTCCGCGCCGAAATCGCGTTCCAGCACGGCGGCGACATCGGCCAGACGCCCCTCGCCGCGCGCACAGAACGCCACTTTCGCGCCCTGTTCCAGCAGCAGCCGCACCGTGGCCAGCCCGATCCCTGAGGAACCGCCGGTGACGACGGCAACCTGTCCTTCAAACGGTTTGGTCATCTTATTTCTTCCTCAGCTCGGGGAAACCCGGATCCGGGCGGCCCTGCATCACCGCGCGCTGGGCGGCGGTGGGGGCTCCGGCGGTCATCCATTGGTCCATCTTCTCGGGCACATCGCGCGGCCAGACCTGCGCCTCATGCGTGGCCTCGTCGATCTGCTGCACCTCGGCGGTGAACTCGATCACAAAGCCGGTGGGCGAGACGTAATAGGCAAACGGGTTATCCCCCGGCCCGTGGCGGCCCGGCCCCCAGGTGGCCATCAGGCCTTTCTCCTTCATCCGCCCGATGGAGCGCATGAATTCATTGATCGTCGGCAGCTCGAAGGCCACGTGGTTGACCGACGGGTAATGCCCCTGCACCAGCGCGATGGAATGGTGATCCGTGGCGCTGCGCATGAACACCATCTGATCGGCGCTGTAATCTGACACGCGGAAGCCCAGCACGCGGCAGTACCAGTCCTGCACATCCGCCATGTTGGCGGTGTTCAGCACCACATGGCTGACCTTGCGCGGGCGGGCCCATTGATCCTGCGGCGGCAGTGTGACGGTATCGGTGCGCAGGCGCAGGCGGCGGTTGTCGGGGTCCAGAACCTCGAACCCATAGCCGCCGGCGAAATCGTCGAACTCGGCGGGTTCGCCCACGACGGCCTCACCCTGCGCAACCAGTTGGGCATAAAGCGCGTCGGTGGTGGCGCGGTCGGCCATGGCGAAGTGGATGTATTCGATGCCGTAGACCGGGCCGTCCTTGAGGCCATAGAGGATCGGCTCGGCGCTGGTGCCACGGAAATAGACCGCGCCAGGTTCCTCATGGGCCAGCGTAAGGCCCCAGTTCTGCACGTAAAAATCCTTGGTCGCGGTGATGCCCGGTGCGCGCATGACGAGGCCACGCAGCGCGCCTACTCGGATTTCCTGGGTCATGGGGTCACTCCTTGGTGTACCTGCGCGCGCAGGGCGGCTGCCAGCGCGGCGGGGGCTTGTTGGTGCAGGGCATGGCCCGCGCCGGGGATCAGCGTCAGCGCGCCCCGTTGGGCGGCAGGCAAGGCGGCATGGGCGGTCTGCGATTGGGCGGGCGGGGTCACGATGTCTTCGGCGCCCACGATAACGGCGGTCGGAGCGGTCAGCGCGGCGCAGTCGGCGGCAAGGTCGCCGCTGGCGAGCATGCGCACGGCTTGGGCATAGCCGGGCAGCTGGATCTTGCTCATGCCGTCATAGACAGCAGTGACCAGCGCGGGGTTCTGGTCGGGCTGAAAGATCAGCCGGGGCGCGCGGGTGCGGGCGAACTCGGGCGCGCCAAGGGCGGCGAGGTCATCCAGCCGCGCAGCTTGTTTGGCGGGCAGGGTGCCGGGTTGGGCACCGCCACCTTGCGCGCAGGAGGCCAGCGTCAGCGTGCTGACCCGCTGCGGGTGGGCGCGGGCGAAGGCGGCACCGATCAGGGTGCCGAGGGAATGGCCGACGAGGTGGACTTGGGTCAGGGACAGAGCGTCCAGAAACCCGGCCAGCGCGGTCGCGTAATCGGCAGCAACGGGCCAATCCATCGCCAGCGGGGTTGAGGGACCATAACCCGGCGCTTCCCAGGCGATCACGCGCCAGCCGGGCAGCGCGGCGGCCACCCCGTCAAAAGCGCGCGCTTCGGAGCCGATGCCATGCAGCGCCACCAGCACCGGGCCATCGCCTTGATGCTCGCGCCAGCCGATCCCGGCGGTGATATGGTCCCGCACGCTCATGTGACGAACACGTAGCCGTTGTTGACCGGCATCACTTGTCCGGTCAGCGTCAGGGCGGCCTCGGACAGCAGGAAGGCGACGGTGCCCGTCACTTCGGCCGCCGATTGCGGGCCGGGAACGGCGCGGCCATCCTGATACAGCGAATGGCGCGCGGCGGGGACGTATTCGGTGCTCTCGGTGGTCAGGATGCCGGGCGCGATGCAGGTCACGCCCACGCGGTCCGGCCCCATCTCGCGTGCCAGCGAGCGGGTCATTGCCATCACCGCGCCTTTTGAGGCCGTATAGGCCAGCAGACGCGGCGCACCCCACAGGGCGGTGTCGGAGGCCACGTTGACCACCCGGCCCGACCCTGAGGCGCGCAGCATTGCCGAACAGGCGCGGGTCATCAGCCACGTGCCGCGCACATTGACGCGCTGCACGCGGTCCCACAGCTCCAGCTCGATATCCTCAAACGCCATGCCGCCGACATTGGTCGCCACCGCGCCGTTGTTGACCAGCCCGTGCAACTCGCCCTCGGTCGCGGCGATATCCTCGGACAGCGCCGAGATGCTGGCCGGATCGCCCAGATCCACCGTCACGGCGCGTGCGCCCAGTTCGGCGGCAGCGGCGGCGACGCCCTCGGCGTCGATATCCGCCAGCACCAGCCGCGCGCCCTCGGCCGCGCAGCCCTGCGCCAGCGCCCGGCCCAGACCGCGCGCCGCGCCGGTGATCAGGATGGTGCGACCGGACAGCATCATTCTGCGGCCACCTGCTTCAGTTCAGCCTCGATCTGCTCTTTGGCCGCGCGGGTCAGAACCTGACGGATACGCGACACACCGAGATCGTGCTGGTAGAGCATCTCGCGCTTGCGGGCGTCGTCGGGCATGCCTTCCAGCATGACGCGATCCTGTTCCAGCACATGCCAGTGGTTCGCCTCCAGCTTGGTGCGGTAGAGGAAGCGCCACGCCTCGCGCGCCAGCCCTTCGACCTTGCGCAGACGCCAGAAGAACACCTTGCAGGTCGTCTCATCCACCGGGGTGGTGAAGCCGACGATGCGCATGTTGCCACCGGGGCCAGCAGCGGGCGGGTAGGGGATGTCGAGGAAACAGTACATGTTGCCGGGGAAGACGGCGAATTCCGCCCAGTCGAAATTGTCGCCGACCTGTCCCACGCGGGTGACGTGGAAACCGTTGTCGGTCTTGTCGAGCTTCATCAGGTCTTGCTTGGAGCCAAAGGCCAGGGTGAAGCTTTCGGAATGCAGGTAGCAGCCGTGCATCGGGTCGGCGAGGTTGTCGAGCGCGTAGCGGTAGTTGGTTTCCCACACGCTGGTACAGAGGAACCCGGTCCAGGCACCGCCCATCAGTTCCGGCGGCATCACCAGTTCAGGCGGCTCGGGCTGGGTCAGGCTGGGGATGTAGACGAAAACGGCATCCGAATGCTCGGTGACGTGGAAGTTCTTCAGCGCCTTGCGGCCCTCCATCGCGCATTCGGGCATGGCGGGAACGCGGACGACGACACCGTCACCGTTGACGACAACGCCGTGATAGCGGCAGCCGATGTTGCCCTCGTGGATCTCGCCATACGACAGCGGCGCGCCCCGGTGCGGGCAGAAATCCTCGACACAAGCGATTGACCCGTCCGCCTTGCGCCACAGGACCAGCTTCTGGCCCAGCAGTTTGGTACCGTAGGGCTTGGTCGTCTTGATCTCGACCGATTTGGCGACGGGATACCATTGGCCCAGCAGGCCAGTGTTCACGCGATCCTCGATCAGGGCTTTCTTGTCGATGGCAGGAGCGGTCATGGGATCAAACCTCGGTAATCTTGCGGGGGCGTAAGGTGGGGTTTAACCCCACCTTACAGGCGGTTCAGCCGGCGGCTTTGGAGCCCTTGGGCCGGGGGATCTTGGAGACCGGGTGCTCGGGCGGATAGGTCGGGGTCACCGGCTTGGGGTTGCCGATCATCACGCAGAGCAGGGCCTCTTCGATACCCTCGTTGCGCAGACCGCGGTAGACGCCCGGCGGCACCGACAAGAGGTCACGCTCGGTCAGGACGGTTTCGACCATCTCGCCCTTGTGTTCGATGAACAGGCGGATCGAGTGGCCCTTGAGGACAAAGAAGATTTCCTCGGCGTCGCGGTGGATGTGCAGCGGGCCTTCGCAGCCAGCGGGCAGAACCATCGTCGAGAAGGTGAAATGCCCGGCCGGCACGACGTTCTCATCATCGGACACGCCGGTCGCGCCGGTGCCGACATAGCGCATCTGCGCGCGGCGGTATTTGGGGTCGAAATCGGCCTGAAACTTCAGCGCGTCCCAGTCCAGCGTGCGCGACGCATAGCGCGCGACGCGGCTTTCGATCCAGCTGTCCAGCGTCTTGCCCTCGGGGATGACCACGTCATCGGGTTCGATCGAGGGAAATTTCATCGGAGCGGTGCTCATGGAGGTCTCCTGCGGTTGGGGAATGCGGCGGGCGTTGTGGCTGGCCGCGGGTCAGTGTTCTTTTTTCGGGATGTAATGGAGCAGGCGCTTCTCAGCCCAGGCGAGCACCGAATAGAGCACGATGCCGATGAGCGTCAGCAGCACGATGGCATTGAACACCATCGCGGCATTCGCCTGCCCGCCGCCGTAGCTGATCAGGAACCCAAGTCCGGTGTTGCCGCCGACCAGCTCGCCCACGGTCACGCCGATCACGGCCAGCGTCGAGGCGATGCGCAGACCGGCCATCAGGTTGGGCAGGGTCGAGGGGAATTCGACCTTCAGGAAAATCTCCCAGCGGCTGAGCGAATAGGCGCGGGCAAGGTTCACCATGTCGCGGTCGACGGTCTTCATCGCGGCCAGCACGTTCACCAGCACCGGGAAGAAGACGATCAGCACGGTGACCAGCAGCTTGGGCGTGGCGTTATAGCCGAACCACATGATGAACAGCGGGGCGAAGGCGACTTTCGGCGCGATCTGCAGTGCCAGGATATAGGGCGAGAGCACGCGCTCCCAGAATTCGGACATGCCCAGCAGGTAGCCGATGATGGCCCCCAGCGCCGAGCCGATGGCAAAGCCCAGCGTGGTATACAGCGCGGTGGACAGGGTGTTGGTGATCAGATCCTCGCGCCGGTACATCCGGCCCAGTTCCTTGAGCATGTCCATCGGCGTGGGGATGATGAATTTGGGCACATCCATCGCGGGCGGCAGGAATTGCCAGATCAGCAGGACAACGCCCAGAATCACGATCCCGGCTAAGGTATGGCTTTTGGCAAGGCTCATGAGAGGTCTGGTCCTTGTGGCTGGGCAAGAAGGCTCCGGTCGCCGCCCCAAAGGGGTGACGGTGCAGCGACCGGAAGGGTTGAGAGTGTCAGGCGGCGGTTATTCGGTGACGAAGTCGTTGGTGTAGGCGTCTTCAACCGGCACGACGTCGTTCACCAGTTCGTTGGCGACATAGAAGTCTTCGGCGGTTTGCAGCTGTGCGGGGTCAAACGCACCGATCGGACGGTCGCCATCCTGCGCATAGACGTTGGAGACATACATCCGCATGATCCGCTCGATCTGGGCGACGTTTTCAGCGTGGCGCGGCAGGAAGCCGACATAGTCCTGCGCGGCCTGTGCCGGGTCAGCGATGATGTCGTCGATGGCGCGCAGCGTCGCCTGAACGAACCCGCGCACGGCTTCGGGGTTTTCAGCGATATAGGCGTCCGAGGCAATGATCGCCTGTGCCTGCGAGGCGAAGTAATCGCGCGCGGGGGTCACGGTCAGCGGCACGCCTGCGTCTTCAACAGCGACGATCCATTCGGGCACGCCCGACATCGCGTCAATCGAGCCGCCGATCATGTTCTGGATGATGCCGCCCGGTCCAAGCGCCTGAATATCGACGTCCGAACGGCCGATCTCTTCCGAGGCGAGCACAGCCAGCAGGTTGTAGAAGGTGGTGTCCTGAAAGCCGATGACGCCAATCGAGCGGCCTTCCAGATCGGCGATCCCGTTGATGTCGCGGTCATTGCGCCATGCGATCTGGGTGATGCCCTGACCACCCAGCAGCGCCACGCCGCGGACTTCCAGCCCGTTGGCGCGCACGATCAGCGCGGTATCGCCCATGCCGCCGCCCAGCTGGGCGTTGCCGACAGCAACCTGCGTCGCCACGTCAGCGCCGCCCTGACCGATGCGGAAGGTCACGTCCAGACCGGCTTCGGCGTAATACCCTTTGCCCAATGCCAGCTGGAACGGGGCGAAGGCGGGCAGGAAGTCAGGGGCCGGGAACAGATAGGTCAGCGGCGTTTGCGCCATGGCCGAGAGGCTGGAAAAGGCAAGGCCGGCAGCGGCGGCAAGGCCCAGAATGCGCGTCTTCATAGAGATACTCCCGTTGGTTTTATTATGGTCGTCGTGGATCAGGCCGCGCGCTGGTCGAGGCGCAGCAAGGTGAAGATTTCGGCGGCGTGCTGGTGGACTTCGGGCAGCTGACGGCGCTTGAGCGGATGCGCGCGGTCGGGCAGGTCGATGGGCATTTCGCACATCACCGTGCCGGGGCGCTCGGACAGCACCAGAACGCGGTCCGACATGATCACCGCTTCGCTCAGATCATGGGTGATCAGCAGCGTGGTGATGCCCGCTTCCATGATCGTCTCGGCGAACGAGTTCTGGATCAGCAGCTTGGTCTGTGCATCCAGTGCCGAGAACGGCTCGTCCAGCAGGATGATGTCGGGATCAATCGCCAGCGTGCGGGCCAGGGCCGCGCGTTGGCGCATGCCACCGGACAGCTGATAGGGGTAGTGGTTCTCGAAGCCCGCCAGATGGCAGCGCTCCAGTTCCGCCATGGCGCGTTCGCGGCGCTGGGCGCGGGGAACGCCGCGCGATTCCAGCCCGAATTCGACGTTCTTGATGATCGTGCGCCACGGCAGCAGCAGGTCTTTTTGCAGCATGAAGCCGACATGCGGGTTCGGCTTGGTGACCAGTTCGCCTGAAACCCGGACCTCGCCGGTGGTCGGCTGGTACAGCCCTGCCGTCATGCTCAGGATCGTCGATTTGCCGCAGCCCGAAGGGCCGACGACCGAGACGAACTCGCCCTTTTCGACCTTGAAATTGATGTCGCGAACCGCCGTCAGCTCCTGACCCGTGTCCAGGTTGAAGCTTTTCGAGACGCCTTTGAACTCAAGCGCCATAACCGGCCTCCGCGTAGGCGGTGTCGAGATCCTTGTTCAGTGCCGTCAGCTCGTCTGTCAGCAGCGCCAGATCCCAATCGGTGCGCCCCGAGATCGGCGCGGTCACGCCACGGGCGGCCAGTTCCTTGGCGACCTCGGCGAAGTCATGCACCCGCTCGCCCATGATCGCCATCAGCGCCTGCGACAGTGCGGTCTCGGCATCGGTCAGCGGGCGGCCCAGCGATTGGTGGGCCAGCGCCGGACGGCTCGTATCGCGGGCACGCTGCGAGAGGCGGTCTTTGAAGGCGTCCATGGGGTGGCTCCTTTGGTGCGTGTCGAGCAGATCAGGCTTGCACAACTGTTCATATTATAACATGCTGTTCATTATTGGAGCAACGAGGGATTCGGTCAAGCAGAATTTTCGTGCAGCCACTGGCGGAACACGCAGTGCGCGGTTCCTGAGCAGCGGGGCGAGAATTGCGGCAGACCGAAGGCACCGCTATTGAGCAGGCAGCTTTGGGGGGCATGACGTGACGGAAGAGAACGACGGCGACGGCACCAACTATTCTGTGCCGCCGGTTCACAGGGCCTTTACGTTGCTGCGCCATATCGCGGCGGGGGGCCGGTGCAACAATGCCAGCGCCACCTCGCGCGCACTGGGCATCAACCGCACGACGCTGATCCGCCTTTTGCACACGCTCGAAGCCGAACGGATGATCGAGTCGATGGATGACGGGCTGAGCTGGCAACTGGGCCCCGGCATGATCGCGCTGGCCGCCGATGCGCTCAAATCGCGCGACGTGCTCAAGGTGGCGCGTCCGGTGATGTCGCGGCTGGTGGCACAGCTCGAGCTGTCCTCGCATCTGGGCATTCTGGACGGGACCGAGGTGATCTACCTGCTGCGCGAAACACCCAACTCGCACCTGATCAGCAATGTCCGTGAAGGCTCGCGCCTGCCTGCGCATGCCACCACCATCGGCCGCGTGCTGCTGGGCTGGCTGCCCGAGGGCGATATCGAGCGGCTCTATGTCGGTGACGCGCTGAAAACCTTCACCGAAAAGACCGCAAGCTCGCTGGAAGCGTTGACCGCCCAGATTACTGCCGACCGGGCGCGTGGGGTGGCGTGGAGTTCGGGCAATTTCGAGCGCGGGATCGGATCCTGCGCCGCGCCGGTGTTCGATCATCAGGGGCGTACCGTGGCGTCGATCAACGTGACGGGGCCAGAGACGCAGTTCACCCCCGACACGCCACTGGCCCTGCGCATCGAAGAGGCGGTCAAGGCAGCCGCCGCCGAAATCTCGGCGGCGCTGGGGTTCACCGAACAGCCTTAAAGCGGGGCGGTCCACGCCTGATAGCCATAGACCCAGTCGGCATTGCCCTGAGTCTTGAGCCACTCATTCGCCAGAGACGAGCGCTGGATTTCCGAGGTGCGCGGGATGCGCGCCTCTTCATACCGGGTCAGTGCGGCGGGCACACCGGCCGCATCGACGCCGTCCAGCGCGCGCGCCAGCACCACCGCATCCTCGATCGCCATGCAGGCCCCTTGCGCCATGAACGGCACCATCGGGTGCGCCGCGTCGCCCAGCAGGGTGATGTGGCCCTGCGACCAGTGCGCCATCGGTTCGCGCACATGCAGGGCCGAGCGCGTGGCGCTGTCGCAGGCCGCCAGCAGCGCGCGGGCCTCGGGGTGGAAATCGGCGTAATGGGCGCGCAGTTCGTCGATGTCGCCGGGCAGGGTCCAGCCCTCTTCCGCCCAGTCGTCCTGACGGTGGGTGGCAAAGACAAAGATCTCTTCACCGCGGGTCAGCGGGAAGGTGACGATCTGCAGGTCGCTGGTCGGCCCCCACCATTTGGTGAACGCATCGAGGTTCGGCAGATCACCGCCACGTTCGCGCGGGAAAACCGCGCGCCATGACACCAGCCCGGTGAACTGCGGCGAATCAGCGCCAAAGACGGCGGTGCGCACGGGGGAATGGATGCCATCGGCCCCGATCACCACATCCGCGCGGTGCGTGGTGCCGTCAGCCAGCACCAGCCACGCGCCGTCGGCGTCCTGCCCGACCTCGGCAACCTTGGCCCCGAACCGCAGCGCGCCTTCAGGCAGCAACACCTCAAGCGCCTTCAGCAGATCGGCGCGGTGCACGGTCAGCGACGGCCCACCATAGCGGGTCTCGGCGGCTTCGCTCAGGGGCATGCGCGACGTTTCTGCGCCCGTGTCCCAGATCCGGCTGATGCGATGCGTCGGGCGGGCGGCGTTCACCCGCAGCTCCTCGCTGGCGCCCAGCCGGTCCAGCGCGTGCACGGCGTTCGGGGTCAGGTTGATGTCGGCGCCGACGCGGGCGAACTGCTGTGCTTGTTCAAACACCGTGACCTGATGGCCCATTTTGTGCAGCGCAATGCTGGCACACAGACCGCCGACACCGCCGCCGCACACTGCAATCTTAAGCATGGATTCCCCGCGAGATTTGTTCATATATGATCATGTTATTCATATATTGACAGTCGAGCTGGCGGCACGTCAACAAAAATGCGCCGGGACCCGCGCGGGATGCCGGAAAGCCGAGGTTTTGAGTATGGGGGGATCAGAAAAGAGAAAAGCCGCGTAACTCATTCGAGCTACGCGGCTTTTACTTGAAGCAATGGTGCCCAGGAGAGGACTCGAACCTCCACTTCCTTACGGAAACTAGCACCTGAAGCTAGCGCGTCTACCAATTCCGCCACCTGGGCCGGTTGCGTGAGCGGTGGATTATCCGTAGCCCAATCCACTGTCAACGGCCCCCGATGAAAAATCGCGCGGCGACGAGAAAAATCTTTCGCCGCGCTGCAGCACGACCCGGGTGCTAACCTTGCTTTAGTCTTGTCGTGACAAGGGGTCAGGGGTATTGAGCAAGACAAAGCGATGCTTGGCGCGGAGGTCAAAATGACGAAACTGGTCACGATCCTGGGCGGTTCTGGCTTTGTCGGGCGCTATATAGCGCGGCGCATGGCACAGGCCGGGTGGCGCGTTCGCGTTGCGACGCGGCGCCCGAACGAGCGGCTCTATGTCCGCACCTATGGCACGGTGGGTCAGGTCGAGCCGATCTTGTGCAACATCCGCGACGAGGCTTCGGTCCGCGCCGTGATGGCGGGCGCGGACGCTGTGGTGAACTGCGCCGGTCTTCTGACGCAGAGCAAGAAGAACAGCTTCAAGGCCGTTCAGGCTGACGGTGCTGGCATGGTGGCCCGCGTCGCGGCTGAGTCGGGGGTGTCCGCGCTGGTGCATCTGTCGGCAATCGGCGCCAACGCGCAATCCGACAGCGAATACGCCCGCACCAAGGCACAGGGTGAGGCTGCTGTGCTTGAAGCCTTCCCGAATGCGGTGATCCTGCGCCCCTCGATCATCTTCGGGCCCGAGGACGCGTTCTTCAACCGCTTCGCCGCGATGACCCGCTTCTCGCCGATCCTGCCGATTGCCGGCGGCGCTAGCAAATTCCAGCCGGTCTATGTCGACGACGTGGCCCAGGCTGCAGCGAAGGCTGCGATGGGTCAGGCTGCGCCGGGCGTGTACGAGCTGGGTGGCCCTGACGTCGCCACCTTCCGCGCGCTGATGACGACGATGCTGACCGAGATCCGCCGCAACCGCGTGATCCTGAACATGCCGCGCTGGATGGCTGGTCTGACCGCGCGCGGTCTGGGGCTGGCGCAGTTCCTGACGGCGGGTCTGTTCACCAATACCGTGCTGACCGTCGACCAGTTGCGCAACCTGAGCCACGACAACGTGGTGGCCGAGGGTGCCAAGGGGTTGGCCGATCTCGGGATCGACCCGGCGCCGATGGACCTGATCCTGCCGACCTACCTGTGGCGCTTCCGCCCGGCTGGTCAGTATGAGTTGATCAAGGAATCTGCGAAGGGCCTGCGCTCGCAGGGCTGACGGTCAGGAATACGCGACCCACAGCAGAGCCATGCCCAGCACGACCCGGTAGATTACATAGGGCGTGAAGCTGACGGCAGCCAGAAAGCGCATCATCACCTTGAGTGCAAACAGCGCGGCGACGAACGAGATCGCCGCGCCGATCGCGCCGTCGATCGCCGCTTGCGCATTGGCGGTTTCCACCAGATCCAGCGCCGTGATCGCGCCTGAGGCGATGATCGTCGGGATCGACATCAGCATCGACAGCCGCGCCGCATCGTGACGCTCGAACCCCAGAAACCGCGCGCCGGTGATCGTTGCGCCCGAGCGCGAGGTGCCGGGGATCAGCGCGATCGCCTGCCACAGCCCCAGAATGATGGCGTCGCGCAGGGTCCAGCCCTCGGCGCGGCGGGCCTCGGTGCCCAGTTTGTCGGCGGCATAGAGCACGACACCGAAAATCAGCATCGTCCAGCCGATCAGCGCAACCGAGCGCATCGCGTCAACAAGGCCGGTCAGCTTGAGAACCAGCCCCAGCACGATCACCGGCACCGTCGCGACGGCCAACAGGAACGCCATCCGCGCGCCGGGCGAATCAAGTCGACCGCGCGCGAGGTCTGGCAAGCCCCGAATCACCATCATCACATCGCTGCGAAAGTAGATCATGACGGCAAGCAGGGTGCCCACGTGGACGGAGACGTCGATGGCGACACCCTGATCGGCGACGCCGGTAAGCTGCGGAAACAGGATCAAATGCGCAGACGAAGAGATGGGAAGAAACTCGGTAATCCCTTGAATTAACGCGAGAATAAAGATGTGCATTAGCGACATTTTGAGCGTTCCGGCTGGGGTTTTCCGCACCTTATCCCCTTTTGCCCACGGAGGAAGGGTCAAAAGATAGGGATTACATGCTGACCTATTTATGGAGAATTACAGCCTTCATCCCGGGCTTGCCCCGAAAAAAGGTGGATATAGGTAACGCTTACTGACTTTTATTGCGGCGCGGTTCAGAGTATTCCTGCGCGACATTCCGGGAGACCCTGCCATGGCCACTCAGCATATGCTTCAGTTCGTGACCAAGCCCAAAGAAATGCCGACCAAGCGGGAGGCAGGCGAACGTCGCGAAGACTTCGCCGAGATCTACCGCGAGTTTGCCGCCGAAAAGGCTGGCGAGCAAGCCGGGCGTTGCAGCCAATGCGGTGTACCGTATTGTCAGGCGCACTGCCCGCTGCACAACAATATCCCTGACTGGCTGATGCTGACGGCGACGGGCCGTCTGCAAGAAGCCTATGAGATGAGTCAGGCCACCAACACCTTCCCCGAGATCTGCGGCCGCATCTGCCCGCAGGATCGTCTGTGCGAAGGCAATTGCGTGATCGAGCAATCGGGCCACGGCACCGTCACCATCGGCGCGGTCGAGAAATACATCACCGACACCGCCTGGGAAAACGGCTGGGTCAAGCCGGGCCTGCCGTCGGTCGAGCGTGACCAGTCGGTCGCCATCATCGGGGCTGGCCCCGGCGGTCTGGCGGCGGCGGACAATCTGCGCCGCGCGGGCGTTCAGGTCACTGTCTATGACCGGTATGACCGCGCGGGCGGGCTGCTGACCTATGGCATTCCCGGCTTCAAGCTGGAGAAACCCGTCGCCATGCGCCGGATCGAGCAGCTGGAAGCGGCAGGCGTGCAGTTCGTGCTGAACTGCACCGTGGGCGACGACATCAGCTTTGACGCGATCCGGGGCAAGCATGACGCAGTGCTGATCGCCACGGGCGTCTACAAGTCGCGCGATCTGGACGGGCGGGGCGCAGAGCTGCCCGGCATTGTCAAGGCGCTGGACTATCTGACCGCCTCGAACCGCAAAAGCTTTGGCGATGACGTTGAAGAGTATGACTCGGGCGCGCTGAACGCCGAGGGCAAGCGCGTCGTCGTCATCGGCGGCGGCGATACCGCGATGGATTGCGTGCGCACAGCGATCCGGCAAGGCGCTACATCGGTCAAGCTGCTGTACCGGCGTGACCGCGACAACATGCCCGGCTCGCAGCGCGAAGTGCAGAACGCCGAGGAAGAAGGCGTCGAGTTCGTCTGGCTGACTGCTCCGGCCGGGTTCGAGGGTGAAACCGAAGTCACCGGCGTCGTGGTACAGAAGATGCGCCTTGGCACGCCGGATGCCTCGGGCCGCCGCTCGCCCGAACTGATCGAGGGCGCGGATTATGTCGAAGGCGCGGATCTGGTGATCAAGGCGCTGGGTTTCGAGCCCGAAGCGCTGCCGACCCTGTGGGGCGTGCCCGAACTGACCGTGACCCGCTGGGGCACGATCCGTTGCGATCACACCACCCACGCGACCAGCCTGCCCGGCGTCTATGCCGTCGGCGACATCGTGCGCGGGGCCTCGCTGGTTGTCTGGGCGATCCGCGACGGGAACGAGGCAGCGGCCGCGATCCTGACAGAGCTGGCCCAATCTGCGGCGGTGGCGGCTGAATGAGCGCGGCTGCGGTCGGCTCTCGCACGGGCGGGTGCCTGTGCGGAAGCGTTCGCTTCACGGCGGATCTGACCACGCTGGCCTTCGGCGCCTGCCATTGCGAGATGTGCCGCCGCTGGACGGGCTCTGCGCTGCTGGGCATCACGGTGCCCAGCCGGAACGTGCAGTGGGAGGGTGACGCACAGATCGCGCGCTTCCAAAGCTCGGACTGGGCGGAGCGGGCGCATTGCCGAACATGCGGCTCGGCGCTGTTCTATCACGTGACAGCAGACGGCCCGCACGCCGAGAATCTGGAGATGCCGATCGGCCTCTTTGATGACGCGAACGGACTGACGCTTTCCAACGAAATCTACATCGACCACAAGCCCGACAGCTTTGCCTACACAGGCGACCATTCGCGCCATACGCGCAAGGAAACGCTGGCAAAATTCGGGATCTCGGAAGAGGAAGACCTAGCATGACCAAGTTTGATGAGAAGTGGGTTGCCGCCGAGGAAGCCAAGCGCGCCTGGATGGATCAGAACGGCCTGTACAAGGCCGAAGACGAGCACGCCTCTTGCGGTGTCGGCCTCGTCGTGGCGATCAACGGCCAGCCGTCGCGGCAAGTCGTGGTCAACGGCATCAACGCGCTGAAGGCGATCTGGCACCGGGGCGCTGTCGACGCTGACGGCAAGACCGGCGACGGCGCGGGCATCCATGTGCAGATCCCGGTGCCGTTCTTCTACGACCAGATCCGCCGCACCGGGCACGAACCCGACATGAACGCGCTGATCGCCGTTGGTCAGGTCTTCCTGCCGCGCACCGATTTCGGCGCGCAAGAGCGCTGCCGCACGATCGTGGAAACCGAAGTGCTGCGCATGGGCCATTACATCTATGGCTGGCGTCACGTGCCGGTGGACACCACCGTGCTGGGCGAGAAAGCCAACGCGACCCGGCCCGAGATCGAGCAGATCATCATCAAGAACACCAAAGGTTCGGATGAAGAAACGTTCGAGCGTGAGCTCTATGTCATTCGCCGCCGGATCGAGAAAGCCGCTGCTGCTGCGCACATCCAGGGTCTGTACCTGTGCTCGCTGTCGTGCCGGTCGCTGATCTACAAAGGCATGATGCTGGCCGAGCAGGTCGCGACCTTCTATCCCGATCTGATGGACGAGCAGTTCATCTCGTCCTTTGCGATCTATCACCAGCGCTATTCCACCAACACCTTCCCGCAATGGTGGTTGGCGCAGCCGTTTCGCATGCTGGCCCATAACGGCGAGATCAACACGCTGAAGGGCAACGTCAACTGGATGCGCAGCCATGAGATCCGTATGGCCTCGTCCGCGTTTGGCGACATGGCCGAGGATATCAAGCCGATCATCCCCGCCGGGTCTTCGGACTCGGGCGCGCTGGATGCCGTGTTCGAGGTTCTGGTGCGCGGCGGGCGTTCCGCGCCGATGGCCAAGACCATGCTGGTGCCCGAGGCCTGGTCCAAGACCACGGTCGAGCTGCCCAAAGCCTGGCAGGACATGTACGCCTATTGCAACTCGGTCATGGAGCCGTGGGACGGCCCTGCCGCGCTGGCAATGACCGATGGCCGCTGGGTCTGCGGTGGTCTGGACCGCAACGGCCTGCGTCCGATGCGCTATGTCGTCACCGGCGACGGCATGCTGATTGCCGGGTCTGAGGCCGGTATGGTCCCGGTCGATGAGCTGAGCGTGCGCGAAAAAGGTGCGCTCGGGCCGGGGCAGATGATCGCCGTCGACATGAAAGAGGGCAAGCTGTACCGCGACGTGGCGCTCAAGGATCGTCTGGCCGCCAGCCAGCCGTTCGGCGAGTGGATCGACAAGATCATCGACCTGAACAGCCTGCTGCGCGACGTGCCCGAACTGCCGATGTTTGATGGCGAGGCCCTGCGCCGCCGCCAGATCGCGGCGGGCTATTCGATGGAAGAGGTCGAGCAGGTTCTCACGCCGATGGCTGAGGACGGCAAGGAAATGATCGCCTCGATGGGTGATGACACGCCGTCGGCGGTGCTGAGCAAGATCTACCGCCCGCTCAGCCATTTCTTCCGCCAGAACTTCAGCCAGGTCACCAACCCGCCCATCGACAGCCTGCGCGAAAGCCGGGTGATGAGCCTTAAAACCCGCTTCGGGAACCTCAAGAACGTGCTGGACGAATCCAGCGCGCAGACCGAGATCCTGATGCTGGAATCCCCGTTCATCGCGAACGAGGAATTCAAGGTCATGGTGCGCCAGTTCGGCGACGGCGTGGCGATGATCGACTGCACCTTTGATGAGGGTGCCGGCGAAGACGCGCTGCGTCAGGGGCTGGAACGTATCCGCGCCGAGGCCGAGGATGCCGTGCGTTCGGGCGCTGCGCATCTGGTGCTGACCGACGAGAACCAGCGCGAAGACCGCGTGGCGATGCCGATGATCCTGGCGACCAGCGCGGTGCATTCGTGGCTGACGCGCAAGGGTCTGCGGACCTTCACGTCGATCAACGTGCGGTCGGCCGAATGCATCGACCCGCATTACTTCGCGGTGCTGATCGGCTGTGGTGCAACCACCGTCAACGCCTATCTGGCGCAAGACACCATTGCCGACCGGATCGAGCGGGGCCTGCTGGACGGCAGCCTGACCGACGCAACGCGCCGCTACCGTGACGCCATCGACGCCGGTCTGCTCAAGATCATGTCCAAGATGGGGATCTCGGTGATCTCGTCCTATCGTGGCGGGCTGAACTTTGAATCCGTGGGCCTGTCGCGTGCCTTGGTGGCCGAGTATTTCCCCGGCATGCAAAGCCGTATCTCGGGCATCGGCCTGCACGGTATCCAGTACAAGGTCGAGCAGGTTCACGCCAAAGGCTGGCGCGCGCCCGTGGGGCCGCTGCCGGTGGGCGGGTTCTTCAAGGCGCGGCGCTCGGGCGAGAAACACGCCTGGGAAGCGCAGACGATGCACCTGCTGCAATCGGCCTGCGACCGTGCCAGCTATGACCTGTGGCGAAAATACTCGGCGGCCCTGCAAGCCAACCCGCCGATCCATCTGCGCGACCTGCTGGACTTCAAGCCGCTGGGCCGTGCCTTGCCGATTGAAGAGGTGGAAAGCATCACCTCGATCCGCAAGCGGTTCGTGACGCCGGGCATGTCGCTGGGGGCGCTGAGCCCTGAGGCGCACAAGACGCTGAACGTCGCCATGAACCGCATCGGGGCAAAATCCGACAGCGGCGAGGGTGGCGAGGATCCGGCGCACTTTGTGCCCGAGGCGAACGGCGACAACCCCTCGGCCAAGATCAAGCAGGTGGCCTCGGGTCGTTTTGGCGTCACCGCCGAATACCTGAACCATTGCGAAGAGCTGGAGATCAAGGTCGCGCAGGGTGCCAAGCCTGGCGAGGGTGGCCAGTTGCCCGGCATGAAAGTGACGGCGCTGATCGCGCGTCTGCGTCACTCGACCCCCGGCGTGACGCTGATCTCGCCGCCGCCGCACCATGACATCTACTCGATCGAAGACCTTGCGCAGCTGATCTACGATCTCAAGCAGATCAACCCGCGCGCCAAGGTCACGGTCAAGCTGGTGTCGTCGTCCGGCGTGGGCACGATTGCGGCGGGTGTGGCCAAGGCCAAGGCCGACGTGATCCTGATCTCGGGGCACAATGGCGGCACCGGGGCATCGCCCGGCACCTCGATCAAATACGCCGGTCTGCCGTGGGAGATGGGCCTGACCGAGGCGCATCAGGTTCTGGCGATGAACAACCTGCGCGACCGGGTGACGCTGCGCACCGATGGCGGTCTGCGGACCGGTCGTGACATCGTCATGGCCGCGATGCTGGGGGCCGAGGAATTCGGCATCGGCACCGCCGCGCTGATCGCGATGGGCTGCATCATGGTGCGTCAGTGCCAGTCGAACACCTGTCCGGTCGGGGTCTGCACCCAGAACCCCGAGCTGCGCAAGAAGTTCACCGGCAATGCCGAGAAGGTGGTGAACCTGATCACCTTCTACGCGCAGGAAGTGCGTGAGATCCTTGCCAGCCTTGGCGCGCGCTCGATCGACGAGATCATCGGCCGGGCCGATCTGCTGGCGCAGGTCAGCCGGGGGTCGGCGCATCTGGACGATCTGGACCTGAACCCGATGCTGATCACCGTCGATGGCTCGCGCAACATCCGCTACGACCGCGACAAGCCGCGCAACGCCGTGCCCGATACGCTGGACAGCGAAATCATCCGCGACGCCGCCCGTTTCTTTGACGAGGGCGAGAAAATGCAGCTCAGCTACGCGGTGCGCAACACGCACCGTACGGTGGGCACGCGGGCGTCCAGCCACATCGTCAAGAACTTCGGCATGCGCAACACGCTGCAGCGCGACCACCTGACGGTCAAACTGGCCGGCAGCGCCGGGCAGTCGCTGGGGGCTTTCGCGGTGCGGGGCCTCAAGATCGAGGTGTTCGGCGATGCCAATGACTATGTTGGCAAGGGTCTGTCGGGCGGCCTGATCGTGGTGCGTCCGCGCATGTCCTCGCCGCTCAAAGCGTCCGAGAACACGATCATCGGCAACACGGTGCTCTACGGGGCCACCGATGGCGCGCTGTTCGCGGCTGGCCGTGCGGGCGAGCGTTTCGCGGTGCGCAACTCGGGTGCCAAGGTGGTTGTCGAGGGCTGCGGCTCGAACGGGTGCGAGTACATGACCGGCGGGGTCGCGGTGATCCTGGGGTCGATCGGGGCCAACTTTGGCGCCGGGATGACCGGGGGCATGGCCTATATCTATGACCCTGAGGGGCTGGCAAGCGGTCTGATCAACACCGAGACGCTGGTGACCTGCCCGGTCACCGTGCCGCATTGGGAAAGCCAGCTGAAGGCGCTGATCCAGGAACATCTGGACGAGACCGAAAGCGCTCTGGCTGACGAAATCCTGCGTCGCTGGGATCTGGAGAAGGGTAACTTCGTGCAGATCTGCCCGAAAGAGATGCTGATCCACCTGCCCGAACCGCTGGTTCTGGAACAGGCCGCGATGCCTGCCGAGTAACAAAGTGAGGGGGCCGAATAAGCCCCCTCACGCCTTCCGGCGAACTCATTTTTCAGTATCTCGAAGAATCTCACAGTTCTGCGATGATTCCACCGCTCATTGCCTTGTCGCCGCGCTTGTAGCCGATGCGCGGTTCGGAGAACTGAATTCCAGTGTCACTCGCATTCGACATTCGGTCAAAACGCAACAGCTTCCAATGCGTTGGTTCACCTGATGCGCTTGATCCGCTCGTTTGGTATACACGAGCCAGTATTTGGCCGTCAGACCCGTAGCCCAAGGCGTGAGGTTCAACTGTCCGGTATCCGGGCGGATAGTAAATCTCAAGACATATGCGCTCTTCGATTGCGCGCTTTAGCAATTCAAACATGCGAAACTCCATCGCAGGATGCGAAGGACCGCTTGACTTGCCATGTTTCTGAATCGTACGATTCAGGTGTGGAAGGCTATCCGCTGCGGCCCGACCAAAGGGTTGCGGATACCGAAACGTTAGCGCCGCCTTGGGTACCAGCCTTGGCGGCGCATCTGCTTCGATACGTCCATGTAAGCATCGAATCGAAATTCAGATGAGTCAAGCATTGACGATCCCTTGATATGGGGGTCATCCGCCACATCTAGCGGTTTCGGTTCGTCACTATAGCCTGATTTGTATTTCTCCGCATTGCGCAAACAATGCGGTCAATGCGGTACAAGAACGTTGCAGCGTTTTCCAATTCTGAAAAGGGGCCGCAACCGCGGCCCCTTTTGCTTTGCTCAGAGCGGTTTTCTTACATGTCGCCCGGGATGCTGGTCATGGTGTTCCACAGACCGCCCCCGACCTGGCTGATGAAGATGTCGTTCGCCCCCTGATGGTCCGCGCCAAAGTTGATGTGCGTGCCCAGCAGGTTGTCGTCATAGTCCAGCGCTTCCATGGCGGCGACGAAGCCCTCGGTGGTCAGATCCTGACCGGCGGCTTCCAGCGCCATCACGACCTGACGCGCAGCGGTATAGCCCAGCATGGCAAAGCCCGAAGCGGGCTGGCTGTAGCGCTCTTCATAGGCCGCGATGAAGGCGGCGGGCTCTTCTTCAGTTGCGCGGGCGCGCAGATCCTGCCAGCCGGACGAGGCATAGAGCCCGTCGGTCACGCCACCCGGCACCATCGCCACCGGCTCAAGAAAGCCCGCCGACGAGGTCAGGAAGTGAACATCGGTCCAGCCCAGTTGCTTGGCGGTGCCGACAACGGTGATCCCGGCGCGGACGCCCAGTGCCTGGGTGATGATCTCGCAGCCCGCAGCGCGCAGACGGCTGACGGCACCGACGAAGTCCTGCTCGTCAGGGCGATGCGACGTCTCGTCGACAAAGGTCAGACCCAGACGTTCGGCCGTTTCATGCGAAGCCAGCGCGATTTCCTCGCCGAAGTCGGTCGGCAGGTACATCGAGCAGACATTGGTCGCGCCGGTGGTCTCGTGCAGATACTCGATACCCGCCGCAATCTGGTCGTAGTAGCTGGAGAACGAGGTGAAGTTCATCAGCGGCGGCTCGGGAAGAACGGCGCGCGCGGCAGTCAGCGGCGCGATGTTGGGCACACCGCGGCGTTCCATCAGCGGGTAATGCGCAAGGTTGTGCGGCGTGCCGAGGTTGAGCAGCATCGCAAAGATGCCGTCGCGCTCGATCAGCTTGTTGTACCCCTGCGTGGCGCGGGGCAGTTGATAGCCGTGATCCTCGACCAGATAGCGGATCTGACGACCATGCACGCCACCGGCGGCGTTGATCTCGTCGAAATACATGTTGGCGCCGTTGACCGCCGGGGTCGAGACGGCCGCGAACACGCCCGACAGGTCATGCACGCCGCCAATCAGAACTTCGCTGTCAGTCACGCCACGGGTCTGCGCGACGGCGCCCGATGCGACCGTGGCCGCCAGTGCGGCGGCAAAAAGGGTGAGTGTCTGTTTCATTATCGTTCCTCCCTTATCGAGCCCTCCCCAGGCCCGGTTTCAATCATGGTTCCTTAGTACATCGCGTCAATCAACGGCTTGTGCCGTGTCTCGACGGTCGCGCGTTTCAGCTTCATGGTCGCCGTCAACTCCTCATCTTCGGCGGTCAGAAGCACGTCGATCAGGCGGAAATCCTTGATCTGTTCGACGCGCGCGAATTCCTTGTTGACCGCGTCCACCTCGGCCCGGATCAGCGCCAGAACCGGTTCGGCCCGGCACAGGCTGCGGAAATCGCTGAACGGCACCTTCTGGTCCTGCGCGTATTTCTCGACGTTTTCCTGATCGATCATGATCAGGCAGGTCAGATATTTGCGCCGGTCGCCGATCACCACCGCGTCGCTGATATAGTGGCTGAACTTCAGGCGGCTTTCGATCTCGGCGGGGGTGATGTTCTTGCCGCCCGCCGTGATGATGATGTCCTTCATCCGCCCGGTGATCGTGGTGAAGCCGTCGCCGATGCGCCCCACATCGCCGGTGCGCAGCCAGCCGTCTTCGGTAAAGGCTTCGGCGGTTTTGTCGGGCTTGTTCAGGTAACCCTTGAAGACGTTCAGGCCCTTCACCTGAATCTCGCCATCCGGGGCGATGCGCACATCGACCCCGGGGTTTGGCCGCCCGACCGAGCCGGTCCTGTTCGCCTCGGGCAGGTTGATGGTGCCGACACCGGCGGTTTCGGACATGCCGAAGCCCTCATACAGCGGCACGCCGATCGCGTGATACCAGCGCAGCAGTTCCGGCGAGATCGGCGCAGCGCCGGTCAGCCCGCGCGTGATGCGGTCCATGCCCAGCATGCGGCGCAAATTGGCCAGCACAAGGAAGTCCCACACCCGATACCGCAGCGCCACGCCGCCCGGCACATCGCGCCCGTCCAGCAGGTAGGCGGCGCGGGCCTGTCCGGCCTTGATCGCCCGGCTGAACGCCCAGCGGCCCAGCAGGGTGGAATCCTGCGCCATGACCAGCACGCGCGAATAGATCTTTTCCCAGACGCGCGGCACGGCGACGAACCCATGCGGCGATATTTCGCGCAGATTGTCGAACACCGTCTCGGGGCTTTCGGCAAAATTCACCGTCGAGGAAACCACCAGCGGCGTATAAAGCGACACCACCCGTTCAAGGATATGGCACAGCGGCAGGAAGCACAGTTGCTCGGCGTGCTTCTGGAAGGGCAGGCCGTACAGGCTGGCCTCCATCGCCGCCATGATGTTTTCCTGCGTCAGCATCACGCCCTTGGGCTGCCCGGTGGTGCCCGAAGTATAGATCAGCACCGCCACATCATCGGGCTTCACCGCGTCGATGGTGGCGTTGAACAGGGCGTCATCGCGGTTGGTGCGGCCCAGATCATAGAGATCGGACAAGAGCATGCATTTGTCGTGGTGAAAGTCGTGCAAACCCTCGCCGTCAAAGATGATCACCTTGATCAGCGACGGCATCTGCGCTTCGACTTCAAGGAACTTGTCGAGCTGCTCTTCATTCTCGACAAACAGGAACCGCGTCTGGCTGTCCGTGACCAGATAGGCCAGCTGGCTGGCGGAATCGGTCGTATAGACCCCGGACGAGACCGCGCCGAGGCATTGCGCGGCCATGTCGCAATACATCCATTCCTTGCTGTCTTCAGCCAGAATCGAGATCACCTCGCCGCGCTGCAGGCCAAGGCTGCGCAGGCCGGTGGCGATGTCTTGCGCATTGGTCAGGTAGTCGTCCCAGGAATAGGCCTGCCAGATGCCGAGATCCTTTTCGCGGTGCGCCGTCAGCGCGCCGTTCTCGTGGCAGCGGGCGCGCAGCAGGGCGGGGATGGTGGTGTGGCCGTCGATGCGCATCGGGCTGATGCCCGGCTCGGCATTGACGCGGACGCCTTTGAGGTCCTTTTCAGGCTGTGCGTTCATCGCCAGGTTTTCCTCTTTTTCCAGCGCCGCTCGCCGCGTTGTCCTTCGTGCGCGTGACCCAGATAGAAGCTCTGGATATCCTCGGACGCGGCCAGCTTGTCGGCGGTGTCGGCCATGACGATGCGGCCCAGCTCCATGACATAGCCCTGATCGGCCAGATCCAGCGCCACGGCGGCGTTTTGCTCGACCAGCATCATGGTCACGCCCTCATCCTGATTGAGCTTGCGCAGGATGGTGAAGATTTCCTGTGTCAGCAGCGGCGACAGGCCCAGTGACGGCTCATCCAGCAGCATGATCTTGGGCCGGACCATCAGCCCGCGCCCAATGGCCAGCATCTGTTGCTGGCCGCCCGACAGCGTGCCGGCCTCCTGGTTGCGGCGTTCGGCCAGAATGGGGAAGTAGGTGAACACCAGATCCCGGTCGCGCGCGATCTCGGTCCGGTCGCTACGGGTATAGGCCCCCAGCGCCAGATTTTCCTCGACCGTGAGCAGCGGGAAGACCTCGCGGCCCTCGGGCACCTGCACGATGCCCTGGCGCACGACGTGATGCGGCTCGCGCCCCTGAATCTCGCCGCCCTCAAACAGGATCTGGCCCTTTTCGGGGTTCATGATGCCCGAGATGGTTTTCAGCAGCGTCGTCTTGCCCGCGCCATTCGCGCCCAGTACGGCGACGACCTGACCCTTGTGCACCTCAAGACTGACGCCCCGGATCGCCATGATCGGGCCGTAAAAGGTTTCGAGGTTCCGCACCTCAAGAAGCGCGCTCATACCCGCTCCCCTTTCGCATTCGCGGTTTTCGAGATGGCCGAGGTGCCCAAGTAAGCCTCGATCACCGCTGGATGCGATTGCACCTCGGTTGGCGTTCCCTCGGCCAGTTTCGCACCGTCAGCCAGTGCCAGCACCCGGTCGCAGACCTTGGAAACCAGCCCCATGTCATGCTCCACCATCACCACGGTGATGCCCATCTGCCGGCGGATGTCGTCGATCCACCAGCGCATGTCCTGCGTTTCCTCGACCGACAGGCCCGAGGCCGGCTCGTCCAGCAGCAAGAGCCGCGGTTTGGTGGCCAGCGCGCGCGCCAGTTCGACCACTTTGCGCACGCCGTAGGGCAGGCCCATGATCATCTTGTCGCGGTAGGCCTGCAGATCGAGGAACTCGATCACCTCCTCGACCGCCAGCCGGTGCTTGCGCTCTTCCGAGCGGGTGCGGCCCATGAACAGGATCTCTTCCACCAGCGTGGTCTTGCGGTGGCGGTGGCGACCGACCAGCAGGTTCTGCAGGACCGTGGCGTGATCGAACAGTTCGATGTTCTGGAAGGTCCGCGCGATGCCCAGACTCGCCACCTCGTTCGGGCGGCGGTCCAGCAGGTTCTGGCCGTCAAAGGTGATCTTGCCGTTAAACGGCCGGTAGAACCGCGAGATCATGTTGAACACGGTGGATTTCCCCGCGCCGTTCGGCCCGACCAGCGCGAAAACCTCGCCCTCATTGACCGACATCGACAGGTTGTTCACCGCCGTCACGCCGCCGAATTTCAGCGTCACGTTCTCCAGTGTCAAAAGGCTCATCTCAGACGCTCCGTCTTGAGGTAGGTCTTCTGGCGGCGGAACATGTCGCGGCGGGCGAAGGGGAACAGCTCCAGCCAGGTGCGCATCTTCAGCCATCGACCGTACAGGCCCATCGGCTCGAACAGGATAAACGCGATCAAGAGCATGCCGAACACGCCGGTTTCCAGCCCGGGGATCGAGGCCGAGCCGAGGTTGTCGGTCAGGATCGACAGGAACTGCGGCAGGAAGGCGATGACGATCGCGCCCAGAAACGCGCCGTGGATAAAGCCAAGCCCGCCGATGATGATCATCATCAACAACTGGATCGAGATCAGGAAGTTGAAGGTCTCGTTGTTGAACGCCCCGGCGAACAGGCCCAGCAGCGCCCCGCCCAAGCCCGCAAAGGCGCAGCTGAGGCCAAAGGCCAGCGTCTTGGTGCGGGCGACATCGACACCCATCGCCTGCGCCGAAATTTCCGAGTCGCGCACGGCGGCAAAGGCGCGGCCCAAGGGTGCGCGCAGCAGGTTGCGGTAGAGCAGGGTGACGACAACGGCGGTGCCAAGGGCGAGGAAATACCAGCTGGCCGGGTTGGCCCAGCGGTTGATCTCGATGCCGAAGATCCAGATCTCGGGCGCGAACTTGCCGTTCACGCCGCCGGTCCACGGCGATAGGATAACGATCACATCGTCGGCCAGAATCGCCAGCGCCAGCGTGAAGATCGCCAGATAGACGCCGTGCAGCCGCAGGGCGGGCAGGGCGATGATCGCGCCGATCACCCCGGTCAGTACCCCGGCCAGCGGCAGCGCCAGCAGGATGGGCACGCCGTTCTCCATCATGATCACGCAGGAATAGCAGCCCAGCGCCATGAAGGCCGAATGCCCCAGACTGACCTGTCCGGTCTGCCCGGTCAGCAGCATCAGCCCCAGACCGGCAACGGCCCAGATCAGCACGTTGGTGACTTCGCCCAGATAAAACGAATCGATGATCCACGGCAGCACCAGCATCAGCACCAGCAGTGCGCCATAGACCGACAGGGTCCAGCGGTCGGGGAAAAGGCGGATGTCGTGGTCGTAGCTTGTCTTGAAGTGAAACCGCATGGCGTCAGACCTTTTTCACGCGCACCTGCGCGAACAACCCGTTGGGGCGGAACACCAGGACGAGGATGAGCAGCGCGTAAGGAGCGATCTGCGAATAGCCGGTGGGGAAGTAGCGGGCGGCGAAAGGCTCGATCAGGCCGACGATAAGACCGCCCATCAAGGCACCGGGAAGGCTGCCGAATCCCCCGATGACGGCGGCGGCAAAGGCCTTGATTCCAATGAAGCCGGACGAAATATCCAGCGTCCCCTTCGACGCGTAGAGGATTCCCGCCACGCAGGCGACGACTCCGGCCAGTGCCCAGACCGCGCCTTGCACACGTTTTACCGGAATGCCCATATAATAGGCAGCCATCTGATTCTGCGACGCAGCTTGCATGGCAAGCCCTAATTTCGTCCGCTGGAAAAATTGCCAGAGCAGCACCGTCATCAGCAGCGTCACAACGATCACTGAAATATCCGCCAGACTGAGCACGACTCCCCCGGCGCGCACGTCGCCCAAGGCGAGGGGCGAATGCAGGCTCTGCGGCTCGTGGCCCCAGATCACCCCGGCGACGAAACGGATCACGAAGCCCAGCGCGATGGTCAGGATCACCACCGCTGTCTGGCTCTGTCCGAACATGAATCGCAGGATGGTGAGATCAAGCAGATACCCAAGCGCCGCCATGATCAGCAGCGCTACTGGTACCGCCAACCAGAAATTCATCCCCATATATTGTGGATTGACCAAGCCGATCATCACAAATGCGCCGAGCATCATGAAGTCGCCCTGGGCGAAATTCACGGCTTCGGTCGCCTTGTAGATGAGTACGAAACCCAGCGCCACCAAGCCATAAACGCAGCCGTTCGCGAGACCGCTCAACAGCAGTTGCATCACTTCCATGGAAGGTCCTCCCAGACCAGCGCCCAACCCTAACCCAGCGTTTGCCGCCAGTGCCGGTGCCCTCCGGGCGCTTTTGTAAAGGATTGCCGCAAGCCGGTGGTATTTCAACCTTTTTTCCAAGGCTTCCCAAAAGCGGACGCGACGGCAACTTACGCCGCATCGCAGAAGGGCTGAATCGAGGATTCCTTGCCACGGATTCCGAGATTCTGGCTTCTTTGTGGCAATTTGTTGTCTCGAATGAAACAAAACTCTTCTTGTGGGCGAGTTGCGGAGTTACACTTTTCCAATGTTCGACTCCTGCATGCTGCCAGCTACGGAGCGGGTCGACGTCAACTGCTGCCAAAAGTCACGATTGGGGGACTCAAAAAATGTCGAGCACAGCTGCAAAGGCACTCAACCCAGAATTGCTGGAACTCTTCAGCGATTCAACGCTGGGACTCTATCTGGATCTCGAAGGACACTCAGGTCTTTGTGATGGGTGAGGTTCGCCACCTCGCACCGGGCGAAGTGCTGGATGAACGCGGTGAATCGCCGCTGTTTATCATTCTGGATGGCCGTCTGGCCGGGGCCCGCGACTGGTTTGGTCCGGGGAATCACTTTGGCCCCACCGGCCAGACCCTGCAGGCCGTCGATCTGCCGGCGCGCGTCTGGGTTACCGACACCTCGTCCGCAGCCTGGGCCACGCCGCAGGGTCGCACGCTGCGCCGTGCGCTGACGCAGGCGCTGATTGCTGCCGATGTGGCCGAGTCGAACGCGACCCCGCCCGAGTCGCTGCCGGACCCCGAAACCCTGTGCGATTACGATCACCCGGCGATTCGCCGGCAAGCCGCGCGCCTGCGCCGGGCTTCGCCCGCCAGCACCGCCGAGGCGATTCTGAAGTTTGTCCATTCCTTCCCGTACCGTTTCGGCGCCTGGCAAGAGCGCGCCTCCGATACGCTGGAGCGCCGCGTTGGCATGTGTACCACCAAGAGCAACCTGCAGGTCGCGCTGATGCGCGCCGCCGGTCTTGAAGCGGGGTTCGCCGAAGTGCCGATGTCGACCTCGGTTCTGGGCAAGCTGATGCCCGCTGGCTGGCTGGCCCTGCAGCGCCCGACCGTGCGCCACTACTTCGCGGCGGTGAAACTGGGCGGTCGCTGGCATGGGGCCGATTCGTCCTATGACGTCGCCAGCTACCGCATCTATCTGGAAATGTTCCCGTGGATGGCGCATCGCGAAGAGCCGACGCTGTCTGAGGGGCATCCCTACATGCCCGCGCTGGAAATCCAGCATGCAGACCTGTTCGACATCACCGTGGTGCCCGCGATCACCGCCGAGATGGGCAAGAAGAGCCGGTTCCTGACCCGCCATTTCGAGGCGCTGAACACCCGCATGGATCGTGCGCGGGGCGCGCAGTTGCGCTGGGCGCGTGAGGCTGCCGGCCTTTCGACCCCGGCTGAGTCGGCTGTCGAGAACGAGGTTCGTGCATGAGCCTTTACGATTGGGACTTCCGCGCGCCGACGCCCTCGACGATGGGCGATCATGACGTGCCGCGGGCCTCGGACCGGCTGGAAGGGCGGCGCATCGCCCTTCTGGTCACCGGGGGCATTGCTGCGATGAAAGCGCCCGAGATTGCCCGCGGGCTGCGGCGGCACGGGGCCAGCGTCACTGCCTTCGCCAGCGAAGACGCTTTGCGCTACGTCGCGCGGGATGCGCTGGAATGGGCGACGCTGGGGCCGGTTGTCTCGGCGCTGACCTGGAAGGCCGAGCATCTGAGCGACGGCGCGCCCTTCGACGCGTATCTGGTCGCCCCGGCGACGCATTCCACCATCGCCAAGATCGCGCACGGGATCGGCGACACCGTCGTCACCTCGACGATGATCTCGGCGCTGGGCCGGATGGAGCAGGGGCGCTGTCAGGTGCTGATCGCGCCAACGATGCACGGCACCATGCACAACAGCCAGCTGGTCGACAACGCCCAGCGGCTGGCGGCGCAGGGTGTCAAGATGATCGCGCCGCGCGACGCCTACGGCAAGCATAACCTGCCGGATACCGAAACGCTGTGCATTGCCGTGGGGCGTGCGCTGAGCACCTCGCCGCTGCGGCGCCGCAAGATCATGGTTACCGCTGGTCCGACCCCGGTGCCCATCGACGGCGTGCGCCGCATCGTCAACCGCTTCCGCGGCCGTCTGGGCGCGCAGGTGGCCGAGGAACTGATCTGGCGCGGCGCGGATGCCGAGCTGATTCTGGGCGATGGTGCGTGGCGACCCAACGCACCGATCCCGATGACCATCACCCGCACCTACGACGAATACCGCGACATGGTTGTGGCGCGGTGCAAGGCGGGAATGTGGGCGGGCGTGTTCTCGGCTGGCGTGGCGGATTACCGGCCCAAGGTTGCGGTTCAGGGCAAGATCGCCTCGGGTCAGGCGACCTATATGCTGGAAATGGAGCCGACCGAGAAGGTCATCGACATGGCGATGGCCGCGGATCCCCGGATGCACACGGTCGCTTTCAAGTATCTTGAGGGTGTCAGCGAGGAAGAGCTGATCCGGGTCGCTGGCCAACGTCTGGACCGCGCCGGTCTGGTTGTCGCCACCCGTGGCGAAGACACGCGTGGCACCGACCAGCGCGCGCTGATGGTGCGGGCCGATGGTGTGACGCCTATCGAGAACAAGCGCGCGATCGCCAACGCGATTGCCGACCACCTCGAGGGGCTGACCGGCAACGTGGCGATGATGAAAGCCGCCGAATAACGCCCCTGCCGCAACCCCAACCCGCCGCTTGCCGGGGGTTGGGGTTGCGCGTGCCACGGGTGAGTCATTGACGACCTCTGGTTGGCTGTCTAGCCTCGATCCATGTGGGCGAAAGGGGCCGGAACAGTGAATCCGTATAAAAGCGTTCCCGAAAAAGGCTACTGGAAACAGGCAATTGCCAACCGCTCGCCGTTTGACGTTACCGAATTGTGGGATCCCAAGTTCCGCATCCCCCGTCGCGCGCCGATTGTTACCTTCGGCTCTTGCTTCGCCCAGCATTTCGCCAAGGCATTGCTCAAGCGCGACATGAACTGGTTTGACGCCGAACCGGCCCCGGCTGCGATCAGCGACGGGCTGGCGGTGAGCTTCGGTTATCGCACCTTTTCCGCCCGCACGGCCAACATCTATACGCCCTCGCTGTTGCTGCAGTGGTTGCGCTGGGCCTTTGGCGACGCTGAGGTTCCCACCGAAGTCTGGCAAAAGGGTGATCGCTTTGTCGATCCCTTCCGCCCGCGTATCGAACCCGACGGGTTCGACAGCCCCGAAACCGTGGTACATCTGCGCAACCAGACGCTGGCGGCGCTGCGTGACTGCGTCACCAAGGCCAAGGTCTTTGTCTTTACGCTGGGGCTGACGGAAAGCTGGTTTCACAAGGACGGCTACGAATACCCCATGTGCCCCGGCACGGCAGGCGGCAGCTTCGACGGCGCGCAGCATGTCTTTGTCAACCAGCGCTTTGCCCAAGTGCATGGGGCGCTGGAGCAAGCCATCGCGCTGATGCGTCGCCACAACCCTCGGCTTACGGTGTTGCTGACAGTGTCGCCCGTGCCGCTGGTTGCCACCAACAGTGGCGAGCATGTGCTGGTCGCCACGATGCAAAGCAAATCCTTGCTGCGCTCGGTCGCGTGGGAGGTCTCGGCCAGCCACGATTTCGTCGACTACTTCCCCAGTTACGAAATCATCAACGCCCCCTCGTTCAAGGGCATGTTCTTTGAGCCTGACCAACGTTCGGTGAACCCTGTGGGTGTCGATTTCGTCATGCGCAGCTTCTTTGACGCCCGCGAACGCAAGTTCGGCCCCGACGCTCTGCCCGCGTCACGCCGCGCGCCGACTGACAAGGACAAGGCCCCGGCGATTTCCGAAGGGGCGACCAAACGGCGCGACGCCGATGTCGTGTGTGAGGAAGAGGTGCTGGCCGCCTTTGGTCCGCGCGGATGAAGGTCTGCGTCATTGGGAATTCGCACGCCGGGTCCTTGCTTGGCGCTTTGGATGCGCTGCCAGAAGACCGGCGGCCGGCTTGGGATTTTTTCGTTGCTCCCAACGGCTTTCGCGACAAGGCCGGGCTGAAGGCTATCGCGCATGATTCCGTGCGGGGGGCGTTCCTTGGCTTCCCGTATTACCGGTCCGACACGGGCGCTGACGCGGTGATCGCCGATTACGACTGCTTCATTCTGGTCGGCGCTCATCACCCGGTCGGCGCCATCGCAGGCATGCTCAAGCAAGAGATGAGCGACCGTTTCCGCGCCGCCGCGCTGGCCGAGATTTGCCAGACCACGCGGCTTTACCGTTTCGCCCAGGCGATTCGCAGCACCAGTACCGCGCGAATTTTGCTGACCACGCGCCTTGCGCCCACGGATGCCAACCGCGCAGACGTGGCCGATATTGCCCGGACAGCGGCTGAGGTGGCGGCGTTCTGGGCTGGACATGGGGTCGAGTTGATTGCGCAGCCGCAGGCGACCTTGACGCCTGAGGGGCTGACGCGCGTGGAGTCTCTGATCGGCGTCGAGAACCACCACTTCACGCTCGACGCCTCGACTCTGGCGCTGGAGACGTTGCGAGCGGCGCTTGCCGTTCCCCGCGCGGTCAGATCATCCGGATGACGTCTTTCTCGACCGCCAGCATATAGCCTTGCCGCGCGATGTTGCGCACCAGCAGTTCGCTGACCATCTGGTTGCCCAGTGAATCGCGCAGGCGTTTGATGCGGGTGGCACCGGCGGCCTCCTCGCAGTCAGACTCGCGACGGCCAGAAATCACCGATTCCAGCTGCGTGCCGGTCAGCATCTCTCCGTCCATGCGGGCCTCGGCCAGCACGGCGATGGCCTCGACGGCCGCCTCGGTCAGGTTGAATTCCAGATCGTTGATATAAACCTTGCGCTCGGCCCGGCTGATCACCAGCGACGACACCTGAATCCCGGTCTTCTGCACCTGCGCCAGTTTGCGGTTCAGCGCGATCAGGGCTAGCACCAGCACCAGTGAAGTGATCAGGAGCAGACTGGCGAACAGGATCAGCACGAAGATCACGCCGCGATAACTGACCAGCACCTCGGCAAAGGTGGTGCCCGATTGCGCCAGAATCTCCAGCAGCCGCAACTCGGCGTTGCCGGTCAGATCGGCGTTCTCATTGAAGATCTGCAGCACACGCGCGTTGAACTCGTTCGTGTCCGGCAGGTTCAGGAACAGCAGAACCGCCGCCAGCGCCAGGATCAGGACGATGGCCGCGATTCCCAGTACGATGGCGCGCGACCCGATGCGCGTCAGGCTGATGTCAGAAACGGAGGTAGTGTCCATTGGTGTAGCCGGAATTGCCTGGTGCAGAGTTGCTGCTCACTGTGGACACAATATTGGACAAGGTCCAGCCAGACCGGGCAAGGGCGCCGCGAAGATAGGTTGCGGCGCTTTGCGCGTCGCAGGATCCGCCGCGGATCTCGGCCACGCCAAAGGCGAGTTGCACGGGGTTTTGTTGTTGTGCGCGGTACTCGGCATAGCACGCGGCCGAAGCCGGCAGCGCCATCACCAGCGTCGCGCCGGCGGCAAGAATCAGGTGCTTCAGTCGCATGGATGTTCCTGTGGGGTCAGAGTTCCTCATAGGCTAGAACATGCCGATAGGCTGCCTGCTATGCAATATCGCGCCGTGGGAACCGGGTTTCCGCCGGGGGGTTATCCGATAACGGCCTGCCGATATTGCCTGTCAGGGGCGCTGGGGCACACCGTTCCCCCACACCGGAACCGAGCAGCAGAAGACCGCGCCGGTCCCACGATCTTTGCTTGAAAGGTTGGATCATGACACACCGAACTTTCCCCACGGCAGCCTGGGTGGGCATCTTGCCGCGCCGGCTGACACTGGTGGTCGCCGTCGCGGCACTTGTGCTGGGCGGTATGACCGCCGGCGCCCGGCCGGCCAAGGCTGATGCCGACGACATTCTGCGTTTTCTGGCGGGGGCGCTGGTGGTTGGCGCCATCGTTCACGCGATCGACGACAACAGCACGCCGCACTACGCGGGCCGCTGGGCCTTGCCCGGCGCGTGCCTTGAGACGATTCGCGTCAACCGTCGCAACATCGACGCGTATAACGCCCGGTGCCTGCAACGGGCGGGATACCAGAACCTGCCCTATCGCTGCCAGTACGAGTTCCGCGTTGGCAATGGGCGCACCCGCACCGGCTATATCGCCGAATGCATGTACGAAGCCGGGTTTGGCCGCGATCAGGGGGGCTATTCGCCGCCGGACCGCTACCCGCCGCAGTTCAGCCCGCCGCAGTACCATCCGCCCTATGGTCGCCCGCCGGTGCATGGTCGTCCCCCCAACATGTCGCCGCCGCGCGCCGAACCGCCCACCAGCTGGCTGCCCGGCCATTGTGAGATGACCTATCGTCAGGGAGGTCGCCGGATTGATGGCTACTGGGGTCGCTGCCTGCGCGAATCCGGTGTGCGCAACCTGCCCGGCCAGTGCCGCGTCACCTCGACCGACGGGGACCGGATCTTCAACGCCCAATGTCTGCGAAACGCGGGTTTCCGCCGCGGACGCTAAGAGATCTCGTCCCGGATTGACCAAACGCCAATGACCAAACTCTGACTTACACCAAACCCTTTACCTGTTCCTGCGTGACGAGTGCTTTCACGATCCCGACTTGAGGCGTTATCACAATCCATGGACGACCCCGGCATGTGCCGGGGAAGGGGCGGGCCCATCCGGGCTCGCCCCTTGAGGTTGCCCGGCTTGCCCGGTCCGGCGGGGCGTGGTTGAACAGCCCATGACCAATCCACGCACCACCCCCGATTTCGCCTTTGAAGCCGCTCTCAGCCCCCTGCGCGTCGCAGGGGTCGATGAAGTGGGGCGCGGCCCTCTGGCGGGCCCTGTGACCGCTGCGGCGGTGATCCTTGACCCTGCGCGCATCCCCGAAGGCCTGAACGATTCCAAGAAGCTGACCGAGCGTGCCCGCGACCGGCTTGCCATCGAGATCCGCGACAGCGCACTTGCCTATGCCGTAGCCCATGCCAGCGTCGAGGAGATCGACAGCCTCAACATCCTGCGCGCCAGCCACCTCGCCATGCGCCGCGCGCTGGAGGCGCTGCAGCCTGCCGCGCAGCACGCGCTGATCGACGGCAACCGTCTGCCCGAGGGATTGGTCATTCCCGCCGACACCGTGATCAAGGGCGATGCACGCTCGGTGTCGATTGCGGCGGCGTCGATCCTTGCCAAGGTCGAACGCGACGCGATTATGCGTGAACTTTCTCTGACAAACCCCGGATATGGTTGGGAAAAGAACGCGGGGTACCCCTCTCCGGCGCATCTGTTGGCGCTAACGGCCCTGGGGATAACCCCACATCATCGCCGTTCCTTTGCCCCCGTGCGCAAGATGTTGTGTTAAGAACATTAAATAAGGGCCTGATTCAAAAAGGAATTGACGGGGAGTCCCCAATGAATCATCTTAAGGCAACGGAGCGCCTCAAAATCAAAAGAATGGCGCCCGAATGAGGCAGTGATGGCAACGAAGACCCGGGATGCGGCAGCTGAGAAGCTTCCGCTCGACCAAATTCTTGCGGGCGATTGCATTGATATCATGAACTCGTTGCCTGAGGGCAGCGTGGACCTGATCTTTGCAGACCCGCCGTATAACCTTCAATTGAAGGGTTCTCTCCACCGGCCGGATAACTCGGCCGTGGACGCAGTGACCGACCACTGGGACCAGTTCGCAAGTTTTGCGGCCTATGACAGCTTTACCCGTGCCTGGCTGAAAGCCGCGCGCAGGTTGCTGAAACCCGATGGCGCGATCTGGGTGATCGGCAGTTACCACAACATTTTCCGCGTTGGTGCGGCGTTGCAGGATGCCGGTTACTGGGTGCTGAATGATGTCATCTGGCGCAAGTCGAACCCGATGCCCAACTTCAAGGGCAAGCGGCTGACCAATGCGCATGAAACGATGATCTGGGCATCCAAGGCCGAGACGTCGAAATACACCTTTAATTACGAAGCGCTTAAAGCGCTGAATGAAGGTATTCAGATGCGTTCGGATTGGGTTTTGCCAATCTGCACCGGCCATGAGCGTCTGAAAGACGCCAATGGCGACAAAGCGCATCCGACGCAAAAACCGGAATCGCTGCTGCACCGCGTTATCGTTGGCAGCACCAATCCCGGCGATGTCGTGCTGGACCCGTTCTTTGGCACGGGCACCACGGGGGCCGTGTCCAAGATGCTGGGCCGTCATTTCATCGGCATCGAGCGCGAAGAAAGCTATCGCAAGGTCGCTACGGCGCGTCTGGACAAGGTGCGCAAACTGGATGCGTCGGCGCTGGAAACCTCGACCTCGAAACGCTCCGAGCCGCGCGTTCCCTTCGGCCAGCTGGTCGAGCGTGGGATGCTGCGTCCGGGTGAAATGCTGGTCTCGCCGCGTGGCAAGGCCGCAAAGGTGCGCGTCGATGGCTCGCTGGTTTCGGCTGAGCATCGCGGTTCGATCCACCAGGTCGGTGCCTTGCTGGAAGGCGCGCCCTCTTGCAACGGCTGGACCTACTGGCAGTTCAAACGCGACGGCCAGTTGATTCCGATCGATATACTGCGTCAGCAGATCCGGACCGAAATGGCCCGCGACGCCTGACGTCAAGAGTTTACCGCCAGCGTCCTTGGCCCAAAGCCGGGGACGCCACTTGATCCCCGTCCTTGTGGCGGGGGTTTTTTTACATCAAACTGCGACGGGTTAAATCCGTCAAGCCAGTTCATCGGTAAAATGCGGCCGATCCGATCATATGGACTTTACATTTGGGCCATATGGTCCATATCCTGTGGATAACAGGAGATACAGCATGGACGCCGCTCTCACTCTGCATCCAAGTGACGGCCGCGCCGCCGTGGCGCTCAAGGCCTTTGGCCGCATCATTGCGGACTGGGGTCTGTCGCAGGCGCAGGCGGCGGCACTGGCCGATATGTCCGAAAGCACGTGGAAACGCGCGCGTAAGCCCGGCTATGCCGGTGATCTGACGCATGATCAGTTGCTGCGGCTCAGCGCGGTGATCGGCATTTACAAAGCACTGGCGCTCTATTTCGACGAACCGCTGGCCCGCCGCTGGGTCGGCTTGCCCAACAGCGGCCCGCTGTTCGACGGTGCGCGCCCGGTTGAGACGATGATCGCTGATGGCTTGCCGCAGTTCCTGCGCGTGCGCGCCTATCTGGATGCGCTCAGGGGCGGCATGTGAAGATCACGCCTTTGTCTGAACGCGGGTTGGTGCGGTTGATCCCGGCCACTTACCACAAACCGCCTGCCTTGCGCGGGCTGGTCGATACCGATGACGAGCTGGCTGTTCTGGCTGACATCGAAGGGCTGACCTCGGCCCGGCTGACCGCCGAGAGGGGGCGCAACCTGCATCTCGACCGGCGCGAACTGGCGTGGCAGCGGCGGCGGCACGATCTGGCGGTCTATGGCAACAGCCACATCAACGCGGCTTTCGCCTATACCCGCGCGGGCGGCAACCGGTTCAATGACGGGGATCGGGGGGCGTGGTACTGCGCCTGGGACGTGCTGACCTCGGTGGCCGAAGTCGCATGGCACAAGACGCGAGAGCTGCGCTATGTCGGCGTGTTCACCGAAACCGCGCGCTATGTCGAACTGATTGCCGATGTGATCGGTGACTTCCCCGATCTGGGCGATCAGCCACAGCACCCGGCGCTGAACCCCGATCCGGCACTGGGCTACCCCGAAGGGCAGGCGCTGGCCGGGCATATCCGCCGCGAGGGGCACGCGGGGCTGATCTACCCGTCCGTGCGCCACCCCACAGGCCGCTGTCTGGTCCTGTTCGAGCCGACGGCGATCCGCAATGTGCGGCCCGGTGCCAGTTGGGAAATCAGCTGGACCGGGACGCCTGACTACAGCGTGACCGCGCTTTAGTCGTCTTTCTTGTTCTTCTCGGCAGCGGCCTTCATGCGGGCCAGCAGTTCGGATTTGTCGGGGGTGCCGCTGGGCTTGCCCGATTTGGACGTGCGGTCCTGCGGCTCTTTGCTGTTGCGCCGCGGGTTGCCTGATTTGCCGTAATCTACCATGGGTCTTTTCCTTACTCTCGCGCCAGTTCGTGCTGATACCTCAGCCGGGCGATATCTTCGTTGCGATCCGCCTTGCGCAGATCGCTCAGCGTTGTTTCGACGTAATTCATATGGCTCTCGGCAGCGGTGCGGGCGGCAAGAGGGTCTCGCGTCTGGATCGCCGCGTTGATCGCCCGATGCTGCGCCAGCAATTGCTCGCGGGTCGCGTGCTGCCGATACATCTGCTGGCGGTTATAGAAGACACCCTCCTTGAGCAAGTCGAACATGGCCCGCATCATGTGCAGCATGATGATGTTGTGGCTGGCTTCGATGATTGCCAGATGGAACTCGGCATCCAGCGCCGCCTCATCCGTCGGATTGCGCTTCTGATGCGCGGCTTCCATCTTCTGATAGACGGTGTCGATCACCATCAGATCGGTGTCCGAGCCAAAGCGCGCCGCGCGCTCGGCGGCCATGCCCTCAAGGTCGCGGCGAAAGCTGACGTAGTCAAAGACCGCCTCATCGTGGCTGCCAAACAGCTTGATCAGCGGTTCGGAAAACGCCGAACCCAGCATATCCGCCACGAATACGCCCGATCCGGCGCGGCTGATCAGCAGGCCACGGTCCTGCAAATTGGCAATCGCCTCGCGCAGTGACGGGCGGCTGACGCTCATCCGCTCGGCCAGCTCGCGTTCGGACGGCAGACGTTCGCCGGGGCGCAACAGCCCGCGCAGGATCAACAGCTCGATCTGGCGGACCACCCCTTGCGACAGTTTTTCCTGATGGACCGGTTGAAATGGCATGGCCCCTCCCTGATTGGTCAAAAGATATGACCACTGCCGCCCTCGGGCAATGCCTAACGCGCGTAAAGAAGGGGCCGGACCCGCAGGTCCAGCCCCTCACGATGTCAGCCTGAGCAGCCTCAGTTCGGGCGGATGGTGATTTCCACGCGACGGTTCTGCGCCCGGCCTGCGGCCGAGTCATTCGACGCGACCGGTTGCGTCATGCCGGCGCCACGGCCCTGCACGCGGCTGGCCGGTACACCCGAGGTAATCAGCACGCCCGCCACCGCATCGGCGCGGCGCAGCGACAGCGTCTGGTTATAGCTGGCCGAGCCGGTCGAATCGGTGTGCCCGGTGACGATCACCGTGCTGCCGGGGTAGCGCTGAAGGTTGGCGGCGATGGTGCGCAGATCCGATTGCAGATCCGGGCGCACGGCGGCGCTGTCGGTGGCGAACAGGATGTCCTGCGGCAGGGTCACGACGATCTCGTTGCCGGTGTTGACCACGCCCACGTTCGACCCCAGCGAGCCGCGCAGTTCGGCAGCCTGCTGGTCCAGATGGTTGCCGATCACGCCGCCGGCAATCGCGCCCAGACCGGCGCCGATCAACACGCGCTCACTGCTGCCGTTGCCAGTCGCTGCGCCCAGCAGGCCGCCGACTGCCGCGCCGGTCAGCGCGCCGGTGCCTTGGCGATACGGGTCACCCGAGCTGGTGGTGCAGGCCGCGATCAGCGACAGGGCGGTCATGGCCGCAAAAGCCTTGGTTGCCATCATTTGGAAATCTCCTTTGAGAATACGCTTTGCTGGTAAACTATCCAAAGCCCGAAGAGTTCAACAGTATCACGCGCATAGCGCACCGTCACGTTGGCTTGATCGGCGGATTACCACCGATGCGGGTGCGTCAGGCCGCATCCTCGCGCGCCGCTTCCCACGCCAGCATCGCTCGTTTCACCGGCAGCCCCCAATGATAGCCCGTCAGCGCCCCCGATTTCGCCAGCGCCCGGTGGCAGGGAATCAGCCAGCTGATCGGGTTGCGCCCGACCGCTGCCCCAACGGCGCGGTTGGCGGTCGGCTGGCCGATCGAGCGGGCGATCTCGGAATACGAGGTGACATGGCCCGAGGGGATGGTCAGCAGCGCCTCCCAGACCTTGATCTGAAACGGCGCGCCGATCAGGTACAGCGGTGCCTCATCCGCGCCCCCCGCGACGCCGAACGCCGCATCGACCCAGGGCTTCAGCCGCGCCGCGTCCTCGACAAACGTCGCTTTCGGCCACCGTTCGCTCAGATCGGCAAACGCCGCCGCCGCGCCCATTTCGGCGGCAAAGCCCAGCCCGCACAGGCCCTTCTCGGTCCCCATCACCAGCGCCGGGCCAAAGGGGCTGTCGAACCAGCCCCACGAAATCACCAATCCCGCGCCGCCCTTTGCATACTCGCCCGGCGTCATCGCCTCCCAGCGCAGGAACAGATCGTGCAGCCGCCCCGGCCCGGACAGCCCCGCCTCATGCGCCGCTTCCAGCACGGTGAACCGCTCGGCCAGCAACGAGCGCGCGTGCCCCAGCGCCAGATATTGCTGATACCGCTTGGGCGACACGCCGACCCATTGTGTGAACAAGCGCTGGAAATGCGCCGCACTCATGCCCAACCGCCCGGCCAGATCCTCCAGCGCCACGCGCTCGCCGCCCGCCTGATCCAGTTCGGCAATCGCCCGTGCCATCACGCCGTAATGGTATCCCCGCTCGTTAACCATGATGCGCCCGCGCCCCTATCATCTGTCCGTAAATATCCCGGGGGTGAGCCCGGAACGGGCGAGGGGGCTGGCCCCCCTTTCCCCGTCACCCACCCTACGCAGCGGCCACCATCCGGGCGACCCGAAACCTGCGCTTTCAGCCCGCCCACCAGTCGCGCGGTTTCAGCCGCGCCGCGCGCCCTGACTGGTCATCCAGCCACAGCGCCAGCCGGCGCAGCGGTGACAGCGCCAGTTTCAGCCACAGCCGGTTGCGCCGCTTGGAAAAGTCGCGGTTGAACGGGCAGACGCGCAGACAGATCGCGCAATCCGAAGCCAGCTTGGCCCAATAGCCAAAGCATTTCTCCGCATCCGAGGTCCATTTCACCACGCCCTTGATGGCCGAGCGGTTCTGCGTCTCGGCGCTCGGTGCGCCGAACGGCAGCGCCTTGACCGGGCAGGCATCGGCGCAGCGGGTGCAGATGTCGCAGACCGCCTTCACGCCCAGCGGTTTGGGCGTGTCATGCGACAGCGGCAGGTCGGTGAAGATCTTGGAAAACCGCAGCCTTGGGCCAAACTCCGGCGTGATCACCAGCTGATTGCGCGCGTATTCGCCCAGCCCCGCCTTGACCGCAAAGGGGATCACCAGCCCGGTGTCGTTCATCGACGCAACCGCGTTGTATCCCAGATTGCGGATATAGGCCGCGACCTGCATCACGATCGCAGCCTCGTGGCTGTATTCCCGCCCCGTCGCCGCCCCGGCCAGCGCCGACGGGTAGGTCTGCACCAGGGGCTGATCCATCTGATGCCCCAGCACGATGACCGAGGTCATGCCCGGCGGCATCTCGACCGGGCTTTCGGAAAAATCGCGGGTATCGACCTGCGTCTGATAGATCCAGCGCTCGTCAAACCCGGTCACGCCGCACAGATCCGCGCCAAAGAACCTGGCAATGCGCTTGACCTCAGTCGCCATCCGCGCCGGGTCATCAATGGCCACCTGCACGGGCGCGACCGGCGTGTCGGCGCGGATCGGGGCCTGAAATCCTTCGCGCACGCCGTCCCCGGCCGAGCGGTTCGAAATGATGTCACTGACCAGCCACGCCGCATTGCGCAGGGCAAAGTCCTTTTGCTGGAACCCCTCACCCTTGCGCGGATTGGCATCCATCCGGTAGCTGGCAAAGAACGCATCGCTCTGCTTGGAGCGCACCGTGTCATCCCAGAACGCCCGCGTGAACACATCGTCGCGCTGGCGAAAGCGCGTGAAATCGGCCGTCGTCTCGATCCCGGCGGCGGCATCGAGCAGGGGGTCGGGCGGCAGGTTGTGGCCGCTGGCGGGGGCGCTGGTCATGGCGGCAGGCTAGGCGGCGGTTCGGGCCAAGTCAAAGCCTCTGGACGTCGCCGGTGCTTCGCGCAAAGGTGGGGGGAACACCAAGGCCGGGTTGCCCATGAGTTTGCTGATCTCCTTCGCTGCGCTCTTCGCCTCGGTTTTTCTGTTGCAGCTGGGTCTTGGCAGCGTGGTGCCGCTCGATGCGCTGTCAGGGACCGAGCTGGGCTTCACCGCCGAGCAGATCGGTGCGATGGGCTCCACGCATTTTCTGGGCTTCTTCATCGGTTGCTGGTGGGCCCCGCGCCTGATGGGCACCGTCGGCCATTCGCGCGCCTTCGCCGCTTTTGCCGCTGCCGGGACCATCGGCATTCTGGCGCATATGATGTGGGTCGATCCCTGGGCCTGGGCAATCATGCGCATGTCGTCCGGGCTCGCCGTCGCGGGGTGCTACACGATCATCGAGGCGTGGCTGCAGTCCAAGGTCACCAACCAGACCCGGGGCCGGGCGATGGGCGTCTACCGCGTGGTGGATGTGACTGGCAATCTGGGCGCGCAGGTGATGATCGCCTTTCTGACCCCGGCGGCCTATGTCAGCTATAACCTGCTGGCGCTGTTCATGTGTGCCGCGCTTTTTCCCCTGCTGCTCAGCACCTCCGAGGCCCCGTCACCCGGCCCGGCCCCTCGCCTGCGGCCCAAGCTCGCATGGGACAAGTCGCCGCTGGGCGCTGTCGGCGTGGTGGTATCCGGTATCACCGGGGCCGCATTCCGCATGGTCGGCCCGCTCTATGGCCTCGCTGTCGGGCTCGAGGCCAACCGCATCGCGCTGTTCCTCAGCGCCTATGTATTGGGCGGGGCGTTTGCGCAGTTCCCAATCGGTTGGCTCGCCGACAAATTCGACCGCCGTCGGGTGCTGATCTGGATCTCGGTCGGCTCGATCCTGGGCTGCGGCGCGATGGTGGCGGGGGCGCAGGGAAATATCGTGACGATCTTCCTTGCTGCAGGGTTCTTTGGTTTCACCACCTTCCCGATCTATTCGATCTCGACCGCCCACGCCCACGACTTTGCCGAGCAACACGAGCGGGTCGAGCTGAGCGCGGCGCAGATGTTCCTGTATGCGGTGGGGGCCATCGCCAGCCCGGTGATCGCCTCGGCGCTGATCTCCGGCTTTGGCCCGGCCTCGATGTTCGTGTTCATCGCGCTGGCGCATGTGCTGCTGATCGTGTTCGGCCTGTTCCGTATGCAGGCCCGCCCGGCGCCAGAGGCCCGCACGCCCTATGTCTATACCCCGCGCACCTCGTTCCTGATTGGTCGCCTGATCCGTCGCCGTGACGACTGAGCCTTGCCCCTCGCGCGCGTCCCGTTACAAAGAGCCCCTATGGCCGCCCAACTCGATTACCTGACGATCAAAGAGATCTTCCTGCGCTTTCAGGCCGAGGAGGCCGAGCCGAAAGGCGAGCTGGAGCATACCAACGCCTTTACCCTGCTGGTTGCCGTCGCGCTGTCGGCGCAGGCCACGGATGTCGGGGTGAACAAGGCAACGCGCGCGCTGTTCCCGATTGCCGACACGCCGCAAAAGATGCTGGCGCTGGGCGAAGAGGGGCTGATCCAGCATATCAAGACGATCGGCCTGTTCCGCAACAAGGCCCGCAATGTCATCATATTGAGCCAGATCCTGGTTGACCAGTATGGCGGCGAAGTGCCCTCATCCCGCGCGGCGCTGCAATCGCTGCCGGGCGTCGGTCGCAAGACGGCGAATGTGGTGCTGAACATGTGGTGGGGCGTGCCGGCGCAGGCCGTCGACACGCATATCTTCCGCATCGGCAACCGGACGGGCATCTGCCCCGGCAAGGATGTCGAAACCGTCGAACGCGCGATTGAAGACAACATCCCCGCCGAATTCCAACATCACGCGCATCACTGGCTGATCCTGCACGGCCGCTATGTCTGCAAGGCGCGCAAACCCAATTGTCCGGTCTGCCTGATCCGCGACCTCTGCCCGTTCGAGGAGAAAACCCTGTGAAAAAGTACCAAGTCGCCGGTATCGGCAACGCCATCGTCGATGTCATCAGCACGGTGAACGACCATTTTCTGGACCACATGGGCATCCGCAAGGGCATCATGCAGCTGATCGAACGCGAACGCGCCGAGACGCTCTATGGCGCGATGAAGGACCGGCAAGAGGCCTCTGGCGGGTCGGTGTGCAACACCATCGCCGGGGCGGGCGCGCTGGGGTTGCGGACGGCGCTGATCGGGCGGGTGCGCGATGACGGGCTGGGGCGGTTCTTTGCGCAGGATACCGAACGGACCGGCACCGCCTTTGTGAACCCGCCGGTTTCGGGCGGCGAGCTGCCGACCTCGCGCTCGATGATCTTCGTGACGCCGGATGGCGAGCGCTCGATGAACACCTATCTGGGCATCTCGGCTGAAGTTGGTCCCGATGACGTCGACCCGGCGGTGATGGCCGAAACCGAGGTGCTGTTCTTGGAGGGGTATCTCTTTGACAAGAACAAGGGCAAGGAAGCCTTCCTGAAAGCCGCGCGCGCCTGCCGCAAGGCGGGGGGCGCGTCGGCATCGCGCTGTCGGACCCGTTCTGCGTCGACCGGCATCGCGCCGACTTCCGCCGTCTGGTCGCCAATGAGATGGATTACGTGATCGGCAACCAGCAGGAATGGACCTCGCTCTATCAGGTCAACGATCTGGACGAGGCGCTGGCCAAGGCGCAGGCCGATTGCGAGATTGTGGTCTGCACCCGCTCGGGCGAGCCGGTGGTGCTGATGCACAACGGCCACCGCGTCACCGCGCCGGTCAAGACCGTGGTGCCGGTCGACGCAACGGGCGCGGGCGACCAGTTCGCCGCCGGGTTCCTGTTCGGGCTGGTCAACGGTCATTCGCTGGAAACCAGCGGGCGTATGGGCTGCATCGCCGCTACAGAGGTGATCGGCCATATCGGCGCGCGCCCTCGCGCGGATGTGCTGGCGCTGTTCAAGGCCGAAGGGCTGGTGTGATCTTGCAGGCGGCCCAAGCCTCCCCATATCAGACGTCATAGCGACGGAGAAAACCATGGGCTACGTCAAGACCGGGATCCTGATGGCGGCGATGACCGCCCTGTTTCTGGGCATGGGCTACCTGATCGGCGGCTCGGCGGGGGCGCTGATCGCCTTTGTCGTGGCGGCGGGGATGAACCTTTATGCGTGGTGGAACTCGGACAAGGCGGTGCTGCGCATGCACAACGCTCGGCCCGTCGATGCCTATACCGCGCCCGAACTGCAGCAGATCGTCATGGAACTGGCCCGCAACGCCGATCTGCCGCCGCCGGCGGTCTATGTGATCGACAGCGACCAGCCCAACGCCTTTGCCACCGGGCGCAACCCGGACAATGCGGCGGTGGCGGTGTCGACCGGGCTGATGCAGCGGCTGTCACGCGATGAGGTGGCGGCGGTGGTCGCGCATGAGCTGGCGCATATCAAGAATTACGACACGCTGATCATGACAGTGACGGCGACCTTTGCCGGGGCCATCGCCATGCTGGCCAATTTCGCGATGTTCTTTCGCGGCGGTGACCGGCGAGCGAACCCGATAGCGATGATCGCGATGATGATCCTCGCGCCGATGGCGGCAGGACTGGTGCAGATGGCGGTGTCGCGCTCGCGTGAGTACGAGGCGGATCGCATCGGCGCCGAGATCTGCGGGCACCCGCTGTGGCTGGCCGACGCGCTGGGCAAGATCCAGACCTACGCGGCGCGGATCGACAATGACACGGCCGAGCGCAACCCGGCTTCGGCGCATATGTTCATCATTAATCCGCTGCACGCCCATGCGCGCGACAAGCTGTTCTCAACCCACCCGGCGACCGAGAACCGTATCGCCGCGCTGGAAAAGCTGGCGCAGAGCATGGGGCAGACCGGCCGCGCGCGGCCTGCAGATGCGCCGTCGGGACGGGATGCTCAGCAGGGGCCGTGGGGCTGACGGCGGCGTCCAGGGGCTCCCGCACTCTGTCACGGATCAAAGATCCGCTCCGCCGTTTGGGCCGGGCGCCGCTTCGCGGCGCCTTGGGGGCGCTGCCCCCTCGCCCCCCGGGATATTTAGGGGAGCAAAGAACGGCAAACGGCGTGATCCGCAAGGACCACGCCGTCGTCTTCGCTCACGGTCATCGGCATCCCTGCCTGTACCGTTTCTCCAGCATGGCGCGGTAACCTTAACGTTAGGTAAATCGCGCCTCTTTGCTCTTCAAATATCCTGGGGGGTGAATGCGCGCTTGCGCGCAGAGGGGGCTAGCCCCCTTTCTGTCGGCCTCACCCAGCACAGGCGCCGGGCGGTCGGCGACCGAGCGTTCGCCGTTGAACACAAAGGGCGAACGGACGCCCGGGTGTGCACCGAGGTCCAGCTGCATACCGCGTGCGATGATCTGGGGGTCAGCGAAGACCTCGTCCATCGTGTTGATCGGACCCGCCGGGATGCCGTGGTCTTCGCAGGCCTTGAGCAAACCTGCCTTTGACCAGCTGCGCGTCGCGGCGGTCAGCGCTTCGGACAGCTCGGCGCGGTGTTGTACCCGGTCGGCGTTGGCGAGGAAGCGTGGATCGGTGATCAGCGCCTCAAGCCCCAACGCGCGGCACAGGCGTTGGTACTGGCCGTCGTTCCCCGTCGCGATGATGATATGCCCGTCAGAGCATTCGAACACCTGATAGGGCACCAGATTGGGGTGCCAGTTACCCGTTCGTCCGGGCGGCGTGCCAGTGGCCAGGTAGTTCATCGCCTGATTGGCCATCACCGACACGGCGCAGTCCAGCAGGCTCATGTCGACATGGGCACCCAGCCCGGTGCGGCTGCGTTCGATCACGGCGGCCAGAACGGCCGTTGTCGAATAGACCCCGGTGAACAGGTCGGTCACCGCTACGCCGACGCGGTGCGGCTCGCCCTCGGCCGGGCCGGTGATCGACATCAGGCCGGACATGCCCTGAATGATGTAATCGTACCCGGCGCGGTGCGCATAGGGGCCATCTTGCCCGAATCCGGTGATCGAGCAGTAGATCAGGCGGGGAAACTCGGCCCGCAAGCTGTCGTAATCCAGCCCGTATTTCTTCAGCCCGCCGACCTTGAAGTTCTCGATGACGATATCGGCATCCGCCAGCAGCGCCTTGACCTTGGCCTGTCCTTCAGCCGTTCGGAAATCGGCGACGACCGAGCGTTTGCCCCGGTTGGCGGCATGGAAATAGGCCGCGACGGGGGTGCCGTCGCGGTCGATGAAGGGCGGGCCCCATTGGCGGGTGTCGTCGCCCTCGGGCGCTTCGACCTTGATCACCTCGGCCCCCAGATCGGCCAGTGTCTGACCCGCCCAAGGCCCCGCAAGGATGCGGGCCAGCTCGATCACGCGCAGGCCCGCCAGAGGTTTTGCGCTCATCCCCGATTCAGGAGCGGATCAAGGATGGCACGGAACTCGTCCATGCTCATGTTGGAATAGGTGGTGCCGTCGATGACAAAGGACGGGGTGCCGGTCACGTCGTATTCGGTCATGCCCTCCTGATAGACCTGCATCATCGCCGTGGCGAGGTCGCGGTCGGTCAGGCATTCGCTGAGCTGCTCATCGGTCATGCCAGCGCGGCGGCCGATGCGGCGCAGGTTGTCGGCGACGACGTTGGGATCGTCACCCTGCGCCCATTCGCGCTGCTCGTCATAGAGCATGTCGACGATGCCGAAATAGCGCATCTCGCCGCCGCAACGGGCGACCAGCGCGGCCCACAGGCCATAGGCGTCGAAATAGACTTCGCGATAAACAAACTTGACCAGACCGGTGTCGATATACTCGGCCTTGAGCTGCGGCCAGACGGTGGCGTGGAAGTTGGCGCAGTGCGGGCAGGTGAACGAGGCGAACTCCATCAGGGTCACCTCGGCGTCCGGGTTGATCACCATCTCGGTCACGCGAGAGGTGTCGACCTGACCCTCGGTGGTTTGCGCATGGGCGGCGCCGGGCTCGATCAGCGTCGAGCCGAGCGAGGGCGCATTGCCGCCGTTCAGGCGGGTCCAGGCACCGTAACCGCCGATGGCAACCACAGCGGCGACCCCCGAAAGCAGAAATGAACGTCTATTCATGCGTTATCCTTTCCTTCGTCCGCGAGCCCCTTCGGTCCGCGCCTTGTCTCTTTTGTCAGAATGTTGGTGGCCATCCGGTCCAGCGCAGCCTTGAGCCCGCTGTCGGCGACGCCCTCGGTCAGGCTGTCGACAACCGTGCGTGCCCGTGCCAGCGCCTGCGGCGACGGCGGCGCGATGTTGGCGCGTTCAAAGGCGCGCTGGCTTTCGGCCAGCCCGCCTGCCAGCCCGCGCGATGAGGTTTGCGTGACCTTGATCCGCGCAATCGCGGCATAGCCGTAGATCGCGTTGACCCGTTCGCGCAGGGGTTCCAGTTGCATCTGCACCAAGGGCGCTGCAGCCCCTGAGGCCAGCACCGTCAGCGTCGCGCCAAAGCCCTTTTGCGCATAGCTGACCTTGACGGGCGTACACAGCACCGCCAGATCAGGCCCTGCGACCTCGGCCCAGTGGGTGAGCAGCCGGGTGGTGGCAAAGCCATGCGTTTCGCCCGCCTTGCGGATATGATCGCGCAACAGACCGCTGGCCGGCTCGAAGCCGCGCATGCGGCGCGCGCCTTTCCAGCGCGGCTTGGTCGAGGGATCGGCAGGGGCGGTCATCCGTGGGGCATGCTTTCGTCTTGGTTCACAGTATTCTAGTCAGTTCCACGGCCGAGGCCAGTGGTCGCGGAGAGAGGAGCCTCAAGAATGCGTGACGGAATTGACCGCGAGCAGGTCTCGGGGGCGCTTTTGCGCTGGTATGACCGCGCGGCGCGGGTGCTGCCGTGGCGCGTCGGCCCGGCTGAGCGTGCGGCGGGGGTGGTGCCCGATCCGTACCGCGTCTGGCTGAGCGAGGTGATGCTGCAGCAGACCACGGTGGCGACGGTGAAGGCGTATTTCCACCGTTTCACCACGCGCTGGCCGACGGTTGAGGCTTTGGCGGCGGCGCAGGATGCCGAGGTGATGGCGGAATGGGCGGGGCTTGGCTATTACGCCCGCGCCCGCAACCTGATCGCCTGCGCGCGGGCGGTGGCGGCGCAGGGCGGGTTTCCCGATACGCTGGACGGGTTGCGCGCCTTGCCGGGGATCGGGGCTTACACGGCGGCCTCGGTCGCGGCGATTGCGTTTGATCGCAGCGAGACGGTGGTGGATGGCAATGTCGAGCGGGTGGTGGCGCGGCTGTTTGCGGTGCGAGACCCGATGCCGAAGTCCAAGCCGATGCTGGCCAGGCTGGCGGCGCGGCTGACGCCGCTTGAGCGCCCCGGCGATTTCGCGCAGGCGATGATGGATCTGGGCGCGACGGTCTGCACCCCGCGCACGCCGCGCTGTGACGACTGCCCGCTGGCCGGGTTCTGTGAGGCGCAGGCGCAAGGGATTGCCGCAGAGCTGCCGGTGAAGACAGCCAAGACACCCAAGCCGACGCGGCGGGGGATTGCCTATGTGGTGATCCGTGAGGATGGCGCGCCGCTGCTGGAAACCCGCCCGCCCAAGGGCTTGCTGGGCGGGATGCCCGGCTGGCCGGGCAGCGACTGGGGCGATGATCCGACCCCGGCGCCGCCGCTGGCGGCGGATTGGGCGCTGCTGCCGGGGGTGGTGAAGCACACCTTTACGCATTTCCATCTGGAGCTGAGCGTCGCTACCGCCCGTGTGCCCCAAGCGGTGAACCCCGAAACCGGCGACTTTCGCCCGGGTTTCGACCCCGGTGCGCTGCCGACGGTGATGCGCAAGGTCTGGGACCATGCGGCAAGCGGCGATCTTTTCGCCGGGCGCGATGGGGCATAGACTGCTGGCAACCGGAGGTTCGCCATGACCCAATCCCGCCCGCTCGGCTCGCTTGCCTCGGCCCTGCCGTTCTGGCTGTCGCTGGGCTTTGTGCCCATTCTGGCGGCGGGCACCCTCTGGGGCGGCTGGTGGCTGATCTTGCCCGTGCTTTATTCCGCCGGGCTGTTTTCATTGCTCGACTGGTTCACCGGGCTGAATAAGGTCAATCCGCAGACCGACGCGCCGCTTGACCAGCTGTTCTGGTATCGCCTGATCACCCTGATCTGGTTTCCGGTGCAGTCTGTGCTGATCTATGGCGCGCTGTGGTGGGTGACGCATCGTGGCACGCTGACGGGCGCTGAGATGCTGGTGCTGTTCTATGGGCTGGGCATTGCGACCGGCGCAGTCGGCATCGTCTATGCGCATGAGCTGATGCATCAGAAAACTGCATCCGAGCGCTGGCTGGGCGATCTGCTGATGGCGCAGGTGCTCTACAGCCATTTCCGCAGCGAACATCTGCGGGTGCATCACCTGTGGGTCGCCACCCCGCGCGACGCGGTGACCGCGCGCTATAACGAAGGGTTCTGGCACTTCTTCTGGTGTGTGCTGCGCGACTGCCCGCGCTCGGCCTGGCGGGCCGAGGTGGCGATGCTGGCGCGGGCGAGGAAATCACGCTGGTCGGCGGCGAACCCGTTCTGGCGCTATGCGGCGTTGCAGGCGGGGTTTCTGTTGCTGGCGTTTGTGGTGGGCGGCTGGCTGGGGCTGGGGCTGTTCCTGTGGCAGGCGCTGATCGCGGTGCTGCATCTGGAGCTGACCAATTACATCGAGCACTACGGCCTGACGCGCCGCCATCTGGGCGAGGGGCGCTATGAGCATGTCCTGCCGCGCCATTCGTGGAACGCGGCGCACCGGGCGTCGAACTGGCTGCTGATCAACCTGCAGCGCCATTCGGATCACCATTACAAACCAGACCGCCGCTTTCCCCTGCTGCAGACCTATGCGACCGAGGAGGCGCCGCAACTGCCGCTGGGTTATCCGACCTTGCTGGCCGTGGCCGCGATCCCGCCGCTGTGGCGGCGGCTGATGAACCCGCGGGTGCGGGCGTGGCGGCGGCAGTTTTATCCCGATATTACCGACTGGTCGGCGTATAAGGCGGGGACAAACCCGATGCCGCGCGGCGCCGGTTGAGGGGGTGGCGCGGCTCGGGGGCATCGAGCCCCCTCGCCGCGCGCAGGGGGCGCTGCCCCCTACGGCCTGACGGCCTACCCCCGGGATATTTTTCGAGCAAAGAGAGGCTTAGCGGCGGCCGAGCCAGCCCTTGCGGTAGAACCAGATCGCAAGAACCACGGCGATCAGGCCCATGATCCCCATCACCGCCGGGTAGCCGTAGCGCCAGTGCAGCTCGGGCATGTCGTCGAAATTCATGCCGTAGACGCCGACGATGAAGGTCAGTGGGATGAAGATCGTGGCGATCAGGGTGAGGACCTGCATGACCTCATTGGCGCGGTTGGACTGGCTGGAGAGCAGGATATCCACCAGCCCCGTAGCGATCTCGCGGTAGGTCTGGATCGTTTCGATCAGCTGCACCGCGTGGTCCTGACAGTCGCGCAGATAGAGACGGGTGTTGTCCGAGAACCGCTGGGTTTCCTCACGCTGCAGGGTGGCGACGACGTCGCGCATCGGCAAAATGGCGCTGCGAATACTCATCAGCTCGCGCTTGAGGACGTGGATGTCGCCCATATCGACCGCGTCGGGGTCGAAGACGACGGTGTCCTCCAGCTGTTCGAGTTTTTCACCCAAAGCTTCGAGCACCGGGAAATAGGCGTCGATGGCGGCGTCGACCAGCGCGTAGCACAGGTAATCGGCCCCGCGTTTGCGCATTTGTCCCAGCGGGTTGCGCAGGCGGGTGCGGACGGGGTCGAACACGTCGCCTGCGTGTTCCTGCACGGTGATGACGAACCCGTCGCCGAGAAAGATCGACACCTGTTCGGTGTGCAGCCCGTCCTGACCGGGTTCGGGCATGCGCAGGACGATGAACTGGTGGGCCTCGTATTCCTCGGCCTTGGGGCGCTGATGGACGTTGACCACGTCCTCCAGCGCCAGCGGGTGCAGGCCGAAGCTGGTGCCGATTTTTTGCAGCAGGTCGGTATCGGCCAGACCGTCGATGTTCAGCCACAGGATGCTGCCGGGCGCGCAGGGGGCGAGGCTATCGTCCTCGCTCACGCCCTCCGCATTAAAGCGGATCGCGCGGACGCGGGTTTCGCCGGCATCGGGGTCAGCCGTCAGCGTGCCGGGAGGGGTTCCCGGCGGGCTGCGGCGGCGGCGCTGGTAGCGGGGTGGCTTGGTCATGGAGGGAAGCTAGCGCGCGGGTGGGGCCTTGGAAAGCTGGACCGCCAGAATTCCGGCCATGATGATCGCGACGCCGATGATGTCGACCACGCCCAGCGTTTCACCCAGCAGGGCGGCGGCGATGGCGACGCCAAAGAACGGGTTGAGGAAATGAAAGGTCGCGCCGCGTACGGTGCCGATGCGTTGCACCAGTTTGAACCAGACCCATGTCGCGGCAAGGCCGGGGACGAGGGTGGTGTAGAGGAAGGCGAGGATCAGGCGGGGGGTCAGGGTGACCGAGAGCGTCTCGAAGGCCAGCGAGGGGCCGATCAGAACGACAGAGCCGATCAGCATCTGCAGCCCGACGACCATCATCACGTTGCCGCCGGATGACGCGCCGCGCAGGGCGAGGGTGGCGACGGTGAGGGCCATCGCGGCGAGCACGCAGAGGGCGGTGCCGAGCGGGTCCAGCCCGCTTCCCAGCCGCGCGCCCATGATCAGGATGACGCCGCCAAACCCGGCGACCAGCCCGGCGATGGCGAGGGGTTTCAGGCGGTCGCCGAAAAACACGAAGCCGGCCAGCGCGACCATCAGCGGCAGGGTCGAGGCGATGATCGCGGCGGCCGAGGCCTCGATCCACTGCATGGCGATGAAGTTGAGGCCGAGATAGGCGCCGTTCTGGCAGATCCCGAAGATGATCGTGGCGCGCCACTGGGCGCGGGTCAGCCGCCACGTCTCGCCCATCAGGCGGGCAAGGGCGACGCCGATCAGGCCGGAAACAAGGAAGCGGGCCGAGAGGGACAGGAGCGGCGGGGCGTCGACGACGATCATGCGGGCCGAGGTGAAGGCCGAGCTCCACATGAAGGCGAAGGCGAGACCCATCAGGAGGGCTTTGAAATCCATGCGGTCCCCTTTCGGGCCACGGACGGGGCCCTGCCAGCAGGGATAACGAGGAAATAAGGGCAGGGAAAGGGGTGTCCCATGATGGGACAAGGGCGTGGATTGAGGGAAATCAACGGGTTGAGGGGAAGGATTCAGGTTTTGTTAAGAGATGTCCCCGGGGTGGGGGTGGGGACGGTGGGGGAATTGCGGGGGTGGGTGCGCCGTGCGGACAGGACGGATTGCCCGTAGGTCGGGGTTCACCCCGACATTGGCGCATGGATGTGCAGGGCGCGGAGTGTCGGGCGCGGGAGAGAGAGTCGGGGTGAACCCCGACCTACGGCTGGCTTTTCACCTCCTTGAAAATCGTAAAGAAAACGGCGAAATACGCGAGCACTGCGCACACTCCTATCATGAATGCCGGAAGCAGCAATGTTCCCGCATAGCCAGGCAAGCCAATCGTTTTCGAATAAATTCGACACCGAAGATCGGAAAGGCAGTCATATCCCGAAAAAGTTGAACTGACCATTAAGATTGCCATAGCAATAAGCGCTCCAAGAGGGAGGACAAGTCGAAATATTACATTCTTGGGGCTGAGAGGAATGTTTCTTTGAGCTTTGACGTAAGAGGTATTCAGGTGGATCACTCCGCAGACGGCAACGGAGGAGATGATGGAACTGAAAGAAACAAATACAACTGTTTCCGGAAATGAAGTGCTCACTCGAAATCCTATCAAAACAATATATGCGCCAACGACGACATAGGCCTGAATGAAAGGCGCAAAAAGTAGCCAGTTTCTCCTTCTTTGCGGTTTTCCATAGTAATTGGCGACACAAAATCCAAATAGAACAAGCCCACCAAGTGTTGTGAGGGTTCCGGTGCCCGCTATATTGTTCAAAAGGTCATTCATAGTGTCAGTTCTTCCAGTTACCTGGTGTAAAAAATGGTCGAGTTTACCATTTTTGTTAACGCTCGATTCGTCGGATTCTCTGCAAATGTGTTCTCTTCTCGCCATGGAAAACTTTGGCTCTCAGCCAAGGATAAGAAGTAATCCATAACGAGAATTAATTTTTTATCAACAAATTATTCTATATAGCTCGATCGAATCTTATTAGGGGCGGTTGGGTCGGGTGATCGGTCGGAGTTGCGCCGGGAGCGTGTCGGGCGTTGCGCGCAGGATGGTGCGCAATGAATGCGCACCCTACGGGCTGTGTGGGTTGGTCGGGGTTCCCCGGACATTGGCGCAGCGGTGTGGCGGGGATGGTGGGGTGGAACCCCACCCTACACTGGTGGCGATGGGGGCGCCCCCCCTCACACCCTCCTCTCAAACCACTCCTCCACCAGATCCAGAATGTCGTCCACGATCCCCGGGTGATCCGCGTGGCGGGCGTCGATGCGGATTGTCCAGCCGGAGACCGTCCATTCGCGGCGCAGGGTGATGCCCCGGTTCAGGCGGAGCAGGCGGCGGGGGCGGGGGGCTCGGGTGTAGCGGGTGGTGGCGCGGCGTCGGGGTCTTCGGGGAGCAGGATGGCCTCGGAAATCGCGGGCAGCAGGGCGCGCCACTGGCGATCCGCCGAGGCGCGGCCAACGGGGTGGAGGGCTTCGACCATGATCTCGCCCAGACCGGCGCGGATGGCGACGGCGAGCCGGTCCACGCGCGCCGAGGACAGCGTGTGCGGATGGGTCATCAGATCGCCCAGCACCTCGACCACGCGACCAAAGCCGCGCAGGCGCGAGCGGGCCTGTCGGGTGAGCGTGGGGTAGAGCGCGTCGGTGGCGGTGTCGATGCTATCGAAGAGACCGAACTCGACGGCCTCGCAGAGCAGCGCGCCTTTTTCCCAGGGGGAAATCTGCGCGCGCATCTCGTTTTCAGAGACCATCAGGGCCATGGCCAGCGGAATATCGGCGGGCTTGCGGATGACGCAGGGGATGGTGTCCCAGCTGCCGGGGGTCAGGCGGTTGAGCGCATCAAGGCATTGAAGGCGGCGGTGCCCGGCGAGCAGGCCCCAGGGGGTGTCGCCGGTGATCGGGAAGACCTCGACCGGTTGGCGCAGGCCTTCGCTGGCGATGGAGGCCTGCAGGGCGGCGAGGGCCTCGGGGTCACAGGTGAGGCGGTCGCGCAGCAGGGCGTCGGCGAGGATATCGCTGCGGGGCAGGTGCTGGAGGTCCATCGGCGGTTCCCTTGAGCAAAGGGCCAAGGGACCACGGCCGGGTTAACGCGGCGCGAAGCGGGCGCACGCAAAAGGCCGCGCACGCAAAAGGCCGCCCGTGGGGGGCGGCCTGAGCGGTCGTGTACGCTGACGGGTGGCGTCAGGCCACGGCGTCTTTCAGTGCCTTGGCGACGGTGACCTTGACCGCGCGGTCGGCGGCTTTGGTCAGGGTCTCACCGGTGGCCGGGTTGCGCACTTCGCGCTCAGGGCGGGCGCGGCAGGCGACTTTGCCGATGCCGGGCAGGGTGACAGCGCCGCCAGCGGAAACTTCGGTCGCGACGATGGCCGCGATGCCGTCCAGCGCGGCGGTGGCGGTTTTCTTGTCGGCGCCCATCTGCTCGGCGAGGGCGGCTACGAGCTGGGTCTTGGTCATCGGTTTGTTCATTGTTGCTCTCCGTAGGTCAAGCGTTCAGACGCGGGGCGAGGCGGCTCCACGTCATTGTCCAGCGCGTCTATCGGCAAGCATCGGATCAGGCAATCGCAAAGGCGTGCACGCCAGCGTGAAAACGCCGAAAAGGCAGGCTGTGAAAGGAAAAACCGCTTCTGAGGGGGCGTTTGGGGGCTGTGGGATTCAGGGAAATTGCCTGTTGGCGGGTTTCGGCGGGATCGGGAGCACGTGGACATTGTTTCGTGGATCCGTGATGGTGCGCGCGGGTTCGCTCTCACCAGCAAAGGGACAGGCACATGAGCATTCGCGTCGGCATTGTCGGGATCAGCGGATTTGGCGGCGGCGAGGCGATGCGATTGATCGCAGGCCATCCGGCGTTCGAGCTGGTTTATGCGGCGGGTGAGGGCAGTGCGGGCCGTCGGCTGGTCGAACTTTTCCCCGGTGTGCCGCCCCGGCTGGCCGGGCTGGTTGTCCAGAAATGGGATCCTGAGGCGCTGCCGGAACTGGACGTGTTGTTTGCGTCGCTGCCGACAGGGTCGTCGGCCGAGGGGCTGGCACGGGTGCCGGCGGGGGTGAAGATCGTCGATATCGGCGGGGATCACCGCTATGTCGACGGCTGGGCTTACGGGCTGGCCGATGTCTGGCCCGAGCAGATGGCGGGGCAGACCCGTGTGGCCAATCCCGGTTGCTTTCCGGTCGCAACGCTGAACGCTTTGGCGCCGTTGCTGGCGGGCAAGCTGATCGAGCCGGGCAATATCATCATCGACGCCAAGACCGGGATTTCGGGTGCCGGGCGGGGTGGGGCGGACAGCCGGTTCAGCTATGCGGGCAGCAATGAGAATTTGCAGCCCTACGGGTTGCTCAAGCACACCCACATGCCCGAGATGGCGACGACGATCGAACGGTTGAGCGGTGGCAAGGCCGACGGGCTTGTGTTCACGCCGCATCTGGTGCCGATGACGCGCGGCGTGCTGGTGACGATCTATGCGCGCGGTCAGACGACGACCGAGCAGTGTCTCGACACGGCGCGGCAGTTCTATGCGGACCGGGCCTTCGTGCGGGTGACGGATCAGCCGCCGCAGACGAAATGGGCCACGGGTTCGAACCTGTCGTTCGTGAGCTACGCCGCCGATCCCGCGCGCGATCTGGTGATTGCGATGGGGGTGGTCGACAATCTGGGCAAGGGCGCGGCGGGGCAGGCGGTGCAGAACGCCAACCTGATCTGCGGCCTGCCCGAAACCGCCGGGCTGGAGGGCGCGCCGGTCTGGCCGTGAGGCCATGGGCGCGCGTTGCGGGTGGTCGAGATCGGCTTGATGGATCCTGCCGAGGCGGATCAGCTGGGCACTGTCTTTTTTGACGCGGTGCGTCAGGGGGCGGCGGGGTTCTATGATGCCGATCAGCGACGCGCCTGGGCCCCGCGTGTGCCTGCGGGGCCTGACTGGGCGCGTCGGTTAACCGGGCAGCAGACGCTGGTGGCGCGGGTGGCGGGCAAGCCGGTGGGCTTCATGACGCTGGACGCGCAGGGCTATATCGACCTTGCCTTCGTGGCGCCTGCGCACCAGCGGCAGGGCGTTGGCGGGCGGCTTTACGCGCGGCTCGAGGGCTTGGCGCAGGAGGCCGGGCTGGAGCGGCTGCATACGCAGGCCAGCCATCTGGTGCGCGGGCTGTTCGAGCAGCAGGGCTGGAGCGTGCTGCGTGAACAGCAGAGCGACCGGGCGGGGGTGACGCTGACCAATTTCGTGATGGAGAAGCGGCTTTCCGGCGCCGCGTGATGCCGGCCTTCAGGCGCCGGGCCAGATCACCTGTTCAAGGTCGTAAAGACTGGCGATTCGGCTCTCCCAGTCGGGGATCGTCAGGATGCGAAAGTCGCTTGCATGATGCAGCGCCATGAGGATCAGCAACCGTCGCCGCATCGCGTTGTCAGCGGCGGCGGTGCCGTAGCCGTCAAACAGGCTTTGCACCAGAGCGGGGTTGCCATCACACATCAGGGCGCTGGGCGCGAGAAGGTCGTATTCCCACCAGCCGGTCCTGACATCGCCAAAGTCGATCAGCGCACACAGCCGCCAGTCGCCGGACTGGGCTGACAACAGGAAATTCTGCGGAATCCAGTCGCTGGTCAGGATGACAGGCGGTTCTTGCAGCGGGATCAGGGTGACGGCCTGAGGCGCGAGGGTGGCAAGGTCGTCCAGCAGCGGCGCGGCCAGACCCTGCGCCCGGTGAAGCGCAACGCAACCGTTGACCTGCGCCCGGATGAAGGCAGGCCAGGGCGTGCCGATCTGGCTGAGAGCGTCGGGCGGGAGGGCGTGAACCTCGGCCATCACGCGGCCGACGTCATGCAGGATGAGGGCGCGCTCGGGGTCCGAGAGCTGCGGCCAGATGGCCGAACCGACGACCCCGTCCAGCTTGGTCATCACCAGCCATGACCACCCGTGTTGCTCATCGGCGGCAATGATCCGGGGGATGGCGACAGACAGCTGCCCGGCCAACCGGTGCAGCGCGGCGCGTTCGCTGAGGAACTGGGGGTAATAGAGCGGCGGAAAGATCTTGAGGATTGCCGCGCCGTCGACATCTAACACCAGATTGGTGCTGTCGCCAAAGACGGTCAGATCCCGCCCTGAGAACCCCGCCGCGCGCGCGATTCTCCGGGCGAGGTCTTCCCAGTTGCCGCGATCGTGCCGCCACGCGTCGAAGGCGTCGGTGGTTTTCAGGGCCGGGAGCGTCGTGAACACTCAGGTCGTCCTACAGGAACGCCGTCTCATCAAAGCTGCGCAGTTTGCGGCTGTGGATGCGGTCCAGCGGCATGTCGCGCAGATGCTCCATGGCGCGCACGCCGATCAGCAGGTGACGGGCGACCTGCGTCTTGTAGAAGGCCGAGGCCATGCCGGGCAGCTTCAGCTCGCCGTGCAGCGGTTTGTCCGACACGCAAAGCAAGGTGCCGTAGGGCACGCGGAAGCGAAAGCCGTTGGCGGCGATGGTGGCCGATTCCATGTCCAGCGCGATGGCGCGGGACTGGGACAGGCGTTGCACCGGGCCGGACTGGTCGCGCAGCTCCCAGTTGCGGTTGTCGACGGTGGCGACGGTGCCGGTGCGCATGATCTTTTTCAGCTCGTAGCCCGACAGCTGGGTGATCTCGGCCACGGCGTCCTGCAGGGCGATCTGGATTTCGGCCAGCGCCGGGATCGGCACCCAGAGCGGCAGATCCTCGTCCAGCACCTTGTCTTCGCGCAGGTAGCCATGCGCCAGCACGAAATCCCCAAGGCTTTGCGAGTTGCGCAGCCCCGCGCAATGCCCGACCATCAGCCAGGCATGCGGGCGCAAGACGGCGATGTGGTCGGTGGCGGTTTTAGCGTTGGACGGGCCGACGCCGATGTTGACCAGCGTGATGCCCTGACCGCCCGCGCGCTTGAGGTGGTAGGTCGGCATCTGCGGCAGGCGCGGCAGGACGGGCAGGGCGGCGTTGGCGTCGGTGATCTCGGCATTGCCGGGCGCGACAAAGGCGGTGTAGCCGCTGTCAGGGTCGGACAGGGCTTGGCGCGCATAGGCCTCGAACTCGTCCACGTAGAACTGGTAGTTGGTGAACAACACGTGGTTTTGGAAATGCTCGGGGTCGGTGGCGGTATAATGCGCCAGACGGGCCAGCGAGTAATCCACGCGCTGCGCGGTGAACGGGGCCAGCGGGACCGAGCCGTCGGCGTTGCGCACGCCTTCGCCATTGACGATGTCATCGTTGGTGATCGACAGGTCCGGCACGTCGAACACGTCGCGCAGGGTGAAGGTCAGCTCACCCGACATGTTCACATCATGCCGCCCGGCCATGGCAAAATGCAGCGAGATCGGCGTGTCGGAATAGCCGACCATCACCGGCTGGCCGTGATTCTTCAGCAAAAGGTCGATCTGCTGCTGGAGGTAGTTCGAGAACAGATCGGGCCGGGTGATCGAGGTGGCATAGGTGCCGGGCTCGGGCAGGTAACCATAGGCGAGGCGGCTGTCGGGCTGGTCATAGGTCGTCGTGGTGACGCGCAGCTCTGGATAATAGGCACGGTAGCGGGCCTTGGGCGTGCCGTCCTTCAACGCGGTGCGGAAGCTGGCGGCAAGGAAATCGGTGGCCTGAGAATAGAGTGTCTGCAGATAGGCGACGGCCTGCGCGGCATCGGTGAAGGCGCGCGGCTCGGCCTGCGGGGCGGTTTCGGTCGGCAGTGAACGGGTGGGTTTCATAAACGTCTCATCAAAAGGTCAACCCTTCCCTGCCGCAAAGGTGCGGCGGGTGCATGACAGCATGACGGGAGGGGGAGTGTTGTTCCATACACAAAGATAGGGGGGTGTGCGGATAAAAGGAAGAGGGCGCGTCGGGTCAGGTCGTGACGTCGCCTGCGGAAAAGCCCTTGTTTGGCTGGGTCGCACCACGTTCCGGGTGGTGTCTGTGACGGCGGCAGTGAGGGCGCTCTGGAGCTTTTGTGGCACGCTCCGTCGGTCGGGTTCCATCACACTCGTGTGACGGTGTCGGTTTTCATGGGCGGAAAGGCGCCTATTTTTGGAATGTCTAAAGTTTACGGGTATTTAGCCGCCGCTTGCTAAGCGCGGGTGATGCGCGAATGTTTCACCTGCAAGCAGCGTAAAAGGCATCTGTCCGAGGTGCCTTGAAGAGACCCCGCTGAAGGTGTGTGTAGGGCCAGAAGTTAACATTCGGTTAACGATGGAGAAAAAAATGACTGCAATTCGCAAACTCATCCTTGGTTCGGCCGCTTCGGTCACCGCTCTCGGCTTCGCTGCTGGTGCCGCTCTGGCCTCGGGCCCGGTCGTGTACAACGAGCCGGAAGTCATGGTTGCCCCGATGCCGGCACCTGCTCTGTCCTGGGCTGGCCTGTACGGCGGTCTGAGCTACTCGCGTGTCAGCGGTGGCGTCACCGATCCCGCCGGTCTGCCGGATCTGGAAAGCGACAACGGCTTCGGCGCTTTCGTTGGTTACAACTGGCAGCGCGGTGGTTTCGTGTTCGGTGGCGAACTGAACTACACCAACTTCGACACCTCGTTCGTTGGCTTCCCGGGCACGTATCAGCGTGATTCGCTCGACCTGCGCGCTCGTGCCGGCTACGCGTTCAACCGCGTCATGGTGTACGGCTTCGTCGGCGCTGCGCGCTCGACCATCGGCAGCGGCGGCACCGACTTCACGCAAACCGGCCCGGTCTACGGTCTGGGCGTTGAAGCGATGGTCACCAGCAACATGTCCGTTGGTCTTGAGTTCGCTCGCCGCAACGTGGACGCGGACGTTCTGGGCACCACGGTCGAATCCGAGCTGGACACCGTGTCGCTGCGCGCTGCCTACCACTTCTGATCGCACCCAAGCGATACCGACAGCAGCCGCGCCCTTTGGGCGCGGCTGTTTGCGTTTGGGGGTGGCGGAACAGCCAGGCGCAAGCGCTGACCTGCGGGGTGATGCGGGAAAGCGTCACTTCGCGCAAATTTGTCGACAAATTTTGAAGGCGACTTGAAAAATCGCAGCCGCGGGCGTCTGATCATCTCTTATTAATAAGAATTTAACACTCAGGTGGTTCGCATGACAAAAATTCTCAAACTCTCCCTCGGCTCGGCGGCTTCGGTCGTTGCGCTGGTCGTCGCTTCGGGGGCCGCACTGGCCTCGGGTCCGGTTGTTTACGTCGAGCCGGAGGTGATGGTCGCGCCGATGCCGGCGCCCTCGTACTCGTGGGACGGCTTTTACGGCGGTCTGAGCATTTCGGCGCTGAGCGGCCAGATCAATGAAAACACCGGCGGCGGCCTGTTCCCTGATCTGGAAAGCGACAGCGCGTTTGGCGGGTTCGTCGGTTACAACTGGCAGCGTGGCAACATGGTGTTTGGTGCGGAACTGGCCTACACCAGCTTCAACACGCCCTATGTCGGCTTTCCGAACTCGCTGCAGGAAAACGCTCTCGAGCTGCGCGCCCGCGCCGGTTATGCGTTTGACCGTGTGATGGTGTACGGCTTTGTCGGCGCTGCGCGCTCGACGCTGACCGACGTCGGCGTCGAAGTTCGTCAGACCGGCGTGTCTTACGGTCTGGGGATGCAGGCTCTGGTCACCCAAAGCATGTTCGTTGGCGTAGAACTGGCCCGTCGTGACGTGTCCGGCGACGCCTTGGGCTTCACGGCCGGTTCAGACATCGACACCGTTTCGCTGCGCGCGGGCTTCCAATTCTGATCGCACCCAAGCGATAACGACAACAGCCGCGCCCTCGGGCGCGGCTGTTTGCTTTTGCAGCAGTCGGCTGTTCAGGCCCGCTTGGCCCCGATCCGCGCGACGCCCAGCGCGTCGAGCACTTTCGCTTCGATATCCGCCGCCGTCAGCCCAGCCGCCTGATACATCTGATCCGGCGAGGCTTGGTCGATGAACACATCCGGCAGCACCATCGAGCGGAACCTGAGCCCGGTGTCGAACACGCCCTCTTCCGCCAGCAGCTGCGCGACATGGGAGCCAAAGCCGCCGACCGCGCCCTCTTCAATGGTGATCAGCGCTTCATGGTCTGCCGCGAGCCGCAGAATCAGGTCGCGGTCCAGCGGTTTGGCGAAGCGGGCGTCGGCGACGGTGGGCGAGATGCCGCGTGCGTCCAGCGCCTCGGCCGCTTTCATCACCTCGGCCAGACGGGTGCCGAAGGACAGGATCGCCACGCGCTTGCCCTCACGGATAATCCGGCCCTTGCCGATTTCCAGCGGTGTGCCGCGTTCGGGCATTTCCACCCCGACGCCTTCGCCCCGCGGAAAGCGGAACGCGATGGGGCCCGCGTCATGCGCGGCGGCGGTGGCGACCATATGCACCAGCTCGGCCTCATCGGCGGCGGCCATCACCACCATGCCGGGCAGGTTGGCGAGGTAAGCCACGTCAAAGCTGCCCGCATGCGTCGCGCCATCGGCGCCGACCAGACCGGCGCGGTCGATGGCGAAGCGGACGGGCAGACCCTGCAGCGCCACGTCATGCACGACCTGATCATAGCCGCGCTGCAGGAACGTCGAATACATCGTGCAGAACGGTTTCATCCCGCCCGCCGCCAGCGCGGCGCAGAAGGTGACGCCGTGCTGCTCGGCGATGCCGACGTCGAAACACCGGGTCGGGAACCGCTCGGCGAACAGGTTCAGGCCGGTGCCATCGGGCATCGCGGCGGTGACGGCGACGATCTTGTCGTCACCCTCGGCCAGCTGGATCAGCGATTGCGCGAAGACCTTGGTGTAGCTGGGCGCGTTGGACGGAGCTTTTTGCTGCTTGCCGGTCAGCACGTCGAATTTCGCCGTGGCGTGGCCCTTGTCCATTGCCTGCTCGGCGGGGCGATAGCCTTTGCCCTTCTTGGTCAGCACATGGATCAGCGTCGGCCCGGTGGCGCGGTCATGCACGGTGCGCAGGACAGCCAGCAGCGTGTCCATGTCGTGCCCGTCAACCGGGCCGACGTATTTGAAGCCCAGTTCCTCGAACATCGTGCCGCCGACGGTCATGTGCTTGAGCATGTCCTTGGCGCGCTTGGCCCCTTCCTGGAAGGGGGGCGGCAGCAGGGACAAGGCACCCTTGGCGGCGGCCTTGAGGTCTTGCAGCGGGCGCTCGGTATAGAGCCGCGACAGATAGGAGGACAGCGCGCCGGTGGGCGGCGCGATGGACATCTCGTTGTCATTCAGGATGACGAACAGCCGCTTGCCCAGATGGCCTGCGTTGTTCATCGCCTCGAACGCCATGCCCGCCGACATGCTGCCATCGCCGATCACCGCGATGGCGTCGCCCAGCGCCGGGTCCGGCGCGCCGCCCAGATCCTGCGCGACCTTGAAGCCCAGCGCGGCGCTGATCGAGGTCGAGCTATGCGCGGCACCGAAGGGGTCATAGGGGCTTTCCGAGCGCTTGGTAAAGCCCGACAGCCCGTCCTTCATGCGCAGCGTGCGGATACGGTCGCGCCGCCCGGTGAGGATCTTGTGCGGATAGGATTGGTGCGAAACGTCCCAGATCAGCCGGTCGCGCGGCGTGTCGAAGATCGCATGCAGCGCCACGGTCAGTTCGACCACGCCCAGACCCGCGCCCAGATGCCCGCCGGTTTCCGACACGGCGCTGATCGTCTCGGCGCGCAACTCATCGGCGACCTGTTTCAGCTGTGGATCGGTCAGCCGCTTGAGGTCGGCAGGGCTGTGCACGCGGTCAAGGAGCGGTGTTTCGGGACGGGTATTCATGGACGCTCCAACTTTACTTGTCGCGGCTGATAACGAAACGCGCCGCGTCTCGCAAGGAATCGGCCCGCGCACCGTAAGGTGCCAGAGCGTCACAGGCCTGTGAAATCAAACCTGCGGCACGGGCGCGCGCCGGTTCAAGTCCCAGCAGCGACACAAAGGTCGCCTTGCCCGCCTCTGCATCCTTTTGCAGCCGTTTTCCGGCTGTTGCGGCATCGCCTTCGCAGTCCAGAATGTCATCGGCGATCTGAAACGCCAGCCCCAGCGCCCGCGCATAGGCACTCAGCGGCCCCGGATCGGCCCCGGCCAGCAGCGGCCCCACGGTGCAGGACCACGCAAACAGCGCGCCGGTCTTGCCCTGCTGCAGGTGGATGATCTGCTCCAGCGTCAGCGGGGCGGCGGCCGATTCGGCCTCGATATCCAGCGCCTGACCCAGCACCATCCCCGCCGCGCCCGCTGCCTGCGCCAGTGCTGCGGTCAGGGGCGCGCTGCCGGTCTCGGCACAGAGCCGAAACGCCAGCGATTGCAGCGCGTCGCCGGCCAGAATCGCGGTCGCCTCGTCAAAGGCGATGTGCACGGTGGGGCGGCCCCGGCGCAGGTCGTCGTCATCCATCGCGGGCAGATCGTCATGCACCAGCGAATAGGCGTGCATCGCCTCGATCGCCGCCGCCGCGTTCAGCGCGGCGACAGGCGGCACGCCATGCAGCCCGGCGCTTTCCAGCGCCAGAAACCCGCGCAGACCCTTGCCGCCGTGGATCGCATGGGCCATCGCGGCCCGCACCCGGCTGTCGGGCAGCGCGTTCAGCGCCTGCGCCAGCCGGGCGTTCACGGCCAGCGCGGCGCTGGCCAGATCCTGCGGAAAGCTCATTGCGCGTCGAAAGGCGCGGTGCCGTCGGGCTGGCCATTCTCGGCCAGCGTGATCTGTTCGATCCGCGCCTGCGCCTGCGCCAGCTTGGCCTCGCAATGCTTTTTCAGCTCGGCGCCGCGCTCGTAGATGGCGATGGATTTCTCCAGATCGACCGCGCCGCCTTCCAGCTGGCCGACGACCTGCTCCAATTCGCGCAGGGCGTCCTCAAACGACAAGTCTGCTACAGGCTTCATGCGCCACGCTCCATCAACACCCGGATATGCGCCGCGGTCGAGGCCGCCAGCGCGTCGAGGTTATAGCCGCCTTCCAGCGCACTGACCACCCGCCCGCCGGCATGGGCATCGGCAAGATCGCAGAGGCGGTGGGTGATCCAGATGAAATCGTCCTCGGTCAGCGCCAGCTGGGCCAGCGGATCGTCGATATGGGCGTCGAACCCGGCCGAGATCAGGATCAGCTCGGGCTTGAAGGCGTCAACGCGGGGGAACACCTGCCTTTCCCACGCATCGCGGAAATCGGGGCCGCGCGTGCCGGGGGCCAGCGGTACGTTCAGGATCGTGCCATGCGGCCCGGTCTCTTCCGCGCGCCCGGTGCCGGGCCAGAGAGGGAACTGGTGGCTCGATACGAACAGCGCGCGCGGCTCGTTCCACAGCAGATCCTGCGTGCCATTGCCGTGGTGCACGTCGAAGTCCAGCACCGCAACGCGGCTCAGCCTGTGGTGATCCAGCGCCCGCTTGGCGGCGATGGCGACGGTGCCGAACAGGCAGAACCCCATCGGCGTGGCGGTTTCCGCGTGGTGGCCCGGCGGGCGGATCGCGGCGAACGCATTGCGCGCCTCACCCGCCATGACGGCATCCAGCGCCGCTGTCACCGCGCCCACCCCCGCCAGCGCCGCATCCCAGCTGCCCGGCGACATCCACGTATCGGCGTCCAGTTGGTGATTGCCCGCGTCAGGCTCTGCCGCGCGGATACGGTCGATATAGTCCTGCGGATGGCAGCGCAGCAGCTCGGCCACCTCGGCCAGCGGCGCTTGCCGCCGGTCCAGCCCGGCGAAATCGCGATGCTCCAGCGCGGCCAGAATCGATACCAGCCGCGCCACCTGCTCGGGATGGCCCTCGGGCGTTGCGTGATTCAGACAGGCGGGGTCGGTGTAAAAGGCTGTGCTCATGTCCAAAGGCTAGCGCCCGGCCTGTCCCCCTTCAAGCGCTGCGCCTTCATCTTGCTGAAAATACGCTCGGGGGTGAATTCGGCGTCAGCCGAAGAGGGGGCGGAAAGCCCCCTTGCCCGCTCACCCCAACAGCGTGCCCGCTGGCCAGTCGAGCCCCCGCAGCAGCTCGTCCGCGTCCATCGGGCGCTTGCCCTCGCGCTGGGCGCGGGTGATTTTCACCGCACCCGTGCCGCAGGCGATGGTCAGCCCGTCCAGCACCGCGCCCGCCGGACCCGTGCCCGGACCGGCCACCGCGCCCAGCAGTTTCAACCGCCCCACCGGCGTTTCGCACCATGCGCCCGGAAACGGCGACAGCCCGCGGATCAGGCGCGCAACGGCGGCGGCGTCCTGCGTCCAGTCGACCCGGGCTTCGGCCTTGTCAATCTTGGCGGCATAGGTGACGCCCTCTTCGGGTTGCGGCATGGCCCGCAGGTCTGGCAACTGGTCCAGTGCGCTCAGCACCAGCCGCGCCCCCATCAGCGACAGCCGGTCGTGCAGCTGGTCGGTGGTTTCAACATCGCCGATCGGCGTTGCCTCGCGCAGCAGGACCGGGCCGGTGTCCAGCCCGGCCTCCATCTGCATGATGCACACGCCGGTTTCGCTTTCCCCGGCCATGATCGCCCGGTGGATCGGCGCCGCCCCGCGCCAGCGTGGCAGCAGCGAGGCGTGGATGTTCAGGCACCCGTGCTTGGGCGCGTCCAGCACCGCTTGCGGCAGGATCAGGCCATAAGCCACCACCACGGCGATATCGGCGTTCAGGGCGGCAAAGGCCTCGTACTCGGCGGCGTCGCGCAGTTTGGCCGGGTGGCGCACCGGCAGACCCAGTTCCAGCGCGCGGGCGTGTACCGGCGTCGGGCGTTCCTGCTTGCCGCGTCCGGCGGGGCGGGGGGCTGGCAATAGACGCAGACCACCTCATGCGAGGCGGCCAGCACATCGAGCACCGGCACCGAGAAATCGGGCGTTCCCATGAAAATGACGCGCATGTTCGTCTCCGCTGCTGTGGTCGCCTCCGATCTAGCAGTGGTGGGGGCAAAGCGCCACCGGCTCAGCGGTGCCAGAACGGGCGGCGGGCTTCGCGCGCGGCGGCGGCGGGGGTCACACCAATGTCGCGCAGCAGATGAGTGTCGAGGGCGCGCAGATCGCGGCGGGTGGTGGCGTTGCGGTGCCAGCGGCGCAGGGTCGGGCGCAGCCGCAGGGCTGGAAAGAGCGACAGCAGGGGGATGAGACGGATCATGAAGGGTCTCCTTTCTGGCGCTGACATGCCACGCAAACCGGCGCGGATGCTTCGGTGCGGACCGAAGCGTCGGGGCTTGTGCGCGCCGTGGCGCGGCCCCAGACTGAGAGCATGAGACAAGGTCCAGACATCTCGCGCATTGCGGCGCTGATCGGCGATCCGACCCGCGCCACCATCCTGTCGGTCCTGTTGGGCGGGCAGGCGCTGACCGCGCGTGAGCTGGCCGAGGCGGCGGGGGTCAGTGCCGCGACGGCCTCGGATCACCTGAAGCAACTGACCGAGGCCGGGCTCTTGTGGCCGCGCAAGCAGGGGCGGCATCGGTTTTTTGCGCTGGCCGACGAGCAGGTCGCGCAGGCGCTGGAGACGCTGGCGGGACTGGCCGCCACGCGTGGCCACATGCGCGCTCAACCCGGCCCGAACGATGCGGCGCTGCGCGAGGCGCGGGTTTGCTACGACCATATGGCCGGCGCCGCTGCCGTGCGGATGTTTGACAGTCTGGCCGGGCGCGGGTTTCTGGTCGTCTCGCGCGACAGTGTCGGGCTGAGCGCCGAGGGTGCCGGGTTCATCGCGGGCCTCGGCATCGACACGGCCGCGCTGACGGCGCAGCGGCGGCCGATGTGCCGGGTCTGTCTGGACTGGTCCGAACGCCGCTCGCATCTGGCGGGCGCGCTGGGCGCGGCCTTGCTCACGCGGTTTCACGCGCAAGGCTGGGTGCGACGGGTTGAAGACAGCCGCCATATCCGCTTTACCCCGCCGGGATTGCGCGCCTTTTCGGCGGCGTTTGGCTGAACGGGATCAGCACAGGGAGGGGCATCATGCGGATCGCATCACGGGTGTTTTACGGGCTCGCAGCCCTTGCGGCCATCGCAGGCGGTGTCTTTTACGTCTACATCAGCAGCCTCGCCTGCGCCTTTGGCAGCCTGAACGGCCGCTGCCGGATCAAGGCCCCGTGGGAGCTGGGATCGGAAGACCTGCAATTCATGGTCCTCTATCCGCTGTCCATCGTGCTGATTCTCGCCCTCATCGGCTGGCTGCTCGGGCGCGACGCGGGTTAGTTCACCAGCTTCTTGGCCTTGCGCAGCAGCATGTCGCGCTTCACCTTGCTCAGGTGGTCGAAATACATCTTGCCGTTCAGATGGTCGATCTGGTGCTGGACCGAGGTCGCCCAGAGGCTGACGAAATCCTTTTCCTCGACCATGCCCTGCTCGTTCAGGAACCGCACGGTCACGGCGCGGGGCCGCTGGATCTGCGCGTGGACGCCGGGCAGGTTGGGGCTGGCCTCGTCATGCGGGCGTAGCTGGACCGAGGCGTGCAGCACCTCGGGGTTGGCCATGCGCACCGCCTGACCGCGCGCTTCGGACGCATCGACCACCGCCAGCCGCAGCATCACGCCGATCTGCGGCGCGGCCAGACCGACGCCGGGCATCGCCTCCATCGTGTCGATCATGTCGGTCCAGAGCGCGCGGATTTCGTCGGTGATGGTGTCGACGGGGGCGGCAGGGGTGCGCAGGCGCGCGTCGGGCCAAGGCAGGCAGCGGCGGATCATGGGGTTTCCGGGTGTGAGAGGGCGGTCAGGGCGGGCGAGGCGGCGACGCGCGCGGCCTCGTCCATCAGGTCGATGCAGAGCCGCCCGTTGAGGTGATCGAGTTCATGCTGGGCGCAGACGGCCTCGAACCCCGAGAGCGTCTCGGTCTGCGCGACCCCGTCCAGATCCAGCCAGCGCATCAGCACCCAGTCGGGCCGCGCAACCAGCGCAGGCACGCCGGGGATCGACAGGCAGCCTTCGGTGTTGAGGGCCAGCGCATCCGAGGTCTCAAGGATTTCGGGGTTCAGGAACACGCGGGGGGCGGGCGTGCCCTCTTTCCATGTGCAATCCATCACGAAAATCCGCTTGGGCACCGCAACTTGCGGCCCGGCTAGGCCGCGGCCTGTGGCGGCGTACATGGTTTCGAGCATGTCGGCGGCCAGTTGGCGGGTGATGCCGTCGAGCGCCGTCACCGGGGTGCAGGGGCGGCGCAGCATCGGGTCGGGGTACTGGACGATGGGCAAAACGGGCATGTCAGCGCTGTAGCATCGGGGCAGGGGGCGCGTCCATCGCCCAGCTTGGCGGGACGGGCTGGCCGTTGGCGTAGGGCTCGCCGCCCAGCGGCGGGATGAACAGGCCTGCGGCAATCGCCCCCATCGCCCGGTCAAACGGCGGCACGCGGCCAATCGGCGCGACGATGCGGTCACGGAACCACGCCAGCGCGCGGCTGTCGGACTGGTATTGCGGGGTCAGGAAGCGGCTGAAGGCCTGGTACAGCATCAGGTGCCCGCGCCGCATGCGGGCATAAAGCGCGGGGGCGTCCTGCGCAGGGGCGCTGTCCAGCGCACGGGCCAGCGCCAGCGCATCCAGCAGCGCCATATTCGCGCCCTGTCCCAGTTGCGGGCTGGCCCGGTGGGCGCTGTCACCGATATGAACCAGCCGATCGCCATAGGGCTTGCGCAGGGTGCCATGCGAGTAGCGCGCCAGCACCATCTGCGCCGGGTCGGTGATCTGCCCGATGAAAGGGCTGAGCGCGGGCCAGATACCGCGCATCTCAGCCTGCCACGGGGCCAACCCCTGCGCCTGCCAGTCGGGATAGGCGTCATGGCGCAGCGACCAGAAAAAGGCGGCGCGCTGCGTGGTCTCTCCGGGCATCCGCCCGATGGGCAGCACGCCGACCATCCGGTGCGCGGCGACATAGCGCTGGGTCAGGCGGTCGGCTGGCAGCTCGGTCGCGGGCCACTCCAGCGTGGTCCAGAGCGCGCCATAAGGCAGCACGCGCGACACCAGCGGCGAGAGGGGGAATGCGATCCCAGCGCGTCGACGACCAGATCGAAAGGCCCGGCGCGGCGGCCATCGGCCATCTGCAACCAGCGGCCCTGCCGGTCGGCACTGCTGGCGATGACCTGCGAGGACGCCACGACGCGCGCCCCCAGCGCGACCAGCCGCCCGTGCAGCGCCTCGAACAGGCTGGCGCGGTGCATGCCCAGACCGTGCAGCCCGGCACCCGCCGCGTCATAGCGCACGGCCAGCGTGCCCGCCCCCGTCCGCGCCTCAACCCCGTGCAACATGCGGATCGGTGCGCCCAGGGCCCGCGCCGCCTGACCACAGCCCAGCCACTCGAGCACCCGTTGCCCCACCGGCTGCACCACCAGCCCCGAGCCTACCGGGCGCGGGGCGTCGAACTGATCGAAGATTTCAACCCGGTGCCCGGCAAGATGCAGCGCAATCGCTGCCGCCAAGCCGCCAACGCCCGCACCGGCAATGCCAATGTGCAGGCCCTGCGCCACTCAGCCGCGCGCCCGCTCGCGTTTCAGCTTTTCCATCCGCCGGGTGATCATCTGGCGCTTGATCGGCCCCAGATAGTCGATGAACAGCTTGCCGTTGAGGTGGTCGAACTCGTGCTGCGCGCAGGTCGCCCACAGCTCGCTGAACTCTTCCTCATGGGTCTTGCCATCCAGCCCCAGCCAGCGCATCCGCACCGTCGACGGGCGCGTGACCTCGCCGTATTGCTCGGGGATGGACAGGCAGCCTTCCTCGTATGAACTGGTCTCTTCCGAGGACCAGGTGATCTCAGGATTGATCAGGACCATCGGGCGCGGGGCCGTGTCCTGATCCTTGACGCAATCCATCACGAAGAGGCGCTGCATGATGCCGATCTGAGGCGCGGCCAGCCCGATGCCGGGGGCCTCGTACATGGTTTCAAGCATGTCCTCGGCCAGTGCGCCAAGTTCGGACGTTACCGTCTGGACGGGGGCACAGACCTTTTTCAGGCGGGGATCGGGATGGATCAGGATGGAACGCAGGCTCATGCGCCCTGATTTAGGCCAAGCGCGCGCGCTTATCAACGGTGGGCGCACGCTGTCGTGCTTGAGTTTTGAGGGCATACGCATTTGGGGGTTGCGTGCGCCGCGCGAGGCGGCATTCTGCTTCACATGATAAGGAGATAGGCATGAACTTCGACGAAATCATCGACCGGCGCGGCACCCATTCGGCCAAGTGGGACATGATGGAAGAGCTTTTCGGCGTTTCACCCGACGATGGCATTGCCATGTGGGTTGCCGACATGGACTTCCGCCCGCCCGCTTGCGTGCCCGCCGCGCTGAGCGCGATGGTGGAGCACGGGGTGTTTGGCTATTTCGGTGATGATGCCGCCTATAAGGCGTCAATCGACTGGTGGATGAGCACGCGCCACGGCTGGAACGTCGATCCCTCATGGATCTTCACCACGCATGGTCTGGTGAACGGCACCGCGCTGTGCATTCACACCTGGAGCCAGCCGGGCGATGGTGTGGTGCTGTTCACGCCGGTTTACCATGTGTTCGCCAAGATCACCAAAGCCGCCGGGCGCACCGTCACCGAATGCCCGCTGGTGCTGAGGGACGGTCTGTATGAGATGGATCTTGAGGATGCGGCCAAGCGTCTGACCGGCAACGAAAAGATCGTTGTCATCTCGTCGCCGCACAACCCCGGTGGTCGCTGCTGGACCGAGGGTGAGCTGAAAGCGCTGGGCGCGTTCTGCAAAGCGCACGACCTGATTCTGGTGTCCGACGAGATCCACTGCGACCTGATCTTCCCGGGGCAAAAGCACATGCCCGCGATCACCGCGCTGCCCGATATGCTGGACCGGCTGGTGATGCTGACCGCACCGACCAAGACCTTCAACATCGCCGGGGCGCACAACGGCAACGTGATCATCCCCGACGAGACGCTGCGCGAGGCGTTCGGTGCGACGATGATGGGTCTGGGGATCTCGCCCAGCTCGTTCGGGCTGGCGATGGAAACCGCCGCCTATTCGCCCGAGGGTGCGGCCTGGGTCGATGCGCTGATGGCCTATCTGGCCGAGAATCAGAAGGTTTTCGATGCCGGGATCGCGGAAATTCCCGGTCTGGTGTCGATGCCGCTTGAGGCGACCTATCTGGCCTGGGTCGATTTCTCGGGCACCGGGATGGCGGGTGAAGAGATCATCCGCCGGATCGAGAAAGACGCGAAGATCGCGGTGAACTATGGCGAGACCTTCGGCACCGGCGGCGAGACCTACATGCGCTTCAACATCGCCACGCCCAAGGCGCGGGTGGTCGAGGCGGTGGCGCGGCTCAAGTCAGCCTTCGGCGATCTGCAATGACAAGGGGGCCAGCTGGCCCCCTTCTTCCACGCTCAAACGGGACTGGGCAGATAGCCCGCGTTGGTTGGCCGGTCATCGACATAGTCGCGGATCGGCGGCTGGCCGATCAGCGTTTCGCTTTTGAATTCATAGGTCATCTCACCGCTGTCTTCCGAGGCGGCGATGATCAGGGCCCGGCTGATATGGCGCGGGCCGTCGAATACATCGACAAAGCCCCGCAGCGGCGGGATGCGGGTGGCATCGACGGCAAACCCGGTCTCTGACAGGCGCAGGATCGGATAGGCCACGTCACCGACATGTACGCTCAACCGCGCGCTTTTGCGCTGGGCTCTTTTGGTCGCTGCATCCAGCCCGCGCTGGATGTCTTCTGGCAGAAAAGCAAACATGGGCGTACCTCCCGATTCCCATAGCGGTATCGTTGCCGCCGATCATGGCAAAAACAAGTAACCCATTCGTATATCCCCGATAATATTTGCCGCTGTTTGTCCCTGCACAGACCCTGCGCGCCGTGGCTGGTTGACCTGTGGCCGCCAACAGTCACCTTCTAAGGAAAGGAGAGGATTCATGGGACAACTGATCGAAGGTCGCTGGGACACCGGCTGGTACGACACCAAGAGCACCGGCGGGGCGTTCAAGCGCAACGCCGCAAGCTGGCGCAACTGGGTGACGGCGGATGGCAGCGCCGGCCCCTCGGGCGAGGGGGGCTTCAAGGCCGAAAGCGGGCGCTATCACCTCTATGTTTCCTATGCTTGCCCCTGGGCCCACCGGGCGCTTATTTTCCGCAGCCTCAAAGGGTTAGAGGATCACATCGGGCTGTCGGTGGTGCACCCCGACATGCTGGAAAACGGCTGGGAGTTGCGCGCGGATTTTGACGGCGCAACGGGCGATATGCTGGGCGACGCCGAATATATGCACCAGGTCTATACCCGCGCCGATCCGCTGATGACTGGGCGCGTGACGGTGCCGGTTTTGTGGGACACGGCGCGCAAGACCATCGTCTCGAACGAGAGTTCCGAGATCATCCGCATGTTCAATTCCGCGTTTGACGGGATTACCGGCAACACGCTGGATTTCTGGCCTGCCGATCTGCGCGAGGCCATCGAGCCGGTGAATGCGCGGATTTACGATACGTTTAACAACGGGGTCTACAAGGCGGGCTTTGCCACCACGCAAAAGGCCTATGATGACGCCGTCGGGCCGCTGTTTGAGACGCTCGGCTGGCTGGAAACGCGGTTGAGTGACCGGCGGTTCCTGATGGGTGACCGGGTGACGGAAGCCGACTGGCGGCTGTTTACCACGCTGGTGCGTTTCGATGCGGTGTACCACGGCCACTTCAAGTGCAACCGCCGCCGGATCGTCGATTATCCGACCCTGTGGGACTATACCCGCGCCCTGTATCAGGTCCCGGGCGTGGCGCAGACGGTGCGGCTGGATCACATCACGCGGCACTATTACTACAGCCATGACACGGTTAATCCGCACCGGATTGTGCCCATCGGCCCGGCTCTGGACTTCGACGCGCCGCATGGGCGTGGCGATGTGCTGGGCTCGGCACGCTGACGGTTGTGCCAGCCGCGATGCAACCCCCGCGCCCGGTCAGGGCGCGGGGTTTGCGTTTTGCCGGGGTCGCGGTGCAAAAATCGCCACAATTTGAGGAAAAAAGCTGGAATCAAAACCGCGATGGCGTTTAGAAATTAACCCTTGGGGCGGCATGATTTCGTAAACTGCCCTGAAAGGTGGTCTGGTGCCGCCGTCAGCAAGGGTCGCGCCGTGACGATTCACTCACCGTCGAACAATGCCCAGATCTGGAATGTCGCGCCCAAACTGGGCGTGGATCTGGCGCGCGTGATTGAGGGGGCGGTGATGACGCCCGCTGATCTGTCGGAAATGCTGCTGAATTGCGCGCGCTGCTGGCACACAAAGAAATGCGCGCGCTGGCAATACAGCGCGCGCGGTCAGGTTTGCGGACACATGCCAGCGTTCTGCGCCAACCGTGATATCCTGAATGATGTCGCCGCGCGCTAACCGCGCGGCGCCTGATCAGGTATCCAGATTTTCCACGTTCAGTGCGTTCTTCTGGATGAACTCGCGGCGCGGTTCCACCACGTCACCCATCAGCTTGCTGAAAATGTCGTCCGCTTCGGCCACGTCGTCGACCTTGACCTGCAGCAGCGTGCGCGCTTCGGGGTCCAGCGTGGTTTCCCACAGCTGGCCCGGGTTCATCTCACCCAGACCCTTGTAGCGTTGCAGCGACAGCCCGCGCTGACCTTCATCGAGCATGGCTTGCAGCAGCTCGACCGGGCCGTGAATCGTCTGCATCCGGTCCCGACGCGAGAGTTGCGACAGGCTGGAATAGACGTTGCGCGTTTCGCCCGACAGGCGCGACAGCCGCCGCGCTTCGCCCGAGCGCAACACAGCGCCGTCCAGATTGCGGATCTCTTCCACGCCGCGCAGGATGCGCGACAGGCGGATGCCCTGCTCTTGCGTGATGCGGCCGGTCCAGCCACGCTCGTATTCTTTGGCAACCATATCAAGCCGTTGCGCGACATTATTTGCCACGGCTTGCAGGTCGCCATCCACCCGGCCCGGATCGAACGCACCGGCAAGCGCGGCCTGTTCCAGCACGTTGCGCGGGTAATGCGTCGGGAAGGCGTCGAGCACGCGTTTGAAGGCGCGCGCCGCTTCGACAACGCGCTGCAGGTCTTGCCCGGCGATCACTTCGCCGGTGTTCAACTTCAGCGAGGCACCATCAATGCCCTGCGCGATCAGGTAATCTTCCAGCGCCGGGACGTCCTTGAGGTACACTTCCGACCGCCCGCGCGCCACTTTGTAGAGCGGCGGCTCGGCGATATAGAGGTGCCCGCCTTCGATCAGTTGCGGCATCTGGCGGTAGAAGAAGGTCAGCAGCAGCGTGCGGATGTGGGCGCCGTCGACGTCAGCATCGGTCATGATGACGATCTTGTGGTAGCGCAGCTTGCCAAGGTCGAACTCGTCGCGGCCGATGCCGGTGCCCAGTGCGGTGATCAGCGTGCCGATCTCCTGACTGGACAGCATCCGGTCAAAGCGCGCACGCTCGACGTTCAGGATCTTGCCCTTGAGCGGCAGCACGGCCTGATTCTGCCGCGAGCGGCCCTGCTTGGCCGACCCGCCGGCCGAGTCACCCTCGACCAGGAACAATTCAGACTTGGACGGATCGCGTTCCTGACAATCGGCCAGCTTGCCGGGCAGCGACGCCACATCCAGCGCGGTCTTGCGGCGGGTCAGGTCGCGGGCCTTGCGCGCGGCCTCACGGGCCAGCGCGGCCTCGACGATTTTGCCGACGATCTGCTTGGCGTGGCTGGGGTTTTCCTCGAACCACTCGCTCAGCTTTTCGTTGACCAGATTCTCAACCGCCGGGCGCACCTCGGACGAGACCAGCTTGTCCTTGGTCTGCGAGCTGAACTTGGGGTCAGGCACCTTGACCGACAGCACGCAGGTCAGGCCTTCGCGCGCATCATCGCCGGTGAAGCTGATCTTTTCCTTCTTCGCGATCCCCGAGGATTGCGCATAGGCGTTGATCGTGCGGGTCAGCGCGCCACGGAAGCCCGCCATATGCGTGCCGCCATCGCGCTGCGGAATGTTGTTGGTGAAGGGCAGCACCGTCTCGTGGTAGCTGTCGTTCCACCACATCGCCACTTCAACGCCGATGCCGTCTTTCTCGCCGGTGATCCAGATCGGTTCCGGCATGACCGGGGTCTTCGAACGATCAAGGTAGCGCACGAATTCGCGCACGCCGCCCTCATAGCAGAATTCGGTCCGCAGCGGTTCGGCCGGGCGCTCGTCCTCGATGACGATCATCACGCCCGAGTTCAGGAACGCCAGCTCACGCAGGCGGTTTTCCAGCGTCTGGAACTTGTATTCCAGATTGGAGAACGTGCCATCCGGGCGGTTGGTCTTGGCGCTGGCCATGAAGCGCACTTCTGTGCCCTTCTCGCCCTCGGCGGCGGGGCCTTCTTCGCGCAGATGGATCGCGGTGTCGCCGTTTTCAAACCGCGCGTACCATTCCTTGCCGCCGCGCCAGATGCGCAACTCAAGCCAGTCGGACAGTGCGTTGACCACAGACACGCCGACGCCGTGCAGGCCGCCCGAAACCTTATAGCTGTTCTGATCGAATTTACCGCCCGCGTGCAGCTGGGTCATGATGACCTCGGCCGCCGAGACGCCTTCTTCGGTGTGGATATCGGTCGGAATCCCGCGACCGTTATCGCGCACCGACACGCTGCTGTCGGCGTGGATCTTTACGCTGACGGCGGTGGCGTGACCGGCCAGAGCCTCGTCAATACCGTTATCGACAACCTCGTACACCATGTGGTGCAGGCCAGAGCCATCGTCGGTATCGCCGATATACATTCCGGGGCGTTTGCGAACTGCATCCAAGCCCTTGAGAACTTTAATAGAATCAGCGCCGTAATCCTCGCGCGGGGCGGGTTGAGCCGTCATGCTGACCTTCCGTAATTTACCTGCCCGATACCTACCGGATTCCGGGGGGTTGTCACGCATCAGACACAAGATTTGGGGGGCTACGGGCGGGTTGGCGACTATTGCCGGGAAAGCGTCGCCGTGGCGTCGGGGGTGACGCCGGTTTCGCTCCATGTCACCAGCAAAGCGCCTTTGCCGTCGCCGCGCAGTGACAGGCTCAGATCATCGGTGCACTCCGCGAACCCGGCAACCAGATGCTCGGATCCCGTGGCCGTGGTTTCGGTGATCGCGTCGAAGCGCCAGAAGGCCGAGCAGGGGAAGTCCGGGTAATCCACGATCGCGCCATCGGGTCGCAGGATCAGCAGCATCTGCCATCGCTGGCCGTCGGTTTGTGTGCCCTCGCCGATCCATGTGCCCGTATGGCTTTCGGTAAAGCTTTGCGCGGCTGCGGGGGCGGCTGCGAGGGTCAACAGCAGGGCAAGTCGGAGCATGGGCACGATCCCTTGGTCAGAGGCGGTGAAAGCGCAGCGGCGAGCCTGCGCTGCGGGCAATGATGCGCTTGGCTTCCAGATCCAGCTGGACGGCCTTCATCCACCAGCCGACCTTCTCGCCGCCGGGAAACAGATCCTCGGGCAGATGCGCTTTCATCGCGGCCTGCGCGTCGCGCGCCGTCAGGCCGGGGGCTTCGGCGGGCAGGACCGCCAGCAAGGCCGCGCGCGCAGCGTCATATTTCGCGCGGTTGACCCGGTAGCGCTTGCCGGGCTGGATGACGTTCTCGATCTCGATCGTGTCGCTCATGACGTGGTCTCCAGGGGTGGCATCGGGTCCATGCGGAAAAAGCGGAAGCCGGTGGCAGCCCAGGCCCCCAGCAACCGCAGCATGAAGCGCGCCGACTGGCGTCTGGCACCGGGAATGCCGTCGTCAGGGACGCTGCCGGGCAGGGCATCCATCAGCATCGTGCGCATTTCGACCGGCGGCGGCGCGTCGAAACGCGCGGCATAGAGCGAGCGCCAGTGCCCGCCCTTGAATTCCAGATACATCGGCGCGTTGCAGCAGGTGGCGACCACCCGCCGCGAGCCGCCCTCGCGCAGCAGATGCGCACGCAGCGTCTCGCCGCCGCGCACGACCTGCGCGCGGTCTTTGCGCCACAAGACGAAGGGTGTGCCGCCGTTGGCATCGGTCACCGGGCTGGCGCCCGGCAGCGCGGCCAGTTCGGCGGCGGCCTGCCGGCACGAGGTGCAATGGCAGGTGGCGGTCAGAATGGGCGTACCACTCAGCGCCAACGCGGTCTTGCCGCAGTGACAGGTCAGGTCGGTCATGCGTCCTCCGGTGCGAACAACAGGTCAAGATAGTGCCGCAGGTGGTCGATCCCCTCACGCGCGGCCTCGGGCCCGCCGCCAGCCTTGGCCAGCACGAAGGCGCCCTGAAGCACGGCCTGCGTGTGGCGGGCCAGACTGGCGGCATCGGGTGTGGTAAGGCCGCGCGCCGCCATTGCGGCAGCGATATCGGCCTCAAGCGTCGCGGCGTGGCCAAAGATCGCCGCGCCGCAGGCCTCGGCGATGGCGGGATGGGTGGTGTGGGTCTCTTCGGCCATGGTGCCGACGAGGCAGGTGTATTCCCATGTCTCGCCCGCGATCAGCGCGCGGCGAAAGTCCAGATAGGCGCGCACCCGGTCCAGCGGATCGGCGGGGGCGTGATAGGGCGCGGCGGCAAAGAACGCGCCGGTGCTTTGCGCCCAGAAGTCGGCGGCAGCGATGCCCAACGCTTCTTTCGATGCAAAATGGTGAAAGAACGCCCCCTTGGTCACCCCGGCGCTGGTGCAAAGGTCATCGACGCTGGTGGCGGCGAATCCCTTTGCCCGGATCACATCGCGCGCCGCTTCCAGCAGGCGCTGACGGGCGTGACCGCGTTCGGGGGCGTGTTTCGTCGGTCTGGACATGCGCTGAACATACCAGACGGTCGGTATTCAGGCAAGCTTGCCGTCGTCGTCCAGCGTCCAGAACGGGTTGTGGGCCACTTCCCAGACATGGCCGTCCAGATCGGCATAATAGCCCGAATACCCGCCCCAAAAGACCTTTTCCGGGGTTTTCAGCGCCGTCGCGCCCGCCTTCAACGCCTGAGCGAAGGCGACATCGACCTCTTGCGGGCTGTTGAAGTTCTGCGCCAGCGTCACGGCGCCGGTGCCCAGCGTGGCACCGGGGCGGCCCTGATCTTCGGCCAGCGGTTCCAGCCCGAACAGACCCAGCTTCATTCCGCCCAGATCATAGAAGACAACGCCCGGGGTGCTTTCGCTGCTCTCCCATCCCAGCGCGTCGTAAAAGGCCCTTGCCCGCTGCAGATCAGCGACGCCAAGGGTGATCAGGTTTACGCGTTGCGGAGTCATGGCAGTTCCTCTTGGGTCAGGCGGGACTGGCCGCCAGTTTCGGTAAGTCGGAAAGCTTGGGCACGCGGGCCCAGCGGCGTGAACAGCTCGGGGCCGGTGCCGGTCAGGAAAGCCTGCGCGCCCAGATCACACAGCGCATCATAAAGCGCGGCGCGGCGGCCGTCATCCAGATGTGCGGCAACCTCGTCGAGCAAGAGCAGTGGCGCGTGGCCGCTGTCTTGATGCAGCGCGCGGGCATGGGCAAGGATCGTCGCGATCAGCAGCGCCTTTTGCTCGCCGGTCGAGCATTGCGCGGCGGGGCGGGCGCGGGCGGCCCACAGCGCGCTCAGATCGGCGCGGTGCGGGCCGATAAGCGTGCGCCCGGCAGCCATATCGCGGCGGCGGCCTTCGGCCAGTGCGGGGGCCAGATCGTCGGGGCTGTCATCCGCCAGCGACAGATCGGCCTGCGGGAAGGGGCTGGCCGGGTCCGCCGCCTTCGCCAGACGGTCGAGCGTGGCGCGGCGGTTCTGCGTCACCTGCGTGCCAGACGTCGCCATCTGCTGCTCCAGCGCGCCGTACCACGCGGGATCGGTGACGCCTTCCCGCAGCAGGCGATTGCGCTCGCGCATGGCTTTTTCATAGGCCAGCGTGGCCTCGGCATGGTCCGGCTCGAACCCGAGCACCAGTCGGTCGAGGAACCGCCGCCGCCCCTCGGAGGCTTCGATCCACAGCCGGTCCATCGCCGGCGTCAGCCACAGCATCGCCGCCAGCCGCCCCAGCGCCGTCTGCGTCGCCAGCTTGCCGTCGATGCGCACGGTGCGGCTGGAGCCGGGGCTGGCGGTGGTTTCGATCTCATGCGGGGTCGCACCCCGGTGCAACTCGGCGCTGATCTTCCAGCCCAGTGCGGCGGGTTGGCCGATCAACTCCTCGGGCGCGGCGCGGCGCAGCCCGCGACCGGGGCTGAGCAGGGAAATCGCCTCAAGCAGATTGGTCTTGCCCGCCCCGTTGTCGCCATACAGCACCACGGGCCGCCCGTCGAACGCCACCTCGGCCCGCGGATGCGAGCGGAACTGCGAGAGGGTAAGCTGGGCAAGGTGCAGGGTCATGCGAGAGGGTTAAGCAACAACGCGCGTAACCGCAATGGAAAGGGCCTCGTCTTGCGACAAGGCCCAATTCAGACACCGGATCATCGCTTGCAATCGCGCGTGTGACCCGGCGGCCCCGGGTGGGGTCTTGATGCGGATGCTTCCAGCGCCGCCAGGAGGCCGTGGTCGCCGTCAAAGGACGCAGACAATTCGATTCAAATTGCCCGCTTCTTTGCTCTGCAAATATCCTCGGGGGGCGAGCCGAAGGCGAGGGGGCGGAAAGCCCCCTTTCTTTACACCCGCATCGGCATCACGACATACACCGCCGAGGCATCAGAGCCTTCGCGCACCAGCGCCGGTTCGCCTGACGAGTTGAACATGAACACGGCGTTCTCGCGGTCAATCTGGCTGGCGATTTCCAGCAGGTATTTGGCGTTGAAGCCGATCTCCAGCCGTTCGTCGCCATAGGCCACGACCAGCTCTTCCTCGGCGGTGCCGCTGTCGGGGGCATTGACGCTCAGCGTCAGCTTGTCCTCTTCCAGGATCAGCTTGACCGCGCGCGAGCGCTCAGAGGACACCGTCGCCACGCGGTCCACCGCCTTGGCGAAATCGGACGCATCCACTTCCAGCCGCTTGGTATTGCCGACGGGAATCACCCGCGTGTAATCGGGGAAGGTGCCGTCGATGACCTTCGAGGTCAGGGCGATTTCCGGTGTGGCAAAGCGCACCTTGGTTTCCGACACCGAAATCGCGATGTCGGCCTCGTCATCATCCAGCAGCTTGCGCAGCTCATTCACCGTCTTGCGCGGCACGATCACGCCCGGCATGCCCACGGCCGCTTCCGGCAGCGGCGTGTCGATGCGGGCCAGACGGTGGCCATCGGTGGCGACGCAGCGCAGCACGCGACCGTCTTCGCCCTCGGCCACATGCATGTAGACGCCGTTGAGGTAATAGCGGGTTTCCTCGGTCGAGATGGCGAATTTCGACTTCTCGAACAGACGGCGCAGATCGCCCGCCTTGGCCGAGAAATTGCTCTGATACTCGGACGAGGCCATCACCGGGAAATCTTCGCGCGGCAGGGTGGCCAGCGCGAAGGTCGAGCGCCCTGCTTCCACCGTCAGCCGGCCGGTGCGTTGGTCGTCGGTCAGCGAGACCAGCGCGCCATCGGGCAGTTTGCGCACGATTTCATGCAGCATGACCGCCGACACGGTGGTCGCCCCGGCGCGTTCGACCATGGCGGCGGCCTTGTCGACGACCTCGATATCCAGATCGGTGGCCCTGAAGCTGACGGTCGAGCCTTCGGCCTCGATCAGCACGTTGGCCAGGATCGGGATGGTATTGCGACGCTCGACCACCGACTGCGCCTGCGCGACGGCCTTCAACAGCGTTGCGCGTTCGATGCTGAGCTTCATTTCCAAACCCTCTCCGACACGTCTGGCCGGTGCCGATAAGTCATCGGCCCGGCCAGTCTGTTTTTGTTCCTGTTTGTTTGCGGCCCTTTGAGGGCCACGTCAAGGTCAGCTTTCCAGAAGACGGCGCAGCAATTCAAGGTCTTCGGCCAGTTGGCTGTCGGATGCGCGCAGTTCTTCGACTTTGCGCACGCCGTGCAGGATTGTGGTGTGGTCGCGCCCGCCAAAGCGGCGGCCGATATCGGGCAGCGAGCGGGTGGTCATCTGCTTGGACAGATACATCGCCACCTGACGCGGCCGCGCGATGGTGCGCAGGCGCTTGGGGCCGATCATGTCGCTGAGGCGGATGTTGTAATGCTCGGCCACCTTGCGCTGAATTTCCTCGACCGTGACCTTGCGCTCGGACGAGCGCAGGATGTCGGCAAGGCAGTCCTGCGTCATGTCCAGCGTGATGTCGCGGCCCAGAAGCGACGCAAGGGCCAGCAGGCGGGTCAGCGCACCTTCGAGCACGCGGACGTTGTTGGTGATTCGGTGGGCCAGGAACTCCAGCACGTCCGAGTTGATCGCCACGTCGCCATAGTTGGCGCGGTTCATCTCGGCTTTTTGCTGCAGGATGCCCAAGCGCAGTTCGTAATCGGTCGGGTGCAGATCGACCACCAGCCCCGATTGCAACCGGCTCTTGATGCGTTCTTCCAGATCCTTGATCTCTCCGGGCGCGCGGTCGGCCGAAATGATGATCTGCTTGTTCTGGTCGATCAGCGCGTTGAACGTGTGGAAGAATTCTTCCTGCGTCGATTCCTTGCCGGCGATGAACTGCACGTCATCGACCATCAGGATATCTACCGAACGGAACAGGCTTTTGAAATCAAGCGTCTGGCGGTCGCGCAGGGCCTGCACGAAGCGGTACATGAACTGCTCGGCGCTCAGATACATCACGCGGGCTTCGGGGTTGCGGGACTGAATTTCCCACGCGATGGCGTGCATCAGGTGCGTCTTGCCCAAGCCGACGCCGCCATACAGGAACAGCGGGTTGAAGCTGACGGCAGCGCCCTCGGCGACCCGGCGGGCGGCGGCATGGGCCAGCGCGTTGGGTTTGCCGACGACGAAATTGTCGAAGGTAAAGCGCGCGTCCAGCGGCGCTGCGGGCAGCTCGTCGTCGCCTTTGCCGGGCGCAGCGGCGCGGGTCGGCGCGATATAGCTGGGCGGTGCCGGGGCGGGCGCGGGCTGCTGCGCGACGGGGGCGGCGGCACCGGGGGCGCGGACCTGCACGGCGATCTCGATCCGCTGGGCGGGCATGCCGGCGGCACCCATCGCACGCAGCATCGGGTCCGCAAAGTTGCGGTTCACCCAATTGGCGATGAAGTTGGTCGGCGCGGTCAGGTGCGCAACGCCGTCTTCAACCGCGCTCAGCTCAAGCGGTGCGATCCAGGTTATGAAATTGTGGTCGCCGACCTGTTCCTTGATCTTGTTGCGTACATTGCCCCACACCGCGTTTGTCATTCTGTCCCGACCCAAAAGTGCCGCACCGGCAGAGGTGCGGAAGTATTTCATTTTTATGACGCCCGGTTAATCCGGGTTGCCGAAAGGCGACGCAGTCGACCAGAGACACCGCTTGCAAAAGCGGCGCGCGGGCAAAAGGGGATCAGGAGACACCGGAGGCAGTCTTCCGGGCCGATAGGCGACACGACACACCCCCTCGGACCGCAGTGGCGCGAGGTGACAGATCGAGGCGCTTCTGACGTGACCCCCCCAAGGGCTTTGTGAATCGCAAGACCACGCTATCCCGGTGCGCGCAGCGGCATCAACCGAACAACTTGCTTGACAGGACCGGGGGTGAAAGGAATCGGTTTGGGCGTAGTTTTCGTGCCACAGTGACGGGCGCGTAACGCAAAAAAGCGCACCAAGGGCGCGCTTTTTCTTTACTTATCAAGGGCTTAGCCTTTGAATATCAGGCGGTCAGCGATTTCACGCGCGACGCAAGGCGCGACATTTTCCGCGACGCGGTATTCTTGTGCAGAACGCCTTTGGAAACGCCACGCGCCAGCTCGGGCTGCACTTCGATCAGGGCAGCTTTGGCGACTTCAGCGTCGCCCGAGGCAATCGCTTCTTCCACTTTGCGCAAATAGGTGCGGATGCGCGAGCGGCGGGCTTTGTTGATTTCAAAGCGGGCGTCCGCCTGACGGGCGCGTTTTTGGGATTGTGACGTATTGGCCATGGTCTGGGCTCTTTCCGGGTCTGTTACAATATCTTCGCGCACAGACCCACCAATCCCTCAGGATCAGGTCGATTCTCGCCTTAAGCGGGCCCACGCGCATGTGACGGTGGCGATTAAAGCAAACGCGCACCAAAGGAAAGGGGGAATCGCCTCCCCCTCAGGTCTTGCAGGATCAGCGGTCGCGGAACTGCGCTTCGCGCTTCTCAAGGAAGGCGCTCATGCCCTCTTTCTGGTCTTCGCTGGCGAACAGGGCGTGGAACACCCGGCGTTCGAACAGCAGGCCTTCGCGCAGCGTGGTCTCATAGCTGCGGTTGACCGCCTCTTTGACCACTTTTGCCGCCAGCCCCGACTTGGACGCGATCTTCTGCGCCGCACCCAGCGCTTCTTCCATCAGTTTCTTGGTCGGCACGACGCGGCTGACCAGCCCCGAACGCTCGGCCTCTTCGGCATCCATGAAGCGGCCGGTCAGGTGCATGTCCATCGCCTTGGACTTGCCCACCAGACGGGTCAGGCGCTGCGTGCCACCGATCCCGGCGACAACGCCCAGATTGATCTCGGGCTGGCCGAATTTGGCGTTTTCCGCGCAGATGATGAAGTCGCACATCATCGCCAGTTCACAGCCACCTCCCAGCGCATAACCCGACACCGCCGCGATGATCGGCTTGCGGACGGCCATGATGACCTCGGATTCGGGGGCAAAGAAGTCTTCGGTGAACACGTCGACAAAGGACTTCGGTGCCATCTCGCTGATATCAGCCCCGGCGGCGAACGCCTTTTCCGAGCCGGTGAGCACGATGCACCGCACCTTGTCGTTCTTGTCTGCGGCTTTGAGAGCCTCGGCCAGTTCGCTCAGCAGCTGCGAGTTCAGGGCATTGAGAGCTTCAGGCCGATTCAGTCGAATCACGGCAACATGCTGAGCGATTTCGACGAGAATGGTTTCGTACGCCATGAGGGGTTCCCTGTGGTCGTTTCCGGACCCGTGTCTAGCAGGATGGGACAGGGGTTCAAGCTATCTCTGACAGCGCGAACAATAGTAGCTGGAGCGCCCGCTTTGCACGATGCGCGCGATGGTTCCGGTGCAGCCGGGGGTGGGGCAGGGCTGGGTTTCGCGGTCATAGACGCGGAAGGAATGCTGGAAATAGCCCAGCTCGCCATCGGCCTGCCGGTAATCGCGCAGGCTGGAGCCGCCCGCCTCGATCGCCTCTTGCAGCACCAGCCGGATCTCGGTGGCCAGCACGTCCAGCTCTGCCCGCGCGATCTTTCCGCCCGCGCGTTCGGGGTGGATATGGGCGCGGTGAAGCGCCTCGCAGACATAGATATTGCCCAGGCCTGCCACCAGCTTCTGATCCAGCAGCAGCGCCTTGATCGGCCCTTTGCGCCCGGCCAGTTTCAGCGCCAGCAGATCGGCGCTGAATTCGTTGCCCAGCGGTTCCGGCCCCAGCGCCGCCAGCAGCGGATGGCTGTCCGCCGTCGCCGTCGGCATCAGGTCCATCGCGCCAAAGCGGCGCGGATCGTTGAAGGTCACACGCGCGCCGCCCTCCATGTCGAACACCACATGGTCGTGTTTTTCCGGCATCGGGTGCTGGTGGTGGAACTGCCCCGGCACATAGGGCGCCGCCAGCCCTGACACCGTCATCCGCCCGCTCATCCCCAGATGGATCAGCAGCGATTCGCCCGTGTCCAGATCGGCCAGAATGTATTTCGACCGCCGGCGCAGCCGGTCAACGCGCGCGCCGGTCAGGCGTTCGGCCATGCGTTCGGGGAAGGGCCAGCGCAGATCGGGCCGTCGGACCTCGGCCAGCGCGATGCGCTGACCCTCCATCGCCGGGGCAAGGCCACGGCGGACGGTTTCCACCTCGGGTAATTCGGGCAAGGGGCGCTCCATTCTGGCAATGCGCAGGGGTCGCATTGTGAGGACCGCCATCCTCGGCTAAGGAGAGGCGACGCGCAAGATCAGGGGGGCGCCATGAGCCCGGACAATCGCCAGACGCATTTTGGTTTTCAGACCGTTGATGAGGACGACAAGGCCGGCATGGTCCATGGCGTCTTCAGTTCCGTTGCGTCCAAGTATGACGTGATGAACGATCTGATGAGCATGGGGATTCACCGTGTCTGGAAAGACGCGATGATGGACTGGCTGGCGCCCCGGCCCGGCCAGCGCCTGCTCGACGTGGCCGGGGGCACCGGTGACGTGGCGTTCCGGTTCCTGAACCGGGCGGGGCAGGGGTCACAAGCGACCGTGCTGGATATGACCGCGCCGATGCTGGAAGAGGGCCGCAAGCGCGCCGAGGCCGAGCAACTGGCCGGACGGCTGGACTGGGTGGTCGGCGACGCGATGGCGCTGCCGCTCGAAGCCAATACCTACGACGTCTACACCATCAGCTTCGGCATCCGGAACGTGACCCGCATCCCCGACGCGCTGGCCGAGGCCTACCGCGTGCTCAAACCCGGCGGGCGGCTGATGGTGCTGGAGTTCAGCCAGATCCCCAATGAGATGATGCAGAAAGCCTATGATCTCTATTCCTTCAACGTGATCCCGCGCATGGGGCAGTTGGTGGCGGGCGATCGCGACAGCTATCAGTATCTGGTCGAATCGATCCGCAAGTTCCCTGACCAGGAGACCTTCGCCGCGATGATCCGCGACGCGGGCTTCGGTCAGGTGAAGTACCGCAACCTGACCATGGGCATCGCCGCGCTGCATTCGGGCTGGAAGCTCTGACGTGAGAGGCCCGCACAACATCTGGCGGCTGATCCGCACCGGCGCCACGTTCGAGCGCACCGGCGCGATGCGTGTGGTGCTGGAAGCGATGAGCGTGCCGCCGCGGTTGCGCTTTGTCGCCCGCGTGATGGGCTGGCCGTTTGCGTGGCTGGGGCTGAAGGGCGACCCGGCGCTGCCGCCGGTCACCCGCGCGCTGACCGCGCTGGGCCCGGCCTATATCAAATTCGGCCAGATCCTGTCGACGCGCCCCGATATCGTCGGCCCCGATCTGGCCAACCAGCTGCGCTATCTGCAGGACAAGCTGCCGCCCTTCCCGCAGGCGCAGGCCCGCGCGATGATCGAGGCCGAGCTGGAACGCCCGGTCGACGAGATGTTCTCGGAATTCAGCGAGCCGGTCGCCGCCGCCTCGATCGCGCAGGTTCACCATGCGCGCGTCGCCGGAACCGGCGAAGAGGTCGCGGTGAAAGTGCTGCGACCCGGCATCGTGCGCGCCTTCCGGCGCGACATCGACGCCTTCTATTTCGCCGCCGGGATGGTTGCGCGCCTGCTGCCCTCGACCCGCCGCCTGCGCCCGATCGAGGTGATCGCGCATTTTGAGGGCGTGGTCATGGGGGAGCTGGACCTGCGTCTGGAAACCGCCGCCGCCGCCGAATTTGCCGCCAATACCGAAGGCGACGCCGGTTTCCGCGTGCCGCGCCCGGTGTGGCACCTGTCGGCGCGCTCGGTGATGACGCTGGGCTGGGCCGAGGGGGTCTCACTGGGCGATAACGCCGCCATCGACGCGCTGGGCGTCGACCGCGCCGAGATGGGCGAGCGGGTGCTGCAGCTGTTCCTCAAACACGCGCTGCGCGACGGGTATTTCCACGGCGACATGCATCAGGGCAACCTGAAGGTCAGCGCGAATGGCGACCTGATCGCCTATGATTTCGGCATCATGGGGCAGATCGACGAATACACCCGCCGCGTCTATGCCGAGATCCTGTTCGGTTTCATCCGCAAGGATTATCGCCGCGTCGCCGAGGTTCATTTCGAGGCCGGCTACGTCCCCGCCGACCGTGACATCGACGAATTCGCCCGCGCCCTGCGCTCGGTCGGCGAGCCGATCTTTGGCATGGACGCCGACCATATCTCGATGGCACGACTGCTCAATTACCTGTTCGAGGTGACCGAGCGTTTCGGCATGGAAACCCGCACCGAGCTGATCTTGCTGCAACGCACCATGGTCGTGGTCGAGGGGGTCTCACGCTCGCTCAACCCGTCGATCAACATCTGGCATGTCGCGCAGCCGGTGGTCGAGGATTACATCCGCACCACGCTGGGGCCCGCCGCCTTCCTGCGCGATCTGCGTCGCACGATGACCGTGCTCGGCCGGTTCGGCCCGCATTTGCCGGGCGCTGTGGATACCGCGTTGCTGCGCCTGCGCCAGCCCGAACCGCCCGCGCCGCAGGGCCGCTCGCTGGCCGCGCTGGGCTGGTTCGTCGCCGGGGCCGCTGTGGCCTGGGCCGGGTTGCTGACGGTGCTGTACTTCTAAGGCGATCACGCCAGGGGGCGGCGCAACCCGGTGACCTGAGTGCTGTCCACATACAGCCCGCCCGGCAGCACCAGCAGCGTCATGCCACCCTCAAACCGCGCTTCAAGCACCGGCATATAGGCCGCGACGGGTTGCGAATCGAGCGTGTCGCCCTCCAGCTTTGACTCCAGCTCGAACGAATAGGTGCCCTCGGGCAGCGCGGCCCCGTCGCGGTCCAGCCCGTCCCAGCTGTAGCTCTGCGTTTCGGGGTCCAGGCTGCGGGTGTCGACGATAGCACCGGTGCTGTCGCGCACGATGAGATTGACCTCATCCGCCCCCAGCGCCGGGTCGGGCGTCAGGGCGATCGGCGTGCCGTCGAAATGCGCCCCGCCGTAAATCCGCGCTTCCATCCCCACCCAGCCGCCCAGATCGGCAAGCCCGGTCTGGCCCAGCATCGAGCTGAGCAGCTGATTGGTATAGGTCTGTTGCTCGACCGACGAAAACGTCGCCAGCTGCACGGCGAAATCCGACGGGTCCATCGGGTTGAGCGGGTCCTGATTCTGGATCTGCACGGTCAGCATGTTCAGAAACGTCTGATAATCCGTCTGCGTCGGGGTCTGCTGTCGGGAATTGGCGCTGTAGGTGCCAGCGTTCGAGGTGATTTCCATAAAGTCCTCTCAGAGCCTGAGGTCGAGGTGATCGCGCACCAGACTGCGCGCGGCGATTGGGTCGGGGGTGATGAGCGGCGGATCGGGCTGCGGCGCAGTGGACGGCGTATTGCCCGATTGGTTCCCCGGTTGACCGCCCGAATACGTGCCACCCTGCGCCCCTGATTGACCGCCCGTTAGCCAGCCGGGGCTCGTGCCCTGCGACTGCGGGCTGGTGCTGTTAAAGCGCAGCGACAGCTGATCATGGCCAAGCGCCCGCAATTCATGCTCAAGCGCGCCGATGTGGCGGCGCATCAGGTCCAGCGTTTCGGGGCGCTCGGCCTGAATGATCAACACGCTGCCGCCGTCGTGGCTGACCAGTTTCAGACGGACGCTGCCCAGCTCTTCAGGATGCAAGGCGATATCGAAGCCCGCGCGCCCGGCCTGCACAAGGCGCGGTGCGATCTGTTCGGCGATCTGGCGCGGGGTCTCGGCGCTGGCGGGCTGATGCCGCGCTTCGGGCTGTGGTGCCTCACTGCGCGCAGGTACGTCAGGGCGCTGCGCCGGGTCGGGGGGCAGGGCGCGCTCTGTCGGGGCTGCGTCCACGGTCATCATGGGCAGCGGATCGCGGGTTTTGCGCGGTGCGGGTGGCTCGACCGGGGCAGGGCCCATCGGCGCGCCTGCCGGGGCAGAATGCAGAGCGGCAAGGTCGGGCGGGTCCGTGGGTCTGGCGACAACCGGCTCGGCGCGTTTCGGGGCGGGCGCGGTGTTGACTGCGACCGCGGTGAGGGGCGGCGTTTCGACGCGTGCTAGGGGTTGGGGCGTCGGGTGGCGGTCCGGCACGGGGGCGCGGGTGTCGGGTGGCTCTGGCGCGACGGGCAGGGGCTGAGGCGCCGCCACAACGGCAACAGGGTGCACGGGGGGCGCTTGCGGCACCGCACGCACGAGCGTGGCGGCGAGCGCTGCGCGTGATCTCGTCGACGGCGGGTGCGGGGATCGGCGGGGCGTCGCGCTGGACCGCAGGCTCAATCACCGGCGGCACGGCGGGCGGCAGGGGTGCGCCGGGCGGCGGCGCGGGGTGGGCCGTGTTTGTCAGGCGAAGCCCGAAGGCCGCGGCAACCAGATCGGTCCGGGCCGGGACGACCTTGGTCACAGGACGGCGCGCGACAGGGTCGGCCGTGATCTCCGGCGGCAGCGGCGCCAAAATCGCGGCGGGCGCAGCGGGGACCGGTGTAACCGGCGCGGCTGGTCCGTCAGGTGTCGGAGCAGAAGGCACGGGGCCTGCCTGCGGATCGGCGGGAAGCGGAGCAATCGGCCCCTGTTGAACCGGCGCGCGCGGGCTTTCCGCCGGAGGTTGCGGCGGTTCGGGTAAGGCGGTTGCTTCGGGATGCGACGGGGCAGGCCGGGTCCGCGTTTCGGTCTCGGTTGGCTGAACCGGCTGCGGCTGAGCGAGCCGGGGGGCAGCGTCAATCACCCGACCCACGGGTGCGGACGGCGCGGCGCGGGCATCCGGTCGGACCGGCGGCGGGGCGATGGTCGCAGGCGCATTCTGAACCGGTGTCGGTGCGCTGCGCGGGGCACGAACCGAGCGCTCAACAGGGTGATCTTGCACTGACTTGCGCGGCAGAGCGGCGCTGATCTCGGCGGCAGGGGTGCCGTGCTGCGCGGGTGCGTCGACCGTGGATACATCGGTCTGCGCCACCACCGCCGGCGATGCCTCGGCGGCAGCGATCGACGCGGGCTGAGCCGGTTTCTGCGGCGGCGGCGCGGCTTTCGGCGACAGGGCGATTCGGCCCTGAACCAACGCTTCGGGTGCGGGCGGCGTGCGTGGCGCGCTGTCTTTGACCGGGCGCTCAGGCGGAGAGGCCTCGACCGTCGCGGTGATCTCAGGACGCGGCGCGGTGGCCGCGGGGGCAGGCGCGCGCGGGGGCGATTCGCCCGTGACCGGCGGCGGCGCAAGCGGGCCCGCGACGGTGGGCAAGACGTCAGCCGGCGCGGGCTGTTTCGCGTCCCGCTGCGCCATATCGGGCAGCGCAGCATCAGGCTGCGCACCATCAGGGGTGGCGTCTGCCTCATCCGTCACCCTTTCCCGCGCGTCCCCCTGAACACCGGCCTGCACCTCTTCAGGTGAGTCAGCCTTCGGCGGTACGGGCTCTGTGGGCCTGACGCTGGCGCGCAGGCTGTCCAGAACGGCCACAAACGCCTCTGCTGCGGGCACGCTGGGGGTGCGCGCCGGGGCGGTGGCGCGGGGCAACGGGGGGTGTCGGACAGGACAAAGGGCAACATTCCGGGGCTCCGGTCTTGGGACAGCTCAGGTCTAGCAGCCGTTGGTTACTGCTTCTTTACCGCGATCTGAGAGCGTCGGTTCCATCGACAACGGAGAAACCGATGACCCTGATTCCCGCGACTTTGCCGCCGATACCGCCTGCGCCCGACGCTTTGCGCCGCAGCGCCGAGGCTCTCGAAAGTGCCTTTCTGGCCGAAATGCTTAAAAGTGCGGGCGTTTTTCGCGCCCATGACGGGCCCGGTGGCGGCGGCGAGGGTGAAGCGCAATTCACCTCGTTTCTGGCCGACGAACAGGCCCGCGCCCTGGTCGCGCGCGGCGGAATCGGTCTGGCCGATTCGATCGAGCACGCGCTGAGACAGCGTGCAGCGGGGGCACGCCCATGACCCGCGCAGCCCTGATTCGACTCACCCGCCTGCTGGAGCAAGAGCGCCGGGCGCTGACCGCAGGCGATCTGTCCCGGCTGGCGCGGCTGGCCCCGCGCAAGGCGATGTTGATTGAGCATATCGAGTCCGCCGCGCGCGAGTCGGTCCCGCCCGAGGCCGAGGCGCTGATGCAGACCGTCCGCAGTCTGGCGCACCGGAATGCGCGGTTGTTCGACGCCGCGCTGAGCGGGATCACCGACGCCCGTGCCCTGCTGACTCGCGCGCGTGAGGGCGGGCGCGGGCAGACCTACGGCCGCAACGGTGCGCGCGCCGCGCTCGAACCGCAAGCGGGCAGCCTGCATCGGCGCGCGTGAAGCGTGTAGGATTTGAAGGAAATGCGATGTGTTGGCGCGGTGCGTCTTAAGACCCTCTTAGTAAATCCGCCCGAGGGTGGCAGGGCACCAATACAGGTGGCGCGTTCTCCGCAAAGGCGGAGCCGCAGGTCCAGAAAGGGCTTGGTCGCCGTTTCCGAACGGCAAACAACCGGCGCAAAAACGCGTCTTCTATCAAGGGAATAACCATGTCCTCAATTCTGACCAACAACACCGCGATGGTGGCTCTTCAGACGCTGAAGACCATCAACGCCAACATGTCCCAAACCCAGAATGAGATCTCGACGGGTAAATCGGTCTCGACCGCCCGTCAGAACTCGGCGATCTGGTCCATCTCGAAGACGATGGAATCCGACGTCAAGGGCTTCAAGGGGATCGCTGACAGCCTGGCGCTGGGCTCGTCGACGATTGCGGTGGCTCGCTCGGCGTCCGAGCAGATCACGGACCTGCTGACCGAGATCAAAGGCAAGGTCGTCGCCGCGCAGGAAGAGAACGTCGATCGCGAAAAGATCCAGACCGACGTGACCGCCCTGCGCAGCCAGATCTCGTCGATTGTCGGGGCGGCCCAGTTCAACGGCCTGAACCTGCTGTCGAACCGCGAAGGCGGTGCGACCGTGGCGCAGATCGTCGGGAATACCGGCGCCGGCGCTGGCATCAAAGGGTCCGGCAGCGTGAGCATTCTGTCCTCGCTGGATCGCAACAGCTCGGGCAGCGTTTCGGCGTCGAATATCGCGGTGTCCAAGGCCGATCTGGGTACGCAGGCCGGATCTGTCGGCGCAGGTACCGATCTGGCGGCAACGGCCATGACCGGCGCCGGTGCGATTGCCGCTGCGGCCACGGCGACAATGACCGTGGTCGGGGATACCACCACGCTTGCACGGGGCGGCAACCGCGTGCTTGCAGGCGATTCCTACGCCATCGGTGGTCTGACCGGCATCACCAACCCGGTGCGCTATATCGCGCGCGACGGGGATACGGTGTCCGACATCTCGGCGGCGCTGGTTGATCGCCTCAACTTTGAGGCCGCCAGTGCAGGCGTGGCGATCACGGCCAGCACCGACGGGACCGGTGCGGTGTCGATCACCAACAACACCACGGCCAGCATCACCACCACGTCGACGCTGGCGACGGGTGGCACGGCGGGCGGCGGGATGGAAATCCTGTCCAGCCTCGACGTGTCGAGCGAAGAAGGGGCATCGGCGGCTCTCTCGGCCATCGAGGGGCTGACGCAGACCGCGATTCGGGCTGCTGCCGACTTCGGCTCGGCGCAGGGTCGGATCGACATCCAAAGCGAATACGTCAACAGCCTGATGAGTTCGCTGAAGTCGGGGATCGGCTCGCTGGTGGATGCCGATATGGAAGAAACCTCGGCGCGTCTGCAGGCGCTTCAGGTTCAGCAGCAGTTGGGTATTCAGGCTCTGTCGATTGCCAACCAGGCACCGCAGAACATCCTGGCGCTCTTCCGCTGAGGCCTCGGGCCGGGGGCATCAGCGCCCGGCCCACCCTCGCCCCTGAATTCGCACCATGAGGCCCTAATATGAGCGTCGCAGCCCATGCGCACACAAGCTATGGACATCACGCCCGTGCGCTGAAAACCCCGCGTGATATCGAATATGATGTGCTGGCCCGGATCACGGGCCGCATCCAGACCCACATTCCGCACGCCCGTGGCAGAACAGGTGCGGCCCTGACCGAGGCCTTGAACGACAACCGCCGCCTATGGGCCGCCTTTGCCGCTGATCTGGCCCACCCCGAAAATGCGTTTCCGGCCGATCTCAGGGCGCGCATGTTCTATCTGGCCGAGTTCACCTTGCGGCACACCCTGCAGGTCTTGTCTGGCAATGCGTCAGCAGACGTTCTGGTCGACATCAACACCGCCGTCATGCGCGGTTTGCGGCCAGGAGGGCGTACAGCATGAGCGGGCTGATCCTGAAACTGGCACCGCGCGAACGGGTCCTGATCAACGGCGCGGTCATTGAAAATGGTGAACGCCGCAGCCGGTTGTCAATTGTCACGCCCAACGCCAATATCCTGCGGCTGCGCGACGCGATTCATCCCGGTGAAGTGGTCACGCCGGTGCGCCGCGTGGCCTATATCGCGCAGTTGGTGCTCAGCGGTGATACCGATCCCGAACAGGCAAGCCCGCAATTGTTGCGCGGGATCGAACAACTCAGCCAGGTGCTGACCGATTTCGACAGCCGCCAACTTCTGGATCGCGCGACACAATCCGTGCTTGCGCGCGATTTTTATCCGGCAATGCGGCATTTGCGGGCTCTCTTGCCGCGCGAAGACCGGCTCATGGCAGCGGCACGACAATGAGCTTTCAACCGATCCTGCCGCTTGACGGCTATGTGGGGTGGCGGTTTCTGCAGCGCACCCGTGACCAACAGGAGGCGGCGCTCATCGCCGCCCCTGCCACCCAACGCGACGAGGCGTATTTCCGCGAAACGATCCAATCCATCACCAGCGCCGAAGATCTGGTAAAGGACCGGCGCTTGCTGAGTGTCGCGCTCACCGCATTTGGTCTGCAAGATGACCTGCCAAACCGGGCCTATATTCAAAAGGTGCTGGAAAGCCCTGCCAAGGAAGACGGCAGCTTCGTCAATCGCCTGGCTGACAAGCGCTACAAGCAACTGAATGTGGCCTTCGGGTTTGGCGATACCTACCTCAGCTGGAATCAGTTCGACGGTTTCGCCGAGAAACTTCTGGGTGACTTCCGTGACCGCTCGTTCGAGCAGGCGGTTGGCGTGCAAAGTGAATCCATGCGCCTTGCGCTGGCGCTCGAGCGGGATCTGCCGGCGCTTGCGGCGCAAGACATCAGCGAAGCTGCCCGATGGTACACGGTGCTTGGCACCCCAAGCCTGCGCGCGGTGTTCGAGACCGCCTATCTTTTGCCCGACGGTTTTGGCACGCTGGATATCGACCGGCAGGTCGATATCCTCAAAGACCGGACAGAGCGGTTGATGGGCTCGGACAGCATCGCCCAGTTCGATGACCCCGAGGCGGTCGAAACACTGACCCGCCGCTTCTTCCTGTCCGAGCAGGTTCAGCAAATTCAGGCCGAGACGGCCAGTTCCGGGGCCTTGATGCTATTGCAGCAAGGCCAATCGTCATTGCGCAGGTTGCTGGGGCGGTAGAGCCCGAAGGCACAACAACACGGCAGCGCAAGCCAGTGTATCCGGAAAGCCCATGCCACCGCGCCGCAGACGCGCCGCATGGGCCGCCCAACGGCACTTCGTCCGGGGTGCGCGAAGGGGGCAAGGTGGCGCGTGAACGGGGTAAAGTAAAAGGGCCGCAGATTTCTGCGGCCCTTTTGGCGATGCGTCAGATCCGGTCAGACGACCCGCTCGACCATCATCTTCTTGATCTCGGCGATTGCCTTGGCAGGGTTCAAACCTTTGGGACAGGTCGAGGTGCAGTTCATGATCGTGTGGCAGCGATAGAGTTTGAACGGATCGTGCAGCTCGTCCAGACGCTGGCCGGTGATCTCATCGCGCGAATCGATGATCCAGCGATAGGCGTGCAGCAGGGCGGCTGGGCCCAGATAGCGGTCGCCGTTCCACCAGTAGCTGGGGCACGAGGTCGAACAGCAGGCGCACATCACGCATTCATACAGACCGTCCAGCTTCGAGCGGTCCTCGATCGACTGTTTCCACTCTTTGGCTGGCGTGTTGGTCTTGGTTTCCAGCCACGGCATGATCGATTCGTGCTGGGCGTAGAAATGCGTGAGATCCGGGATCAGATCCTTGACCACCGGCATATGCGGCAGCGGATAGATCTTCACGTCGCCTTTGACCTCATCCATGCCAAAGATGCAGGCCAGCGTGTTGCGCCCGTCGATGTTCATCGCGCAGGATCCGCAAATCCCCTCGCGGCAGGACCGGCGGAAGGTCAGCGTCGGGTCGATCTCGTTCTTGATCTTGATCAGCGCGTCCAGAACCATCGGCCCGCAGCTGTCCATATCGACGAAATAGGTGTCGACGCGCGGGTTTTCCCCGTCATCGGGCGACCAGCGATAGATGCGGAAGGTGCGCAGCTTGGTCGCGCCCGCCGGTTTGGGCCAGGTCTTGCCGGTGCGGATTTTCGAGTTCTTGGGTAGAGTGAGTTGTACCATCTGCCTGTCCCCGCTCAGTAAACGCGCGCTTTGGGCGCGATTTTCTTGAGTTCGATTCCGCCGTCGGCTTCCGCGGTCAGCGGATCGAGAACGACAGGGCGATAATCGAGGCGTACCTGATTGCCATCGACCCACGAGAGCGTGTGCTTGCGCCAGTTCTCGTCGTCGCGGTTCGGGTAATCCTCATGCGCATGGGCGCCACGCGATTCCTTGCGGGCCTCGGCACCGACGATGGTGGCCAGCGCGCAGGGCATCAGGTTTTCCAGCTCGAGCGTTTCCATCAGGTCGCTGTTCCAGACCAGCGAGCGGTCGGTAACCTTGATGTCGCCCATCTTGCCCGCGACCGCCTTCATCTTCTCGACGCCTTCGCCCAGCGTCTTGTCGGTGCGGAACACGGCGGCGTCGGCCTGCATCGTCTTTTGCATTTCCAGACGCAGCTCGGCCGTCGGGATCGCGCCGTTGGCGTTGCGCAGCCGGTCGAAGCGGTCAACCGCGGCTTCAACCGCCGCTTTCGACGTGTCGCGGTTGGCCGAGGCCGGGTCGATGATCTGACCCGCACGGATCGCTGCCGCGCGGCCAAACACCACGAGGTCGATCAGCGAGTTCGAGCCCAGACGGTTCGCCCCATGGACCGAGGCGCAACCGGCCTCACCCACAGCCATCAGGCCGGCCGCGGTGCGGGTCGGATTCTCAGCCGTCGGGTTCAGCACTTCGCCCCAATAGTTGGTGGGGATGCCGCCCATGTTGTAGTGAACGGTCGGCAGAACCGGGATCGGTTCCTTGTTCAGGTCCACGCCCGCAAAGATCCGCGCCGATTCCGAGATACCCGGCAGGCGCAGGTGCAGCGTTTCGGGCGGCAGGTGGTTGAGGTGCAGGTGAATGTGGTCCTTGTTCGGACCAACACCGCGGCCTTCACGGATCTCCATCGTCATGCAGCGCGACACCACATCGCGTGAGGCGAGGTCTTTATAGGTCGGCGCGTAGCGCTCCATGAAGCGCTCGCCTTCCGAGTTGGTCAGATACCCGCCTTCACCGCGCGCACCCTCGGTGATCAGGCAACCCGCGCCGTAGATCCCGGTCGGGTGGAACTGCACGAACTCCATGTCCTGCAGCGGCAGACCCGCGCGGGCGACCATGCCATTGCCGTCGCCGGTGCAGGTATGGGCCGAGGTCGCGCTGAAATAGGCGCGGCCATAACCGCCGGTGGCCAGCACGACCATCTTGGCGTTGAACTGGTGCAGCGTGCCGTCATCCAGTTTCCATGCCAGAACGCCGGTGCATTCGCCGTCTTCCGACATCAGAAGATCGGTTGCGAAGTATTCGATGTAAAATTGCGCTTTTTCTTTCAGCGAACGGCCATAGAGCGTGTGCAAAATGGCGTGGCCGGTGCGGTCCGCCGCGGCGCAGGTGCGCTGCACGGGCGGGCCTTCACCATATTCGGTGGTGTGGCCACCGAAGGGGCGCTGATAGATCTTGCCTTCCTCGGTCCGCGAGAAAGGCACGCCGTAATGCTCCAGCTCATACACGGCCTTGGGGGCTGAGCGCGCCAGATATTCCATCGCGTCGGTATCGCCCAGCCAGTCCGACCCTTTGACGGTGTCGTACATGTGCCACTGCCAGCTGTCCGGGCCCATGTTGCCAAGCGAAGCGGCGATGCCCCCTTGTGCTGCCACGGTATGCGAACGGGTCGGGAAGACCTTGGTGATACAGGCGGTTTTCAGGCCCTGTTCGGCCATGCCCAGCGTCGCGCGCAGACCCGCGCCACCGGCGCCGACCACGACAACGTCATAGGTGTGTTCTTGAATTTCATATGCAGACATCGGTTCGTCCTCAGGCGCGGAACAGGATGGTGGCGATGGCAACGACGCCGCTGACGCCCAGAACCGCGCCAAACAGTTTGGACGCGATCAGCCAGACCAGACGCGTAAAGCCAGCGGTATAATCTTCGATGACCGCTTGCAGCCCGATGGTGAAGTGCCAGCACGCAACCGCGATGAACAACATGGCGGTGACCGCGTTGCCGAATTTGCCATAGGTCGCGATCAGCGCCTCATAGCCGCCACCAAGGGCCTGGCCGAAGGGGATCACGAACAGGATGGCCAGCGGCACCAGCGCGATCGCTGTCAGGCGCTGAAGCCAGAAGTGCTGGACGCCTTCACCGGCGCTGCCCAGACCTTCGACATTCTGATAGTCGGTTTTATAGCTCATTTTGCGCTCCGTCACACCAGAAACAGGGTCAGGACGGTCAGCACCACCGAGGCGCCGATCACGTACCAGTTCGACCGTTGCACGCTGGGCAGCTCCAACCCTTTGCCAAGGTCGAAGAAAAAGTGCCGGATGCCGTTGGCAAAGTGGAACCACAGCGCCCAAAGCGAGACGATCAGCACCAGCTTGCCGATCCAGCTGCTCAGCAGCCAGTCCGCCGTGGCGAAGTAGTCGGGCGAATAGGCACCGGCAACGAACCACCACACGACAAAGATGCTCGACAGCACCATGCCGACGCCGGTGATCCGGGTCATGATGGAGATGATAGCAACAAGCGGAAGGCGATAAACTTGCAGGTGCGGGGAAAGCGGCCGGTTGCCCCGGTTCACGTCAGCCATGATGGTCCCTCTCTCTTGGCGCGTCCGGCCCCGAGATGGATCCCTTGGGCCGGCTGGCTTGCCGTTTCAATAGCGGATTTTTCACCCGAGTCACGCAAGCTTTAAACGAAACTTGTCTGAAACTCACGCAAGGGTGAAAAAATCTGTTAATGTGATCACACTCGGAAAAAGCGTGATCACAAGATGGCGGCCTGTCGCCGCGAGCCGCTCAAAGCGGCATCAACGCCCAGTAATCGAGGTCCAGCAGCACGTCGGGCGCATATTTCCCGTCTTGAGTGCGCAGCACGGTCCCCGTCCCGCTGGTCGCCACCAGCCGCAACCGGATCGCGCCGACGCCGGGCACGCCGGTCTCGGCCTTGTCCAACACCTCGGACCACGCGCGCACCGTCATCCCGGCGAAACACGGGTTCGCATGCGCCCCGCCGTTGATCGCCACGATCATCTGCGCATTGGCCAACCCGTTGAAACTGAGCGCCCGTGCCAGACTGATGATATGCCCGCCGTAGATCAGCCGCTGGCCGTCCGGGCGGAACGTGGCGTCGAAATGCACTTTGGCGGTGTTCTGCCACAGCCGCGTGGCCAGCATATGCTCGGCCTCTTCCACGGTCACGCCATCGACATGCTCGATCACTTCGCCGACGGTGTAATCGCACAAACGGTACGGCTCGCCCGCCAGCTCGGCATCATAGCTGTCGAAATGCAGCCCCTCCGGCACCACAAGATCGCCGGGCGCCACCACCGTCGCCAGCTCCGGCACCAGTGTCACCGGCGCGGGCGCGTCGATGTCCCTTTTGCGCACCATCACCCAGCGCACATAGGACAGCACGGCCTCGCCATGCTGGTTGGTGCCCGTCGTGCGCACATAGACCACGCCCGATTTGCCGTTCGAGTTCTGCTTCAGCCCGATCACTTCGGACTGCGCGCTCAGCGTATCGCACGCATAGACCGGCGCCAGAAACCGCCCCTCGGCATAGCCCAGATTGGCGATCGCGTTCAGGCTGACATCGGGGACCGTCTTGCCAAAGACCGTATGGAACACGATCAGATCGTCCAGCGGACTACCCGGCAACCCGCACGCCTGCGCAAATTCATCCGACGAATACAGCGCCCCGCGCGCCGGGTATAAAGCATGATACAGCGCCCGCTCCCCCGACAGCGTGCGCGGCACGGCGTGGCGGATCACCTGACCGACAGAATAATCCTCAAAGAACCGCCCCGAATTCGTCTTCATGCCGTGCCCATCATCTGTCCAAAAATATCCACGGGGGTTTCCCAAGGGGGAGCGTGCTCCCCCTTGGGCGAGGGGGTCCGGGGGCGAGCAGCCCCCCGGCCGCGCCCTCAGTGCTCGCCCAGCTTGGTCTCGGGCACATACGTCCCCGGAGCCTCTTTCACCACGGCCTGCGCGCAGCGCATCACGCCCTTCGCAGCATCGAACGCATACGAGGGCGAGCCATGCAGCTCCCACCCCTTGTTCAGGGCCGCCGTCACCTTGTGGCAAAACACCGACGTGTCGTCTTCGGTCAGCAAACGGTACAGTTTCATCGCATCACCCGAACGGATTGTAGCCAAGCAGAATATGGACATAGCCCACCGCGCCCATCACCAGCACGGCCCCGACGACAGCGCCGATTTCCTTGCCGACATTCGCCGGACCCGTCGGTTTGACCCAGACCGGATCCGCGCGGTTGATGAAGGCCACCTCGACCTGCGCCCAGACGAACAGCCCGGCGAACAGGATGAGCGACGCCAGATCGCCGTTCACCATCAAATGCGCCAGCGCCCAAAGCCGCACGCCCCACAATTGCGGGTGGCGGACATAGCGCGTCACCGCGGTTTTCATGCCTGAGGCGGCAAAGAGATAGAACACCAGCAACATCAGCAGGTTGTTCACAGGCACCATGCTGCGCGATTCCGGCCAGATCGGGTCGACCGGGGCCATGCGATAGCCGACCACCATCAGCGCGATGCCGACGAACGAGGCAACCGTCACCACCAGCTTGCCCTTGTCGCCCATCGAGGCGCGGTGCGCCGGGGCGAAGCGTTTCCACAGATGCGGGACCGACCAGGCCAGCAGCCCCAGGATCAGTAAGAGATAGCCCATCAACTCATCGCCTTTTGTAACTGCAAGATTGCGTCGGCGCGCGCCAGCACGCCGCGTGCGGTCACAATATGCAGGTTCTCGACGATCTTGCCATCCACAACGGCAACGCCCAGCCCTTTGGCCGTTGCCTCGTCAAAGGCGGCGATCTGGCGGCGGGCCAGATCAATCGCCGCCTCATCGGGCGCAAACACCGCGTTGGCCACGTCCAGCTGCGCCGGGTGGATCAGGGTTTTGCCGTCAAAGCCCAGATCGCGGCCCTGTTCGCACTCAACACGCAGGCCCGCGTCATCCTTGAAGGCATTATAGACGCCATCAATCGCCACGATCCCGGCGGCGCGGGCGGCCATCAGGCAGGTTTGCAGGGCAAACTGCATCGGCAGCCGGTCAGCGCGGAACCGGCAGTTCAGTTCCTTGGCCAGATCGTTGGTGCCCATGACAAACCCCGCCATGCGCGGCGCGGCGGCGATCTCTTGTGCGTTCAGGATGCCCAGCGGCGTTTCCATCATCGCCCAGATTTTCGTCTCTGACGTCTCTTCCCGTCCCTCCAGTTTGGCGGCCAGCGCCTGAATATCCCTGGCCGAGTTCACTTTGGGCAACAGCACCGCCTCAGGCCGGGCCAGCGCGATCACCGCCAGATCAGCATCGCCCCAATCCGTATCGAATCCGTTAATGCGCACCAGCTTGGCGCGCGGCCCGTAATCGGCGGCGGTCAGCGTCTGCGCCAGCAGCTCGCGCGCGTTGGCTTTCTCCTCGATCGCGACGGCGTCTTCCAGATCGAAGATGATCGCATCGGCGGCCAGCGAGCGGGCCTTGTCCAGAGCCCGCTCTTTCGAGCCGGGGATATAGAGGGCCGAGCGGAACGGGCGGCTGTCCATGATTCTCTCCCGTGAAACAATATTGCGCGCAAAGCACCAAATTCGGACACAAAGGGCAAGTGTTAAATTTCTGCACCGCAGAGAGACCGCCGGTTTCAACGGATTTTAGACAGTTCACCGGCAGGCTCTGTGGTCTGTTCCCTCGAGAAAGGTCGTCCCATGCTCCGCCTTGCCTTCGCCGTCCTGATGCTCTTTCCCGCCGTCGCGCATGCGCAATCTCTTCCCTGTTCGGCGCGTGAAAGGGTGCTCAGCCTTGTCATCGACCAGCGCGGCGAAGAGCGGCTCGCCACCGGGCAGGCCGCGCGCGGCGCAACGATTGATCTTTTTGCCGCCGAGTCGGGCACATGGACCCTTGTGCTCAACCTGCCGGATGGGCGCTCGTGCCTTCTGGCCAACGGCAACGGGTTCACCGCGACCCAAGGTCTGCAGCCGGCGCGCGGCGCACCGGCGTAATGCGACACAAAGGTCAGAATGCGTCGCTGGCAGCGATAACAGCGTCATAATCTATCGTGCTGCACCGCCGCGAGGCTTGCGTGACGGCATTGGAGGTCTTAGTCAGGTCGCCAACCAACAACCTGACCGGAGATACCCATGGCCAGACCCAAAATCGCGCTGATCGGCGCGGGTCAGATCGGCGGCACGCTCGCCCATCTCGCCGCGATCAAGGAACTCGGGGACGTCGTCCTGTTCGACATTTCCGAGGGCACCCCGCAGGGCAAGGCGCTCGATATTGCCGAGAGCGGCCCGTCGGAAGGGTTCGACGGCAGCTTCAAGGGCACCAACGATTACGCTGATATCGCTGGCGCCGACGCCTGCATCGTCACCGCCGGTGTTCCGCGCAAGCCGGGCATGTCGCGCGATGACCTGCTGGGCATCAACCTGAAGGTGATGAAATCGGTCGGCGAAGGCATCAAGGCGCATGCGCCCGATGCTTTCGTGATCTGCATCACCAACCCGCTGGACGCCATGGTCTGGGCGCTGCAGCAGTTCTCGGGCCTGCCCGCCGAGAAAGTCGTCGGCATGGCCGGCGTGCTCGACTCGGCCCGCTTCCGCCACTTCCTGGCGACCGAGTTCAACGTGTCGATGCGCGACGTCACCGCTTTCGTGCTGGGTGGCCACGGCGACACGATGGTGCCGCTGGTGCGCTATTCGACCGTTGCCGGTATCCCGCTGCCCGACCTGATCGACATGGGCTGGACCACGCAAGAGCGTCTGGACGCCATCGTCCAGCGCACCCGTGACGGCGGCGCCGAGATCGTCGGCCTGCTGAAGACCGGTTCGGCCTTCTACGCGCCCGCCACCTCGGCGATCGAGATGGCCGAAGCGTATCTGAAGGACCAGAAGCGTCTGCTGCCCTGCGCTGCCTGGGTTGACGGCGCGCTGGGTCTGAACGGCTTTTACGTCGGCGTGCCCACGATCATCGGTGCCGGTGGCGTCGAGCGTATCGTCGACATCAAGATGAACGCTGACGAGCAAGCCATGTTCGACAAGTCGGTCGCTGCCGTGAAGGGCCTTGTCGAGGCCTGCAAAGGCATCGACTCTTCGCTGGCCTGATCGCCCTTAAAGACGACCGAAACGCGCCCCCCAACCGGGGCGCGTTTTGCTATTCGGCCGCCAGCGCCGTGATCGCATCCCACTCCAGCACCTGAACCCCCGCACCGCCCCGCAGCACATCGCGCGCCATCGCGGCCCCCAGATCCTCGACCCTGATCCCGCGATATTTGCGCAGCCGCCCGGCCAGCAGTGGCGTCAGCCACGGCCACACCGCCAGCATCAGCGCCTGAGACGCGCCATAGCGGTTCTGTGGCGTCAGGATCATGCTGGGATGGAACAGGCTCAGCCGCGCAAAGCCCATGCCCCGCAGCCCATCCTCAAGCTGCCCCTTGCTGCGCGCATAAAAGATGCGCGAGCCGGAATCGCTGCCCACCGCCGCCAGCAGCCCGAAATGCGCGACCCCGGCGTCATGGCAGGCCTGCCCGAAGGCCAGCGGCATATCGTGGTCCACCCGCGTGAACTCGGCCCGCGACGCCTTCGAGGGCTCACCCACCCCCAGCGTGCAGATCGCCGCCTCATGCCCGGCCAGATGCGCGGCGTAGCGGGCGGCGTCGCCCGGATCCACCACCTGCTCGGTCACCTTGGCACCCGCCAGCCCCGTCGCGCGGCGGCTCAGCAGCGTGACCCGCGCCACCTGCGGCATCGCCTTGAGCGTCCGCAAGGCCGCGCCTCCCACCGCGCCACTCGCCCCCAGCATGACCACCGACACCATCGCACTCTCCAATTTACCATGAGCGACAAAGCCTAGGCCCTGCGCACCCAACCGACCAGCACGTTGACAGCGCAACGCCGCGCCGGTCAGATATCCGCGCCATGACGCTGAGAGGAAACCATGTCGACCGCACCCGTCTTCGACATTGATCTGGCCGCGTTCTGGGCTGATCCCTATCCCACCCTCAAACGCATGCGGGCGCAGGCCCCGGTCGCCTATGTCCCGCAACTGGGCGCGACCCTGCTGACCCGGCGCGACGACATTTTCACCAATGAAAAGAAGATCGACATCTTTTCGTCCGACCAGCCCGGCGGGTTGATGAGTGTGCTCATGGGCCAGAACATGATGCGCAAGGATGGCGAGGCGCATAGCATCGAGCGCAAGGCGATCTTCCCCACCGTCTCGCCGCGCACCGTGCGCGACACGTGGAAGGCGCAGTTCCAGAGCTTCACCGCCGAAATCCTTGACGAACTGCGCCCCCAGACCCGCGCCGACATGCTGCGCGACATTGCCACGCGGATTTCGGGTGAGGCGCTCAAGGTGATCACCGGCCTGACGCAGATCCCGTGGCAGGAGATGGACCGCGTCAGTCAGGGGATGATGGACGGCATCTCCAACTACGCGGGCGATCCGGCGGTCGAGGCGCGCTGCAACGACTGCACCGCCGCCATCGACCGCTATATCGACGCGCGCATGCCGGTGCTGCGTGACGCGCCCGATGCCTCGCTGCTCTCGGTGCAGATGCAGGCCGGGCTGAGCGATGCCTCGATCCGCGCCAATGTGAAACTGGCGATCTCGGGCGGCCAGAACGAGCCGCGCGATGTGATCGCAGGCCTTTCATGGGCGATGCTGACCCACCCCGACCAACTGGCGCTGGTGCTCTCGGGGCAGGTCACATGGCTCGCCGCGTTCGAGGAATACGCCCGCTGGATCGCCCCCGTCGCCATGTCGCCGCGCCGCGTGGCGCAGCCCTATACCCTGCATGGCGTGCAGCTCGCGCCCGAGGACCGCGTGTTCCTGATGTTCTCCTCAGGCAACCGGGATGAAAACGTCTTCGCCCGCCCCGATGTGTTCGACCTGACGCAGGACGCCGGGCCGTCCATTGCCTTCGGTGCCGGGCCGCATTTCTGCGCCGGTGCCTGGGCCTCGCGTTGCCTGATCGCCGAGGTGGCGATGCCGATGATCTTCGAGCGGCTGCCCGGCCTGCGGCTGGAGGGCGAAACACCCTTTGGCGGCTGGGCCTTTCGCGGGCCGCTCAGGATGCCGGTGGCGTGGGACGCGTAAGCCGCCTGCGACACGGCTTGTGGTGACCTGTGGCCGCCCCCGATGCTCTCCTGCGCAGACCGGAGGTCGCCCTGTGTCAGACGTCATACGAAACGGGCCTTCTCGTCATCAACTGACCCAAAATGAAAAGCCGGACCTTGGCGCAGATCGCAGCGAACGGCAGGATGGAGCCCACGTTACCGGATGCTGCGACTCCCACCGATGTCTGCTAAAGACCTCGACACCAATCAAGTATTCCGAGCATAGTTAGAATCTTCATCGGACCTAAGAGGACTATGGCAATGTTAAAAGGCGACACGGTCACACGCGATATTTTGGCAGACCTTATAAGAAACGCTGTAGATGAAACGGTAATCCAGCAAACAGCCCGTGGAGCTCAAGAACCCGCTGTAACATCAAAAATAGCGGTTCGACTGGAACAACAGCTTAATGGCTTGGGGATCTTAGATCGGAAAATAACAGTTATTGCCCAAGAATTCACTGATCGTGGTCCCGGTTCGCAAGAAAAGCGCGCTGGTGCGGATTTATTCATCGCAATCCGGGTGGAAGATTCTGAGGCGACTATTTCGAAGGGACTTCTGATCCAAGCGAAGTGGTCGGGAGGCTCCAAGAGCAAAGCTGAACAAAAGAAGCTGTTGCAACAGTGTAATGACATGCTCAAACGCACCACATCCGCTGGTGCCTTTGTTTGGCTATACGGCTCTGACGGTGTCGATGTCGTGCCTGCATGTGAGTTAACTGCGCGGCCAAACGGAAACCCTGAGACTTTGACGCAACGGAATGTCGCTCAGCAATTTCGCGATGTTTTAGACTGTTTTCAAGGCGATCCGGACAATGCTCCGGACATGATATTTTCTGACCCTTTTGCTCTCAGGGGTTATATGGCTGATATCGCGGCGAGGACGGGTGTGGCTATCACGTTAGGGGCTCGTTCCGGTGAGTTTGCAGAACGAACAAGGGGTTGATCGCTATTCTATCAACTATTCCTTTTCAGAGGTTGCCGTTTGTGCTTTCTGCCTACCGGGCTACACCCATACTTTGTCACAAGCTATCGCAAAGGCGTTGCCTATTTTGAATATCAGGTTCTTACGCTTAAGATTGTATTTGCTCGAAAGCAGCCGCAGGAAGGCTTTCAATGAAAGTCTACTCGGTCCCGCACAGAGGACATTGCCCCAAGCCGTTCCGACGGGCCGCTGCAGGTCAGAAATGCTTGACGTTTGGGCCAACATTGCGCGACACGGCCCCTCGATTGGATTAAGACAATCAGCAGCATAGAGTCAAAGCTTCGCGACGTTCGATATCATGCCCAGAACCCTGCCCACCGACCCGCCCGTCAACCTGCGCCTCGTCGCCCCACTGGCGCAGTTGGCCTTTCTCGACATCCAGTCGATGCAGCTGCCGCGCCCTATGACCCCGTTGCAGGCGTGGCGCTTCCTGAATGCCCGGCCCATCCCGCTGTTTGCCTTGGCCTTCCGCATCCGCGACGCCATCTCCGCCCGCTTTGGCGTCAAGCAGCTGGGCGGCTTTCGCGGGCGCGTGGCCGAGACTGTGGCCGTGGGCGACCGCGTCGAGTTCTTTCTGGTGGAAGAGGTCACGCCCGAACTTCTGGTCCTGACCGAGCGTGACCGGCATCTGGACGTGATGACCTCGATCACGGTCGAGGGCCTGCGGCTGTCGATCACCTCGTCCGTGGTGACGCATAACCTCTTCGGGCGGGCTTACATGCTGCCTGTTGCCCCGGCACATCGGCTCATCGTGTGGTATCTGATGCGCCGTGCGCGCAGGGATGCTGCGACCGGGCAGGGGGCAAGTGTTAACGAAACCTGAATCGGCGCTCCTAAACCGTTGAATCTATTGGTTTCAGAAAATGTCCCATCAGGGGACACCCCCTCTCGAAAGTCTTGACTTCCCGCTTCCCGCCGGGCCTCATCCCGTCAAACGGAGGCCCGCCATGACCGATTTCACCACCGAACTCACCGACCGCCTGACCCGCTATTGCGCCATCGACAGCCAGTCCGATGCCGACAGCCCGACCAGCCCCTCCACCGCGATCCAGCTCGACATGCAGCGCCTGCTGGTCGACGAACTCACCGCGCTGGGTGCGCAGGATGTCCAGCTGACCCCCTACGGCGCGGTCCTCGCCACCATCCCCGGCACAGCCGCTGGCCCCACCATCGGCTTCCTCGCCCATGTCGACACCGCCCCCCAGTTCAACGCCACGAATGTCAAACCCCGCGTGATCAAAGGCTATAACGGCGGCGCGATCACCTATCCCGATGATCCCACGCTGACCCTGACCCCTGAGGCGTTCCCTTATCTGGCGCAAAAGCAAGGCCATGACCTGATCACCGCCTCGGGCCTCACCCTGCTGGGGGCCGACGACAAAGCCGGCGTCGCCATCCTCATGACCGCCGCCCGCCACCTCCTCGACAACCCCGACCTGCCCCGCCCCACCCTGCGGCTGGCCTTCACCCCGGATGAAGAGATCGGCCGCGGCGTGGATGCCCAACTCCCCAAAGACCTCGGCGTCGACTTCGCCTATACCTTCGACGGCGGTAAGGTCGGCGAGATCGAGGACGAAACCTTCTCGGCCGATGGCGCCACGGTGGTGATCAAAGGCGTTTCCATCCACCCCGGCTATGCCACCGGCAAGCTGGTCAGCGCGATCCATCTGGCGGGCAAACTGATCCAGACGCTGCCCCAGGCGACGATGACGCCCGAGACGACCGAGGGCCGCGAAGGCTTCATCCACGCCACCGACATGAAGGGCAGCGCTGCCGAGATGAAGATCACCTTCATCCTGCGCGACTTCGAACGTGAGGGGCTGGAGGCCAAGGGTGCGCTGTTGCGTCAGGTCTGCGAAGCCGTCGCCGCCACCGAACCCCGCGCCGAGATCACCTGCACGATCACGCCCCAATACCGCAACATGCGCTACTGGCTGGAAGCGGACCGCACCCCGGTCGA